>BNTV01000243.1 GCA_025996865.1 Bacteroidia bacterium
TTGCCGCCTCCACCACCCGAAGTTAATATCGTAGTATAGAGACTAATGAGAAGGTTACCTGTTTATATTTTAATTCAAACTTCCGGCGCTATGCGTGGTGAACCGATAGAGGCAATAAAAGTGGGCTTGGAAACAATGGTTTCTTCGCTTCGCCAAGACCCTTTTGCCCTCGAATCGGTGCATTTGAGTGTGATAACATTCGACCGCTATCCCGAACAGATTTTGCCGCTTACTGAACTTGAAAACATGCAAATACCAACCATTGCTCAACCGAGTGCGGCAGGTACTCACTTGGGCGAAGCGTTGGAATTTATGTGCAAAAAGATAGATGCAGAAGTACTGTTGAGTACGCCTGAAAGAAAAGGCGATTGGATGCCTTTGCTGTTTGTAATGTGTGATGGGCGGGCTTCGGATTCTCAATTGTTTCAACAAGTTGTTCCCATTATTAAACAAAAGCATTTTGGCAGTATTGTCGCTTGTTTGGTTGGTAATAATCCCCGAAAGGAAAATGTAGAGCAGTTTGCCGATAGTGTTGTAAATATGGATACTGCCGACAGCTCTACTATTAGAAGTTTCTTTAAATGGGTGTCGGCTTCGGTAAGCGTTGGAAACAGAAGTGTTGGGGCAAGCGACGAAATTTTATTGCCGCCGCCACCGCCGGAAGTACATACAGTAATTTAAAGGGAAATGAGAATGATTTTATACATATTGATTAACGTTTTGATTGTAGCGTTATTTCTCTACTCAAAATTAACGCCTTACAAGGCGAATTTGACAGGGAAATATCAATCTGCATTTCTGTTTTTTGAACGGATATTTCAGCCTGTTCTGAATTTACTGCGAAAAATGGCAAAACCCATACAGGTGGGTAATGGCATCGCAGTAGATATGTCGCAAATTATTTTGCTAATATTATTTCTAATCATTTTAAAAATATCCTAATGAGACGATTACCAATTTATTTTTTAATTGACGTTTCCGAATCAATGGTCGGCGAACCCATTGAACAGGTGCAGGACGGAATTGCAACTATAGTAAAAGAATTGCGAACCGACCCTTATGCGTTGGAAACAGTTTATGTTTCTATTATTGCCTTTGCAGGTAAAGCAAAAAAGTTAACGCCGTTGGCAGAACTGACACAGTTTTATCCACCGAAGTTACCTATCGGCGGCGGCACTTCGCTAGGTAATGCCCTGACATTTCTAATGAACGATATTGATGCTTCCGTTCAGAAAACTACGCTCGAACAAAAAGGAGACTGGAAACCAATCATTTTCCTGTTTACCGACGGTAATCCGACCGATGAGTATCAAACCACTTTCGACCGATGGAATCAAAAATATCGAAAAAGTACCAATCTTATTGTCATTTCGTTGGGAGAAAATGCCAATATGAATATTTTCGGCAGAATAACCGAAACCGTATTGGTGTTGAAAAATACCGATGCCGAATCATTCAAACAATTTTTTAAATGGGTAACTGCCTCAATCAAAACAAGTAGTGTAAGCGTAAGCGAGGCAAACAGTGACGAACTGCAACTTGCCCCAATCAAAGACGATACGTTGGTAAAGATTGATTTGGACAAACATTTACCTGCGAAAATAGATGACAATTTTGCTGTGATATTAGCCAAATGCCAAACGACGGAAAGACTTTATCTAATAAAATACAATAGGCAGGCTGCACATTTGTTCCGTTTGATTGGTGCTTTCCCGATTGATAACAATTATTACGAATTGTCGGAAGGACGACAAGCAGTCGGTAAAGTCAATACCGCTGAATTATACGGTTTCCCTGCCTGTCCTTGTTGCGGCAATCAGTATGGATTCAGCACTTGTAATTGTGGAGGGATTCATTGCAGTAACGAGGAAAGAGTACAAACTTGCCCTTGGTGCGGTGAACAAGCAGAATATAGTTTGGGCGGTGGTGATTTAGATGTTTCACGAACAAGAGGATAAAAAAATGGAAATTGACAAAGAGATACAAGGAAAAATAGATTCAATTACAGGATTACTGAATGAGATAGAATTTCAAAATTATCCTGAGGAAGTAATAAAACAATGGGATAATTGCAGGGAAACACTAAAAGACCATATTGAGGGATTTAAGCAAGAAATAGCAAGAATCTCTGAATCGGTTATTGAACAGTTGGAAGAAATGCCCATAGAAGTTCAGACTGATGAAATATTGCTAATAGAGAAACAATCTGTTTATAATCAACAACAAATAGAAATACAAACAGATATGCCGAAAGTTTTTGATTCGGGAGCGCAACCCGATAAAGAAAAAGCAAAAAACGATGAATTAGCGTTTCAAATCAAAAACAAACAGATTACTTTTCAAAATGGGAAAGTCAATCAAGAATATTGTGTCGATTTTGATTTTGCTAACTTAGAGATACCCGAAATAGCCGAAGTTTCGTTTGAAAAACTGGAAGACATTGGGTTGCAGTATTTTCCCGAAGAGGAGAAAATCAAAGGTACGCCAACTCAAGCAGGTGACCATAAAGTTACCATGTCTTTTAAAAGAAAGGATTGGGAAGAAGGAAAACCACTTTTAACGAGAGAGGTTGTCTTTATTATCAATCCCGACCCGCGAGAGTTGTGGAACAAAAATATACCAACACCCGAAGACATTGAGTACTACAAGCCCGATTCTGCAAAAGAATTTTGCAAGGTGGAAGCAACAAAAACAAAAGGCGTTTTGGGTTTTGGCAAAAAAGAGATTGCCCGCAAAGATATGGTTGCCGCAAGTCAGCGCGGGCGTTCACACGCCATTGAAGGGAAACCTCGCGACGATGATTTTGCCTTGTATTATGATGAGCAAACAGAATGGTATGTGATGGTTGTTGCTGATGGCGCAGGCTCGGCAAAATATTCACGTAAAGGCTCGCAGATTGCCTGCCAAAAGGCTCTTGAGATATGTAAAGCAAAATTGCTTGATAATAAAGATGTATTTGATAAAAACAGAGAACAAGAAAATCGAAATGAAATAGGAAAAATATTACAAGGCATTATTGGCAGTGCCGTATTTGAAGCATACAAAGCCATTGAACAAGAAGCACAAGAAAAGAATACTCCAACGAAAGATTATGCTACGACGTTACTGTTGACTCTTTGCAAAAAATTTGATTATGGTTGGTTTGTAGGTGCGTGGTGGGTTGGAGATGGAGGAATAGGAATTTACCGACAAGACCCGCAATATATGAAGGTTTTAGGAGAGCCGGATGGAGGTGAATTTGCCGGACAAACTCGATTTTTGACTATGCCGGAAATTATTCAAAATGAACTTTATACGCGAATCAGATTTGATGTTGTTGA
>BNTV01000244.1 GCA_025996865.1 Bacteroidia bacterium
TTGTTTCTTCGGGCAAACTTGCCCACATTTGCGGAATTTTGATGAAATTCTCGCCGTTTTCGATGGATGTAAAATTCTTTACTCCAATGACGCTGAATGCGTCTAAATTAACTGTTCTGTACTTCATATTTTAATTCTGTTTATAACTTCCATTTCGGTTCATACACAACCCTTTTGCCATTATCGGTCGAATATTCCTCTAAAGAATTTTCTTTCGCTTACGGACAATCACAGCGCCCCCTGATTAATAAACTTCCCTTTAAAAAAATTCTCGTTATCAAGTTTCTTTGCTGTCAGTCGAAATATAACGCAACCGTCCGGACATACAACGTCCTTGCTGTATTTACCGTCGCCACCGATGTTTTCTAAATCGCCACCGCTCCTAACGGCTTCCATAATCGGGAACATAATCATCATCACTTTGGAGCAAATCCCCTGTCCATCTGAATTTACAGGGCAGCCGTATGTACAGGTGTATTTGTCGCCGATTTCCTCACCGTTCCGGCAATATCCGAGGGTAGAGTCGCCACGGAGAAAGCCGGTTACCTCAACAGTAAATTCGTATTCTTCTTTATACCATTTTTTCATAATTGTTCCTCCTTATGAAATGTAACGTGCTTCTCCTTCATGGAGATTTTCCCCACACAATAGCCAAATTGCGCCGCTTCCTTCTTGCAGGTTAGAAAGGAGTGGTCTATATCAAAGCCGAGAACAGCTTTGATGTCGTCATAAGTGAGTTTCAGCGTTTCACTCCCATTTGCTTGCAGGTGTTTCCATAATGGTTCGTATTTACTCATATTTTCAATCCTCCTCATTTTGTAATTTGTATTTATTTTCGTCATCTTTTTGTCTGATTAGCTTACAAAAATACTACTATTTAATGACTTTATCGCCGTCTGATACGAACCTGCAATCTTTATACGATTGATAACTGAATCCACTATTGATTCCGTCAAGTTAAATCCATCCAACAGATAACCTTTGCGGATACAAAATGGATTAACATTAAATTCCTGCAAAAAGGACACTAAAGTATTGGTATTGGGGAAAGAAAAATCTTCTGCAATTACTGCTACTTCATCGCAGGTTTGCGCCAAACGCTTCATTATCTCCGTAAAGCGGCGTTTCTCCATATATTCCTGAATACTGAATGATGTTTGTTCATAGAATGCTTCATTGAGTTGTTTTTCCGTAAAACCCAATTCTTTGGAAAGGTGTTGCATATCAATGGTTCCTTTCAGGTTCCATTCGATATGAATAAGCGTTTCCATACTTGCATTTCTACTATCGTTTATCATCTTCATCCATCTTGTCATTAAGTTCATCTGTCAAAGAATCAAGGAATAACGTCCTGCTGTCCTTACGGCTTCTGATGTTCAAATAGATACGGTAAATATCTTTCAAATCAATATTGAGAAAGTTCCCAAAATAGTCGGCAAGTTCCTTTATATCAACATTTCCCTTGTCAATGCTACCTTTAACGTATAATCCATAAATCAGTTCCGTAAGGTCTGTTTTTGAATCCGTCCATGTATGTTTGGATTTGGAAATGCAATAACTTTCTTCTGTAAAGGATTGAGACTGTTGTTCCAGTTTGATAATTTTCCCGTTTACATATACTGTCAGCATTTCATTTGCCAATATTTTTGCTACCTTGAAATCATGGCTTGTAGAGAATTTTGTATCCCGCTCAAAATAAAAGCTATCCAGAATGAGTTGTATATCAGGCTTCCCCATGAGAAAGTAATATTTATCCAAATGAGTGCTTCCGGAACGGTAATAATGGTAAAAATCAAAATTCATATCGAAGAAATATTTGATTCTGCTTAACACACTCTCCAGATAAGATTTTTTATCATTATAGCTGCCTGTCGGCATCCGCATTTCAATATTGTAAATTTTGTTATGATAGACTAATTGGCTGAACAATTGAGGCTTAATTTCTTTAAAGAAAATTATTTCTTCCGTTTGGTCTTTGAAAGTATAATCCAAAATGAATGTTTTTAAATCTTCAAAGGTTTTCTCCAGCACTTGAATTATTTTCAACGACTTCTGAGAAATATCGCTCTCCGACAATTCAATTTTCTGAATGTCGGCATAAATACTTTCCTTGAGATTACACACAAACTGTTCCATCTTGCCTTTATTAGAAATCACTTATCTTGCTAAATAAGTTTTCCTTTCACAAACTTATCTATAAAACTGTTCCTGTAACGGCTGCCGATAGCCAGTTCGTGCGTACCGATATAAATGTCATTTACATCAAAGGAATCAATCTTTTCCAGATTGACGATATAGGATTTGTTGGTACGCAGGAAAATTTCCTGCGGAAGTTGTTCCTGAATAGCTTTTAGCGTAGTATTCGTGATAATTTTCCGTTTGTCGGTCTGGATGACAACATAATCCTTCAAACCCTCGATAAAAAGGATGTCGCGGAAAAGGATTTTGAAGTAGCGACGGTCCGACTTCACGAAGATATGCTCCTGCGTAATGGTTTCCACGCTGCTTTTCTGTGATTTGTCCTGCAAGAGTTGCAGGTAATCGCAAGCTTTGGAAACGGCTTTTTGGAAACGTTGCGGTTCAATGGGTTTCAGGAGATAATCCACGGCATCGAGTTCATAACTGTCCACCGCATATTCGGGATAGGCGGTAGTGAATATCACTAAAGTGTTGTCCCTGACGGTACGGGCAAACGTTATCCCGTCCGTGCCAGGCATACGGATGTCGAGGAATACCAAATCAACGGGATGGTCGAGCAGGAAATTTCCTGCCGATCCGGCATCTCCGAAACTTCCCGACAAGTCCAGCGCCGGGGTATCTTCCACCAGCAGGCGGATAGCCTCGCGGCCTAAGGGTTCGTCATCAACAATAATACAGTTCATATCTTTTTATATTTAAGTTCAATACTTAATTGTACCGTGTAGGAGGTTTCGTTTTCGGTTATCTCCAGCCGATACCTGTTTCCGTACAGCAAATCGAGGCGGCGGCGCACATTGGGAAGCCCCAGTCCCCCGGCTTCGTCCTTACGCATCGGGCGGAGCGGTTTGGAGTTGATACACCCGAAACACAAATTGTCGTTTTCCCTGCCAAACCGCAGCCGGACGAACGAGAGGTTACGGTTGTCGTTGTTGTGTTTCACGGCATTTTCCACAAAGGGAATAAACAACAGCGGAGGCAGTGAAATTTCTTCTACGCCGTCGTCTGCCGTAATGCTGAACTCGAAATTATCCCTCCGCAGCTTTTCGAGGTTCAGATAGTCGGTCAGGAAACGTATATCATCGCCAAGGCGTATGGATTGCTTCGTGAAG
>BNTV01000245.1 GCA_025996865.1 Bacteroidia bacterium
CACACCATCCAGCACACACCACACACCACCCACCCTCCAGCACACAGCACACAGCACACAGCACACAGCACACAGCACACAGCACACAGCCTAACGCACCCTCCCGCCCTCTTGCTAAAAGGGCGAAAGTTACAAAAAAATTTCTTAACAGTTATAAATATGCGCGAAAGCGTAAAGAAACAACAGGTTTTTATGCCCTGTCTTCTTTACGCTTTCACGTTTTTTTACCTGTTTTAAACAATACATCACGAATTTTTAAAATACATCACGAATGAAGAAAACAGTACTTACCCTTGCCTGCTTCCTGCTCCTGACGGCAACCCTGCCCGCACAACAGGACGCAAAGGACAACGCATACACGGAGCATGGCTGCGAGGACAAATTTTCAATCCGCACCAATTTACTGTACTGGGCGGTTGCCACTCCCAATCTCGGCATTGAATACAAACCCGCCGAACGTTTCGGCATCCTCGTAAACAGCGCATACAGCCACTGGATTTGGAGCGACGACGATAACCATCATCGTACATGGATGGTGTCGCCCGAAATACGATATTATTTCGGAGGTAGGGGCGTTGCGCGCAACGCCCCTACGGGTTGGTTTATCGGCGTCGAAGGTCATGCAGGCGAATTTAACTTTAAATTCAAGGACACCGGCTATCAGGGCGATGCCATCGGCGGCGGACTGACAGGCGGCTACAAACTTCGCCTAAGTGAAGTCTTCGACCTTGATTTCAGCCTCGGATTGGGCTATACCCAACTGAAATACGATACCTACTACCGCAGTCGCGAAGTGATGGTGCTGAAAGAGGGCGGTTTGAAAAAGGACTTTTTCGGACCCACGCAGTTAGGAGTTTCACTGATTTTTAAATTATAGATTATGAAAAATATAATAGTAAAATTATCATTAAGGTCTTTAAAGACTTTAAGGTACTTAACCGCCACAGCAGCAGTATGCTGCCTGACAAGTTGCGTGAAGGAGCCGCTCTACAACACCGACCACCCCAATCACGGCAGAATCATATCCCTCACCACCGACTGGACAAACCGCGGCGAGGGCATCAATATCCCGGACAACTATACGGTAGCCATCTCCTCCCCCTTGGGGGGAGGCTGGGTGGGGGCTTTATCCGGCACAACCAACGAAGTAAACAACTACTTTGAAGCAGGCGCATACCATATTAATATATGGAATCCAGCAAACAACATTTCGGTTGCCGGAACAACCGCTGCAGCTGATTACAGCAGCGAATTGGGCTGGTTTTTCACCGGCTCGCAGGACGTTGTCATTGAAAAAGACAAAGACCACGCCTTTACCGTCGCCATGCAGCAACAGGTACGGCAGCTGACCCTCGAACTGGACGTGCAAGGCAATGTTGCCGACCGCATTACAGGCATTACAGCCACCCTTTCGGGCGTGGCGGGCGCAATCGGTATCGACAACGGCAACCCCGTGGGAGACCCGGTTGCGGTTGTGCCTGTGTTTGTCCGGCAACCCGACGGCAAATATACCGCCGTCCTGCTCCTGCTCGGTATTCAGGGCAACGCGCAAACGCTGACCCTGACCCTGCATTTCAACGGCGGCCTACCCGCTGATATTACGGTAAATTCCGGTTTGTCGGAAAAAATAGCACCCTTCAATGCCGACAAGAAAACGCCGTTTACCCTCAAGGCAGGAGTAACGGTAACAGCAACCGTATTGGGCGTTGCCGCGGAAATTTCCGACTGGGAAAACGCCGGAAACGAAACAGTAGTAGCAAATTAATTTAACAATAACAATAACAATTATTCATGTATTATTTAAAAAAACAAATCACAATGAACAAATGTAAATTTTTAGCAATCGCCGCCATTGCAGCGGCAACAGTAATGACTTCGTGCAGCAAGGACGACGAAGCAGTAAATAACCCCGCAAACAGCAAGCTGTCCTTTGCCTCGCAAGTGAGCAACGACCCGCAAGCCCGCGCCACTTCCGGCAACACTTGGGACGGCGGGGAAACGGTAATCGTAAATGTAAGCGGAACAACTTATCCATTTACGGCGGCGGCAAACGGTACGCTTACCAGCGCCACATTGTACTGGAACGACTACGCTTCCATTGACGCCTTCGCGTGGTATCCGGCTTCCTATTCCTATCCTGCCGACCAGAGCGCAGGCATACAGGCGGCAGACTTTATCTTTGCCGACAAGGTTACGAGCATTACCCGCGCCAATTATTCGACAACCACGCTCACATTCAAGCACAAGACGGCAAAGGTAAGCGTTACGCTCCAAGCAGGTAACGGTGCCCCCGACTTAACCGGCGCAACCGTCAAAATCTACGGCAATACCGCTGTGGATGACATCGACAACACAGGGACGAACCCAACAGGAGCCATTACCGGCAATACGCTCGGATGGATTACGACCGACGCTACAACAAATACAGCCCTGCTGCTGCCCGTTGCTTTGTCAAGCCAGAACATTTTCGAGGTAACGCTTGCCAACGGACAGACGTATTATTACAACAGCAGCTACACTTTTGAAGGCGGAAAATCGTACACCTTCACCATTACGGTGAATAAAACCAACCTGACCGTTGTAAGCAATACGATAGAGGATTGGGGAAACCAAACCCCAACCCCGCAAACCGGTACGGCCAATTGAAAAGCCGTCATTGAATAACAGCCATTCCGGACGACAGGCGCAAGTCCGGCGCACGAAGGTGCGTTCCCGCTTCGCGGCGGGAAACGGCGCAAAGAAAAGTAAAAATTAAAGATATGATGAACAGTAAAAAATTATTCAAAAGAATCCTGTCAATCCTGATAATCCCGTTAATCATGGTTCAGACAAATTCCTGCACGCAGGACGACGACGTAGAGACGCGATTAATTGCGTCTCTACAAATCAACGTAACCGCCGCGGACTTCGCATCCGACAATCCCGAAACACGCGCTTCGGAAAGCGGCTATGTCACCACCTTTACCTCCGGCGACAAAATCGGCATTACCGTTCTTTCAAGCGCCAACGCCATTTTGCAGGACAACATCCCCTGCACCTACAACGGCACAGCGTGGACGCCCGACGGCGTAGCGACGATAACCGACGTCACCGGCGGCGCCTACCTTGCTTATTACCCGTACAGCGCGACAATGAGCGGCAAGAAGACGGCAGACGAAATCCGCGACGCCTTCACGCCCAAAGCCGACCAGAGCGCTTACACCGACTACACGTCCTCCGACCTGATGACCGGCACAGGCGCTGTATCCGCTACAACGCTCACTATCGGGCTTACCCATGCCCTTGCGCTGATAGAAGTGTC
>BNTV01000246.1 GCA_025996865.1 Bacteroidia bacterium
ATTGATCCAAAGGAATGAAAGAAACGCCAATAAAACCCATTGTTTTTTGAAATTCATGATATGAATATTTTAATGATGTTATTTATTTCGGATAATAAGCTTCTACTTTGTTACCCATGTTGTCACAGCGGTCAATGGAAATGGAGAAAGTAAATATTCTCTCCCGGTGGACAATGATCCGAATAGCTGGCTCAATTTCGATCCGGTTCCCGGCGAACCGTTCAGACGAGTGGGAACACGCTCTGTAGGCAATGACAACATGGGTAACAAAGTAGAAGCTTATTATCCGAAATAAATAACATCATTAAAATATTCATATCATGAATTTCAAAAAACAATGGGTTTTATTGGCGTTTCTTTCATTCCTTTGGATCAATGCGTTAGGAAGCGCCCCACAGTCTCCGGTTATTTTTCAATCGGGGAAAGCTGAAATCGAGTTAAAAGATTACTTGAATCAATCCCTGTTTTGGTGGCCAAATACTTTGCTGACTTACCCGGTTGTTTTCCAGGAAGCAATTACACCTGGAGAATTGATATTGAAAGACAAAGTCACCGGTCGGCAGATACCTTTTCAAATCAGTGATTTTCAGAAAAATAAGAATGGGAAACAGGAGGCGGTACTCTATATTCTCACAGACCTTCCTTCGGGCGGTCAACGGTCTTTTCTGTTACAGAAAGGAACGCCTGAACGCTTCACGCCTGTAAGCATATTGGAAACCGGACAAGGGATTACCGTTCAAACAGACAAATTGGAAATTCGGTTGCCCAAATCAAGCAGTACACAAAATCCGATACCGGGTCCTATATCCGGTATCGGACAGCGAGGGAGTAAATTCTTAGGTAACAGCAGTTTCGATCCTGGAAAAAGAACATTGAAACAATTAGAGACAAAGATTGTCAACCAAGGACTATTGTTTGTAGAAATAGAACAGCGTTACGTCTTCTCGGACGGAGCCAATTATCAGGCGAATATCCGTTGTGTTAACAGCTATGATTTTGTGGAAATCAAAGAACAAATGGAAGGCTTTCCGGATGCAGACCAGGCAGGGTGGGAGATACGTTGGGACGGATTCAGTCCGACTCACCGCCAAGCGCCCAACCATCCATACGGACAACCGGAAAATACGCCGGGCTTTGGACGTTATAAATGGGAAAAAATAGATCAGAGCATGCTCAATTCTCATCACGGCATCATGTATTCGCCGGGAAACGGCAAGATACCTTTTGAGGTTGGTATTTTCGGCAATTGGCCGGCTGAAAGGAATGTTACTTCTACTGTTTTCTGGGATGAAAAAGGGATGCAGTCTGTTGGCGCATTCACCAAAGATGTCTCAGCTTGGAATGACCACGAATATTCTATTTGGGCGTCGTCCGGCAAATTGAATGTAAAATTTTATTACAACGACCAAGTTTTGAAATGGATTTATCCGGTACGTACCGGTACGCGTTCCACCGGATTGAGTTGCTATCCGCATCAGAATAATATCGACTACATGGAAGAGTTGGAACGATTAAACACAGCCAAAGAGGGTCCTCGGCCCAGGATTTCCCAGTTATCGTATAATACCTTTCTGCAAAACCGGCACAGCACCATCGACCTGAACAAAGTCAAGGATTGGAATTTGACATATCCCGAACCTTTACGCATACAACCGGTAATCTTTGCCACACCCAAACAGACTGCCCGTGTCCAGGATTTAGAGCGAGGTTTCATTTACAACTCCTACTCAAATGAATTAGCCGTAAGCGGCCCCTGTCAGAACAGCGGTTATTCCCCATCTCCGGCAAACGGTTTTATCAAATCATCATTGGTTTCTTTCAATCAACTGTTACCGGAAATGACTCCCGAACAAAGAGAGCGTTTTTCCGCCATGTTTCTGATGCATGCTTATGTAGCTGCTTCCGAAGAATATATGCCTATGCGAACAATGCTTTCGGGACATCCCAATTTTTTGGCTGAGATACGCTCTATCCCAGCATTCGTCGCATTCCTTTTTCCGGAACACAGCGAAGCCGACAACTGGACGAATATGTTTGCCAAATATGTGGAGCTAAATACCCATTATCATACCCGTCCCGATGTAAAATCCTGGGATGCACATGGAGGCCGGTGGACAGAGAACTTGAGTTGTTATGTCTGGGGATTTCTGAAGTCATCCATTCGGGCAAATTATTTAATTCAAACGTATGGAAACGGAAAAATTCCCATGGCAAACCAAAATATGGCTCAAGTGGGGAATTGGATACTCAATGCCTTATCTGCTCCATATAATGGCGAATCATTGGATTTTTACAAAAATAAATTAGGCGTTGTCCCGCAACATTTCTGGGGTATAGCCACCGGAGAAGAGGGTCCAAGAAGGATACATCCGCCCCAGGGAGCACATGCCGGCCGACATAAACCGGCTGCTTCATTCTGGCTGATAGGCGATTTTTTACAAAATTACACCCCACTACTGGCCGAAAATATCCGTTTTGTATCCAGTCCCTTGGATGAAGATTTTGAATCGGCCTCTCATAAAGATGTTTTTGAAATCATGTATCCATCGGAAAATTTCGACACCGGTACGCCACCCGATCTCAAAAGTATGAAAATGACGGGGTATGGCATTGTACTGCGTGCAGCTGTCGGTACCAAAGATGAATTGTCCATCCATCTGCAACAAATAGACAAAGGACCCAACTACCGTTGGGGTATTGCCGCCGATGGAGGATGCGGTAACATCTATTTTTACGCTGCCGGAAAATCATATAGCCACAATGGAGAAGAAGACAGCGGTGACCGAAAAGCACAAGATACAGAAATGATTACAAATGCAGGCGCATTCAAAGACGGCTACTTCAAATCCATCGGAATGAACGAATTGACACGACCTTTGTATGATTTGTCGGTCGGACAATTCGCGGAAATCATTCCTTCACAGGAAAAAGCCTACTCTTGGCCGGACTATCAAAGCCGCAGCATCATGTTGGTGGGAAGTGATTATTTTATCACCTACGATGATGTGTACAACAACAATATCACTTCCCGTTTCAGTTGGTTCACTCATGTGAATGAAAGTTTGCCGGAAATAACCGTTATCAAATATGGCGGATATGGTTTTGACTTCTTTAGATTCAAAGCCGAAAAATCAGAACACATTGGTCGTGAAACCAAAGGTTTGTGGTATGACGGTTTGGGTGATGTCA
>BNTV01000247.1 GCA_025996865.1 Bacteroidia bacterium
TCGCCCATGGGCACGCCGGATCACAACCGCGCCCTGTCGATAGCCCGCGCCAAAGCGATGGAAGCGTATATCCTGTGGAAGCATCCCGGATTTGACCGCAGCCGCATCGACGAAAAAGCGGCAGGCAGAGAAAAAAAAGAAAAAACTTAGTAAAATTATTCCGAAATTTTTTGTAACTTGCGCGCTTTTAAAAATATAGCGGCGAGCGATCTCAGGTGTGTGTGTGTGTGTGTTTAATGATTTTTTTCACATCACCAAATTTTTTAACCAAAAAATTGTTAAAAGATTCGTCGAACTTTATTAAAAATTCCATGTCGTTATTTTCCAAACTCATAATTGTGTATATCAAATTGTTTGTCAAAATCGCTGCAAATGTAAGTATTATTTTTAAATAAAAATGCGAAATGAATAATTATTTAAACAAAAAATGAGTATTTTATTAAATTTCTTAAATTTATAAGGTTTTCACGCTTGATTATCCGGGAAAATACACAATTATTGTATTCTTTCAGGGTAAATATTTTGTAGAATGGGCGAAAAAACGGGTTTGGCTGGTTTTTATTCATGTTTGACAATAAAATCGGAGTGTTTGCGGCAGCTATTGCATGGATGCCGGGAAATGTGAACGTAAATGAGGTGTTTAAATTAGTATAAACGCGGAAGCGCTACGCGCTTTTTGATAAACGTGTTTATTGAGGACTACCAAGGTATTTTGAATTCTTATAAAATTATTTACTTTTGTATTTTGAAAATCAATGCTATGCAATATAAGGAATCCGAAGAAATAGAACTGCTTTCTCTTGTAAAAGAAGAAGATCAGCACGCTTTTACGTCGCTTTTCTATGCTTACAAGGATAAATTGTTGGGATTCCTGTTATCGATTACCGGCTCCAGAGAAGAATCGGAAGACATTGTCCAGGATGTATTTATGAAAATATGGCAGGATAGGAAAAATGCAGCTAAAATAAAGAATCCGAATGCCTACATCTTCAAAATCGCCCAAAACCAAATGATTGATAATCTTCGTAAATTTTCAAGAGAAAAAATTTCGCTATCAGATATTGAAACCGATGTAGAAGAAAGTAATGCAAAACCGGACAATATTCTTTTTGAAAAAGAATGCCGCCTGCTTTTTCAAAATGCGGTAAATCAACTAAGCAGCCAACAGAAAAAGATTTATCAATACCATCGGGAGCAAGGAATATCACTAAAAGAAATTGCAAAAGAAATGAATTTATCTCTTTCTACCGTACAAAATCACATGAATAAGGCGCTTAAAAATATTCAGAACTATCTTGCGAAAAACTATCCCATCCTGTTTGTATTTTTTGTCTCTTTTTTTTGAAAAACAATTTACATTTTTTTTATTTGAGTAGGTGTTTTCTTTCTTTCATCCGTCATATAAGAAAATACAATTTATTTCTGTTATGATACAAACATCGAAAGAACGATTAAAAGAGTTGTTGAACAAACATGTTCGGCACAATTGCACGCCGGAAGAAGAAAAGGAACTCGCACAACTTATTGCTCTGTTTGACGACAAGCTTTTGAAAAAAATCTTGTTTTCTGATTGGAAAAATTACGAGTCGCCGGAAGTATTATCTGAAAATAAAACCAAAGAGATATTAACCAATATCTTACGACAACCCAAGAAGGCGAAAAAATACCTGTTCAATATACGGCTGTTATTGAGGTATTCGGCGGCGGCGGCGATTGTTTTGATTGCTCTGCTCCTGTTTTTCAATAGAAACGAATCGCAAAATACTCAAATGACATCTTATGAACCCGTTCAAATACAACTTCCTTCTTCACGGGAAGCGGTCGATTATACACGAAACATTTCTCTGCCGGATGGCAGTTCCGTCATATTACATAAAGGAAGCACATTGGATTATGACGAAGATTTTTCAAAAACTTCTCGCGAAGTCAATCTCTCCGGAGAAGCCTATTTTGATATTGCACATAAACCGGAACAACCGTTTATCATCCATAGCGGGACGGTTAAAACCATTGTTTTGGGCACCGCTTTCTCCATTAAAGCCTGGCCAAGCAAAGAACAAATCCTTGTTACAGTCATCCGTGGAAGCGTGAAAGTGGAGAATGACGCCAAAATACTGGCCGTCCTTACCACCAATCAACAATTAGATTATAATATGCAGGAACAGGAATCTCAAATCCAAACCATTTCGACCGACACCGAACAAGCAACCAATGAATGGATTAAGGAAGATATGACATTCAATCAGGTTCCCTTGAGCCAAATTGTCCCGGTGCTGGAGAAAAGGTACAAAGTAAATATCCATATCCGGGAGAAAAATCTGGGAGAAAAAATTATCGTTTCTTCATTCAATGGCATGGAAAGTCTGTCCGGCATTTTGGATATGCTTTGCATGATTATGCCGGAAATGTATTATGAGATTGATAATGAGAATAATATAACACTAAATAAATTAAAATGAAACCATTTTTTCGCACGGTTGTATGCCTGTTTTTTCTGTTCATACAACTTTTTTCAACTGCGCATCTTTACGGACAATCTATTGACAAACAGATAAATATCGGTTTTCAAAATCAGACCCTGCATGATGCGCTAAGCGCTGTCGCCAAAGTGTCGGGTTTTGCAGTTAATTACACAATGGATCAGGTAAACCCTTATACCCAGATTACGCTGGAACAGCAAAACCGCAGTGTTGATGAAACCTTGAACCTGATTCTGGCCGGTACGAATCTGACCTATCAAATTCGAGGGAAGAACCTGTTGATCATCAATAAAAAGCGATCGGATACACCTCCTCAATCCGTTGTCATTCAAGGAACGGTAAAAGATACGGATGATATTCCCATAGCAGGGGCCAGCGTTTTCGTCAAAGGAGAACCGAAGGGAACTACCACCGACAAAGAAGGACATTACTCTATAACAGTATCTCAGGGTTCGATTTTGGTTTATTCTTTTCTCGGTTACGAAACGACAGAAGCGGTTATTGACAGTCAAACCCAACAGCATGTTGTTTTACATGAAAACATTACGAATCTGACGGAAGTGGTCATTGTCAGCACCGGGTATCAAAATCTAAAAAAAGAAAAAATGACCGGAGCGACCGTTACAATATCGGCAGAAGAACTCGGTACAC
>BNTV01000248.1 GCA_025996865.1 Bacteroidia bacterium
ATCTGGTTTGCCCGGCAATGTTTGATTTGGGAGAAGCCCAAAAAGTTGTTATCGTCAGCACAACCGAAGGTGACGACAAACCTTTGAAATATCCGCAAATGTTTCAAGAAGCTGATATTTGCATTATTAACAAAATAGACTTGTCACCCTATCTCAATACGGATATTAACGTACTTCGTGAGAACTGTTTGAAAGTGAATCACGATTTGCAGATATTTGAAGTTTCCGCGTTGAAAAATACGGGAATGGATGCATGGTGCAATTGGTTAATTGAAAATTGAGAAACAACGTTCGGCGTTAGCCGATTGAGAATTAAAAATAAAAAAATGTTTTTGTTTTGGATTTTGAATTAATTTCGGATTACAAGCCAACCGGCGACCAGCCGGAAGCCATTAAAGAATTGGTTGCCGGCGTAAAGCAGGGAGTGCCTTACCAGACATTGCTCGGCGTAACCGGCTCGGGTAAAACTTTTACCATTGCGAATGTCATCAGGGAACTGAATAAACCAACTTTGGTTCTGAGTCACAACAAGACATTGGCTGCCCAGTTATATTCGGAATTTAAGGGCTTTTTTCCGAAAAATGCTGTGGAATATTTCGTTTCCTACTACGATTACTATCAACCGGAAGCCTATCTTCCCTCAACGAATACGTATATTGAAAAAGACTTGTCCATCAACAGCGAAATAGAAAAACTCAGGCTTTCGGCCACTTCCGCTCTTTTGTCGGGACGAAAAGATGTGATTATTGTATCGTCCGTATCCTGTTTATACGGCATCGGTAATCCTGAAGATTTCAAGGAAAATGTAATTGCCATTCAAAAAGGAGAAATTTTAGCACGTAATGCGCTGCTGAGAAGATTGGTTGACAGTTTGTATTCGCGAAACCAGATTGAGTTTACAAGAGGAAAATTCCGGGTACAAGGCGACACAGTTGATGTGTACTTGGCGTATGATGATTTAGCTTTGCGAATCCTGTTTTGGGGTGATGAAATCGAAGAAATTTACACCTTCGATCCGCTGACCGGCAGTCCCATCGAAATTTTTGACCATTACTCCATTTATCCGGCAAATATTTTCGTTACAACCCGCGAGCGAATCAATCAGGCCGTTGGACAAATCGACATTGATTTGGGCGAAAGGGTCCAATTTTACAAAAACGGCGGACAATTAGAAGAAGCCAAAAGACTTTACGACCGGGTTACCTACGACTTGGAAATGATTCGGGAATTGGGCTATTGTTCGGGAATTGAAAATTATTCCCGCTATTTCGACGGTCGTCCGACCGGTAGTCGGCCATTCTGTTTGATAGATTATTTTCCGAAAGATTTCTTGACGGTCATTGACGAAAGCCATGTCACCGTCCCGCAAATTCACGCCATGTACGGCGGCGACCATTCCCGGAAAATCAATCTGGTCGAATACGGTTTCCGGCTTCCGGCGGCAATCGACAATCGCCCGCTGACTTTCGACGAATTTGAGTCGCTGACACTGCAAAAAATCTTCGCGAGCGCAACACCTGCCGATTTTGAGTTGCGAATGAGCGAAGGAGTTGTTGTAGAACAGGTAGTCCGTCCAACCGGACTGCTCGATCCGGAAATAGAAATTCGTCCGAGCCTGAACCAAATCGACGATTTAATGGAAGAAATCAATCAGCGAACCGAGTGTGACGAGCGGACTTTGGTCACTACGCTTACCAAAAGAATGGCGGAGGAACTGAACACTTATTTCACCCGTTTCGGTATCAAAACGGCTTATATCCATTCGGATGTAGAAACATTGGAACGCATCGAAATTATGGAAAAACTGCGGCAAGGCTGTTTCGACGTGCTTATCGGGGTAAATCTTTTACGGGAAGGGCTTGATTTACCGGAAGTTTCACTCGTGGCCATCCTTGACGCCGATAAAGAAGGCTTTCTGCGTTCTCATCGTTCGCTGACGCAGACGGCAGGACGCGCAGCCCGCAACATCAACGGGAAAGTGATTTTCTACGCCGACCAGATTACGGAAAGCATGCAGAAAACCATGGATGAAACCCTGCGCAGACGGGAAAAACAGTTGCTGTACAACGAAAAACACGGCATTACGCCGCAACAGATCATCAAAAATACCTTATCGACTTTGGTGAAAGAACGCAAAACCGAACCGCAAGCGTATCTCGAAAACGAAATGGTGACTCTTGCTGCCGATCCGGTTGTACAATACATGACGAAACCTGATTTGGAAAAGGCGATTGCCCGGACGAGAAAACGGATGCTTGATGCGGCCAAAAAACTTGAATTTCTGGAAGCGGCGCAGTATCGCGACGAGTTATTGAAATTGGAGGCGATGGTGAATTGAAAGTCATCAAAAAAATATGAAACACGCCTGCCTGCAAAACAAGGGCAAAAACTTTTTGAACTACTTTATGGAACCTGCGTCGGGGGCTTCATAAACTTTCCGTTAATATTTTCTTTACCGGCAAGAAAAACCGTTCGAGCAGCGAAATATCTTCCGTGATAATGTCCTCCCCTGGAGGGGACTTTGCCGGGTACGTATCATCATCTTTGTTACTCATTTCTTGTATCTATTTTTGCCTGTTAAAAAATATCACTGCGCTAAAGCCCCCTTTAGGGGGCGGGGGGTCATGTTCCCAATTCCAATTGATTCTTCACCAAGGTATAATACGCTCCCTTTTTCTCCGTCAATTCCTTGTGTGTTCCTTCCTCTACGATTTTCCCTTTGTCCAATACGATAATCTTGTCGGCGTTTTGAACAGTTTGACCTGTATCCGTTCCCATTTACAGCGTTGTTGCCGCTCGCAATTATTCAGTTTGATTTCTTGCATTCCGGTAACTCATGAACGACAGTATCCATGTTACATACAGGGCGTTTCCCGCGACGAATACGGCTAATATGGATAAATTGTAGTAAGCAAGGATGAAGGCGAAAATAAAGAAATTGAAAAAAGAGAACAAAGTAGATAAGGTTGTTCCGGTCATGAAATTTTTGGTAGTGTCCTAAATTATCAGAATACATTATTTCCATAAGTTCCTGTTTTATAATAATACCTTTCGATATAGATTCCAATAACATTGTCGTGTATCTGTTCGTTCTTTGAAAAACATATCGTTTTTC
>BNTV01000249.1 GCA_025996865.1 Bacteroidia bacterium
AATCCGACAGAATGGTTGACCGATGTCCTGAATCGTATCAATGAACACAAAGTAAACGAACTAGCCGATTTGCTCCCTATGAACTGGGCGGAAAAAAATCCGCAAGAGTAGATTACCGAATGCTTACTCTGGAAATTGTTTTTCAATTCTATTACTACCTTTTATCCAGTCGTCAGACATTTGAGGTCCATCCTTAGTCATACCAAGTTGAGAGGTACCATATTTTGCTTCATCAATAACGTACTTGGGTGGAGGAGTTGCATTTTCATAAATGCCATCAATACCTTTCTTTATTTTATCATCCAATGAATTGGGCGCATCCTCCACTCCTATTCTCTTTAAATCATATCCTTTATCTTTTAGCGCTTGATTACTAACCTTATTGTCATAAGCAGCCATTTCACCAAAATTACCTTTCTGTTTGTTTGTCGCTGTTTTGGGGTCAAAAATTTCTTTAACCTTACTCACTCTTGTTGGTGTTTTCTCTGCTCCCTCTTTTGTTATCACCTTCGGCAAACTCTTTTGCACCCCATCTTCTCCCAGCTCTTTTGCGGCTTTTTCCGCGACTTCCTTTGCGGCTTTTTCCGCAATCTCTTTTGTTGTTTTTTCAACAACTTCCTCAACTACCTCTTTTGTTACTTTACCTGCCGCTTTTGCCGCAGTAGCCGTTCCTGCCGTCAAAGCTATCTCTGCAGCCGTTTCAAGCACTTCTCCCGCTACATTTCCGATTTTGCGAGGGTTGTCTTGAACCCAATCGGCAGCATCCTTTGCCGTTTCCGCCCACTTGTCAGGCGAAGTTACATAGTCCCAACTGCTTTCCGCCGCTTTTTCCCAGTTTTCCGCTTTCGAAGCCCAATTCCACGCTTTGGTTGCTCCGTCGGAAACGCCTTCCACAATGGCTGTGCCTATTCCTACCGGGTCTTGGGTTATGTCCCAAATGACTTCGCCCAAACCGACAACCGCATTTATGGCGCCCTCTACAACTCCAACCGAAAACTGCGCTTTCCATGCCAACAGGTCAACCCCGTTTAACAGCCAATTCGGCGCTCCCGCCTTTGCCAGTCCTCCCCTGAGATCGGACAATGCGCTGTTCATATTGTTGAATACCCAGTCGAATCCATCCTTGATATATTCGCTCGGTCGCTTGAGCGAGCCGAACGGACAAGCCGCCTTTGCTGCTTCCAATGTGAAATGAATCTGAATCGTCCCGCCAAACAAGCACATTGCCGTGGAATCTTCCAGAAGCATCCGGTTGAAGCCAATCATGATTCCTTGCTTGGGATCTTTCCACAAAACCGGGGAAGGAACACACAGGCTCATTTTATTGGAACACAATCCCATCGGCTTGATATTCAGGAAAGGCAACCGGTCGCCTTCCGTCGCCATGTTTGAGCCGTAAATATCCGCCATCTTGTGGAACGTAACTTTGAATACCGAATAACAAGCTCCACAGTTGCATGTCAGCCAAACGCCGTCGGGTACATATTTCTTGCCGCTCATGATTCCAACGCTTTAAGAAAACAACGTTCTTCCCGTATCATGAAATAGGGAACGGTGGAAAGATGCAGCCACATTCCGGTTTTTACCCAATGATGTTTGTCAAACAAATATCTTTCGCTGTGACGAGTCAACAGACTGTCTATCGCCATAGGGTCGTTGCTCATTGTCCGCACAAAGTTACTGAATAATTTCCTGTCAAATTCTTTTTCGTCGATTTTTCCGGTTGTTTTCACTTCATAACTTTCTACCGGACTTTCCGAAACCTTTATTTCATCTTCCAAAATAAGCGGTAAAAACGGTGCGCCCCCGAATCCCAATAACCTGCCTTTGCGTTTTTCTTCCTTTTCCTTCTCAAATTTCATTCCGTGCAATCCCGAAAAAAACAAGGAAAAAGGAGGCGCATAACACAATGAATTGGCGAAAGCGGCTTCATCCTGTAAAAGAGCGTCTATATTTTCCAACATGGCGTCGCGTTTATCTTCCCCTTTATGTTTTTGCTTGGTTTCATACCAGATTTTCTTTACCCAACGGTTATAAATATCCGGCAAATTGAACACCTTTTCAATGCGCCCTTCCCATGAAATACCCAATTGCAGGTATTGCATCAGGGGATACATATCTTCTATCCATGCGTACAAGCCTTCGTGATTGGTTTGTAAAACACGGGATACCTGATAGTCGAAACACGTTAGTCCTTCTTTTTTCCCCGTATAAGTCAGGGAAAAATATTGCCGAACGGCATTCTCAGATTTGCCGCCCCGGAGTTCGGATTCTTCCGTCCTGCGAAACTCATACAAGACGGTTCTGTCCGGTATCTGATAGTGAAGATTTAATTCCATAAATTTTTATTTGTTAATTTCCACATTAGATGCTCCTGTAATCTTAAAAATGCCTCCGGAAGACTGGGTTGTATTTCCCTTGGAACTCATTTTTGTTTCTTTGCTTGAAACGCCGAAAGAACCTTTGTCGGCTGACAGAGAAATATTACTTGCCTGAGCGGTTAAAGCAATATCTGTCGTTTCACTATTAACTTTGATATCTTCTTTTGCATTGATGTCAATTTTTCCGGTTCCGCCATTTTCTCCGGGTTTAGAATCCATGGCAATGGAATTGGATGTATTCAACTTGAAATCAGTACATGTAACAGTTATTGTTTTTGGGGTACTGATGGAAACATTGCCTTTTCCATCCAGAAATACGGTACTATTCCCCTTGGAGCTGAAAAGTTTAACACTTCCATCCTTATCGTTCAACACCACTTCCGACCCACTCTTGTCCCGCATGGATTTAGTATGATTCCCTGCACCGCCACCGATACCTTTCCCGTTCTTCCCATGAAACATACTCCCCATGATAAACGGAAATTCCGGATTGCCTTCAAAAAAAGATACCAAAACTTTGTCATTCACCTCAGGAACAAATATATAGCCTCTATTTTGAGGGCCTCCGGCTTCAGGCATCATAATGGGCATATAGTACTCGCAGAATTTATCCTCAAAATCAAACCTCACCTGCACTTTCCCCAATCCGTCCGGATCTTCATTCGCAATAACAATTGCCGGAATCGCATGA
>BNTV01000250.1 GCA_025996865.1 Bacteroidia bacterium
TTCGGAATACCCGCGCGCTTGGACAGCTTGGGAAGCAATGATTCCGTCGCGGCTGGGAACAGTCCAGTTGTTGTAAGTGATTTCTATGTTTCGCAAGCTGACATTTTGAATGGGTTTATCCGGTTGACCTTTGATTTCAACTAATTTATCCGCAACGGGATAAATCACATTTATTTTTTGAATATCTTCGCCGACGCGGGGTTTGTAATACAAAGTATTCTCATTCTGATTTAAATACCATTCTCCCTCTTGATCCAAAAATTCAAACGCATTTTCAAAATAATACGGTTTGTCATTTCTCATCAAACCGGAATGATTGGCTTGGAAGTGTAATTCCCGTTCAGGTTGGCGTGCGGTAACGATAACGGTATCTCCTACTTTTTTAAAAGATTCAATCCTTACTCTATTTTGATACCAGTGTTGATTCATAACCATTTCTACCTGGTGCAAGTTTTTCCATTCTTTTATTTCCTCCGGTCGGATTAGGATGGTTTTATTTTCCTGGTCGAATCGTTGTACTCTAAAATAGGGACCAAAATCCGTCTCGTCTTCTCGGTTCGGTGTCCTTGCTCTGACGGCCATTTTTCCATTGACATAGAGTTGACGGAAATCTGTTCCTTGCGGCAATTTGGCTTTGAATATTCCATTACCCGACTTTTCCCATTTCTCCACTTTTTTACCTCCGGATAATATGGCTTTTTCTCCTTTAATACCTGAAATAATAAGTGTATCTGTTTTGTTGGCGGATACATCATTTTCTATCTTGACAGGCTCATTCAGCAAGTACTCTCCTCCTTTCAGGAAGACGGTTATATGCTTTACCTGTTGTTGTTTCAATTCTCGGATCCGGGCATTCAAATCAGCCAGATTTCCGGGTTTATCTTGGGTAAAAACCGTGCCGTTCCCTTCCGGAGACACATACAAAACTTGTTGCGAATAACTGATAGAAACAAGCAACAGAAGGAATAAACTGATAAAAACTTTCTTATTCATATCTTGGAATTATTTGAATGGCAATTATTATTATTTCATTTGGAACGGATATTTCAATATAGGCATTTGCTGGTCTAACCAGTGATTGTATTCGATATATCCGTTTTCGTGACTTTCCGTATCGCGGCGGAATATTTCCCCCGGAATAGGATACCAGTTAATCAGGCGATCCGGATCAGTGTCGATGATGTAACTCTTACCGCTTTCGCCGTTGTCATTGATTGCCGTAACGGCAAATTCATAAATATCACCGTCGGGTATTCGGACAGTTGCGTTTCGTTGTTCGCCCGAATAGACTTCGTTGAAAGCCGTTGTTCCTTTTTTTCTATGGTACAACTTGTATTTGTCGCTTCCCAATATTTGTCCCCAGCTTAGATCCACTTTGCCGTTTGTAAATTCGGCGCGAAGACCTTCCGGTGCATCCGGTTTATCGTTGCTTGCATATACCGGATAATCGGTCGATGGTTCACTATCCCCACCCTGACCTTTGGCGATTACCCGGACATGAATTTTTGCGCCGGCAGATAATCCTGAAAGCCGGTAGTGGGTTTCAGTGATATTTTCGGCAACCGCGCTCCATGTTTTTCCACCGTCTGCGCTTTTCTGAACCTTATACGAAGCCGCCCCTGCAACAGGTGTCCATCCGAAATCACACTTGGATGCACCCAATGACGACCGGACAATTACCGGCGCTTCGGGAATAACTCCGTTGCTCGTCCATTGCCAGCGATGTTTCCCTGCCGGAATGGTGATCTGATAAGTATCTTTTCCCGATGGAGTCAAAGCGCTTGCTGTTCCATCCAAATAAAAAACCAAGGATTTAGTGACTTTTTCATCTGCGGTGAAACGTATTGCTGCCTTTTCTTGTACTTGGATAATCCCCGAAAATCCGGAGGCATCTTTCCTTAAACTGATTCCGCCGGATTGCGGAGAAGCAAGCCATTCGGCGGTTAAGCCCGGAATACCAACTTTTTCTCCTTGGAACAAAGCGGCTTCATAAACCTCTTTGGACTGTCGGATAAGACCGGCCTGACCTTCAAACAACATTTGTTTTCTGTCAAAAACTATTTTTTTATCATTGCGGAATACCCATTCCGTTGAACCGTCCGGTTTATTTATCCGGTATGCGCCGGCATCAGCAACCGGTTGAATCGCTTCTTTGTGAGTAACTAATGTTAGGAAATCACCTTTTCCGTCGTAATAACGGCCTTTGGTCGGCAATACTTCCGGATCTTTGTGATAAGGCGAATTGGTGGGTTGAATGTTGGTATCGACATAGTTGATACCTGGCGTCAACTGATGGATATAGGGATAATCATCGTCTTTTCCGACAAACCAGGAAAGACGTCCTTCCACCGTATTATCTCTTACATCGTCCAGAATCAGAATGTAATCGTTGCCGGACATCAAGATACTTCTCGACCGGTATTCCGGAGCGGCTTCTTCGTTGGCTAATACCGAGGCAAACTGGGCAAAGCCAAAATCATACAATGGCTCGGTCAGATCATTTATTCCTACACTCCGGTAATCGCCGAAAGAACGATAAAATTTCCCTTTTTTCACGCCAAAGTTGGTACAACGTTCCGTATCGCCGAACGGAGCGTCACCTACATCTTCACTGCCATTGTGGCTATATCGTTTACCTTCGGCGTAATAATAGATCACACCGTTTCCACCCCGGCCTGCGCGTCCCCAACGGTAGTTCGGGCCTGCGTCAATCTGTTGAAGATGAACATAGATCTCGTCCGGCTCGTTGAAATGACTCCTGAGGTTAAAGCCGTATCCTGTATATTTGGCCGACACCAAGTGCGGATTAGTACCGCTTGTTTGCTTAAAGACTTCTCTGATTGGACCATCCCAGACATCCGGGCGATCGGGATGGGCTTCGATACTTCCGTCATCGGGTGTGGTGACCCACAACAGGTATTCCGATAAAAGCGGCTCGTAATAACGCAATTCCTGTCCCAATGTGTGCAACAGAAGTGAGGGAGCATGTCCCTGCGAATGTGCACCTTGCGGAGGATTGACCCGTTTACCGTCTTCGATATCC
>BNTV01000251.1 GCA_025996865.1 Bacteroidia bacterium
CAGGAAAGCGACATGTCGCGCCTGAACCAGATTGATTGGAACGGACGCAGCGTAAATCCGGGCGATTTGTATCCCCAAGATATAAACGGAGACAAGCAAATAACCGATATGGACGACCGCGTTGTTGACGGAAATTTAGACCCGAAATTTTACGGCGGTTTTTCTACCGATTTAACTTACAAAGGATTAACATTGAACGCTGTATTCAATTATTCCTATGGAGCGAAAAAACTGAGTTACATGTATGAATCCTTAGCCACGAGTAATGGTCGCGGTCCCGCTTCCATTGACCTGCTCGACAGATGGACGCCGGCAAATACCGGTGCGGAATATCCACGCCCCATCCTGAATGAACCGGGAGTGAACTACAATGTATATTCATTAAGCAGTATGGATCGTTCCGTACAAGACGGCTCGTTCCTGCGCTTATCGGTTCTGACGCTTGCCTATACGCTGCCTCGTCATTTGACATCCGCCTTGAAATTGAGTAATGTACGTCTCTATACGACAGCTTCGA
This sequence comes from Bacteroidia bacterium, assembly GCA_025996865.1. Taxonomy (GTDB): domain Bacteria; phylum Bacteroidota; class Bacteroidia; order Bacteroidales; family Azobacteroidaceae; genus Azobacteroides. The sequence goes on from BNTV01000251.1 coordinate 518, forward strand.
ATCTGTTCTGCCTGACGCCCTACAAGGGTTATGACCCCGAAACGGGCGATTGGTATCCTCCTACGCGCATGTTTACATTTGGTTTGAATCTGTCATTTTAGAAATAAAAATAATATACGATTATGATAACAACAAAAATAAAACAAGGTATGGGCGCCGTTGTGTTGGCGCTGGCAATGGTAACGGTATTTTCCTGCACAGACTTTCTGAATCAGATGCCGAAATCCTCGCTGACGGAAGAACAAGTATTCGGTAATCTGGATAATATCGTTCCGGCTGTGGACGGTTTATATACAAGTTTTCGCGGCACAAAAACCGGACGCGAAGGCTGGTCTCTCATAATGCTCGGACTTGATGAAACCAAACAGGGCATTGTTCAAATCAGTGATGCAGAACAATCCGGACTGGATTATTACAACGGAATGTTAAATTCTTCATCTTCGAAAGTAGCTGCAATGTGGAACAGAAGATGGCCGACGGTGATTGCCGCTGCAAATGCTATCTATGCACTCGACATAGCAAAAGCGAGCAACACTGATGAAGCGACACTCGCCAAAATCCGCACACTGAAAGGCGATGCCTCTTTCATTCGCGGAATGTTGATGTTCGAACTCGCCATGTATTGGGGCGAAGTGCCTGTGATTGATATGGCGACAATGGAAAATACCAAACGTCAGCCCTTGGAAAAAGTATGGGAACAGATTTTTGAAGACTTCACTTACGCCTCGGAAAACTTGCCCGATAAACAAACTACCGACCCCAAACGGGCTACATCGGGCGCCGCCCTGGCCATGTTGGGAAAAGCCTGTATGTCTGTACCTGCGGAAACGGGATTGCGCGATTTCAGCAAAGCAAAAGACTGTTTTGAAGCCATCAAAAGCCGTTACGGTTTAGATACACAATATGCCAACCTTTTTTCTGAAAACCTGGATTTTAATTCTACTGAATCCATATTTGAGCTGGATTACAGCTGCGACTGGAACGCTCCGAACTCTTGGCAATGGGATCTGGGTTCCCGAACGATATACAACAGTTTCGGTGAAGCCTGTTATTTCGGCGGTTTCGACGTTACGCTTCCTACCGAATACTGTTACAGGATGAAAGCCGACGGTGGCGTTTGGGAAGAAGGCGATTTGCGCCGCAATGTTGCTATGCGGTTTGAATACACCTATTTAGGTATGACATTCACTGTCCCTTCCTGGGGCGCCGATGAACTCGACCCGCACATCAAGAAATGGGAAGACAAGCGCGTGGACGCTATCGAAGGTACATCCGAAGCTCCGACACGAAGTTATTATCTTTCCGGCAAAAACTGTATGCTGATTCGTTATGCCGACGTGTTGCTCAGCTTGGCCGAATGTCTGAATGAACTCGGACAAACCGGTGAGGCGGTGAACATTGTAAACGATGTTCGCACCCGCGCGTGGGGTGGTACGCTTCCGGCGGACAAACGATGGAGTTCCCTGTCGCAGGAAGAATTCCGGACGCAAATCATGGACGAACGCATGCGCGAACTCTGCTTCGAAGGATGGCGCCGTATCGACCTGATTCGTACCGGTAAGTTTGTGAATCTGATTAAAGAACGGAATCCTTGGGCGAAACAAGCGGGAGCGATTCAACCGTATCATGTTCGCTATCCGATACCGGACACGGAAATCCGCACAAATCCCGACATCAATCCCGAAGATCAAAATCCGGGATATAAATAAAATCAATATAATATGAAACCCGCATGCAAAAACAAATTAATCACATGAAACAATATATTATTTGGGGAATAGTATTCTTTGCCTGCATCATTCCAAAGATGCAGGCCGAAGGATACGAAGTAACTTCCCCCGACGGACAGTTAAAAATCAAATTAACGGTCAATAACGGTACCCAATACGAAATCCGGTACGGTGAAACACAATTAATTGCATCTTCACCCATCGGCCTGAATCTGGAAAACGGAACGGTTATCGGCGCCGGAACGGTAAAGGAAACGACAACACGAAGCGTAAACAACCCATTAGACGTATTCATCGGGAAAAACAAAACCCTGACGGAAGCCTACAACGAGCTGCTTATCCGGTTCAACGAAAACTACGATTTGCTCGTCCGGGCGTATGACGAAGGCGTCGCATACCGCTTCATTACCCGTTTGAGCGGCGAAATCACCATCAACGACGAGGATATGGTTTTGAACTTTCCGGAAGACCCCAAAGTGTATTTCCCCGAATGTAGCGACCTTCAAAATTTTGAACGGGCATACAACATCTATCCTACCGTAACCGGTATGGCAGCCGGAAAATGGGCGGTATCACCTGTGTTGTATTCTTATCCCGGTTCGCCGTTGAAGTTAGCGGTGACGGAAGCGGATACTTACGATTATCCCGGCCTGTACGTTACGACCAACGGAACAAAGTCGATGAAAGGAATGTGGGCGCGTTATCCGCTGGCCGTGCAGGAACCGAATAACTACTACTCCAATCATTTACCCACCAT
>BNTV01000252.1 GCA_025996865.1 Bacteroidia bacterium
GATAACGCCTACCTCTTACGGAAGTATCATCACCACTCCGTCCGGAGGAAAAGATTACATTTTCAGAAATGATACTCCGGTAAAAAACGATTCGGCATATATCTTTTCAGGTAAAGCCGGCTTGTTCTTTCAACACTTTCCAGTTTGTTATGGCATCTGCGCTGTATTCGTAACGGTAACGTTGCGCTCCTGCAACCGGTTTCAAAGCAAGGCTGACGCTTCCTTTCACATTGCGGGTCGATTGTATTTCCGGACGACTCAGCGCCGGTAAACCGGCGCTCAAATTCCAGATATGCCTGCCCGCCGGGAAAGTGACAGTCAATTCTTTTTCGCTTGTTTTGGACGGTAACTTTTCCCCGTTCAGATAGAAAGAGATTCCATCAGGCAGGGATTGTGTCCAATGGAAAGTGAATGTCACAGGTTCGTATGCGTAATATTCACCCTTAATATGGGCCGGATCGGTATAGATGGCGCTGATTCCGGCATCCTCATTTGTTGTCTGAATTTCAAATTGTGTATTACCGATTTTTGTCCCGTGAAAAAGTGCAATTTCCTGTTTACCGTCTGTTCGTTCGCGGATAAAACCGGCTTTACCTGAAAAGATATATGCCGAATCGTTTTTTACCGGAGTATCATTTCTGAAAATGTAATCTTTTCCTCCGGACGGAGTGGTGATGATACTTCCGTAAGAGGTAGGCGTTATCTGAAAGTCTTTTTTATGAGACACAAAGGTCATGATATCACCTAAGCCATCATACCACAATCCTTTGGATTCATGTCCAACCAGTTCCGTCTTATCGGCCTTGAATTTAATGTGGTCGAAACCCATTCCTCCGCATTTGATAACGGTTATTTCCGGTAAATTTTCATGCGGATGGGTGAACCAACTGAAACGGGAGCCGATATTGTTGTTGTACACATCATCGTAGGTGATAAAATAATCGCTCCCCACCAGCATGATGCTGCGGCTCTGGTAATCCGGCCAGGAAAATCCCGTTTGATTGGACGATATGAGTTCTGCAAATTGTCCAACCGACAAATCATACAAAGGTCGTGACAATTCGTTCATTCCGATGGATTTGAAATAGCCGTTTTTGAATGCGCCGAAATTGGTAGCCAGATCCGTATCCTGTGTTTTGCGGTCGCCGCTATCTTCCCGGCCATTGTGACTGTATGATTTTCCGGCGGCAAAAAAGTAAATATTGCCACTACCGCCTTCGGCGGCAGTACCCCACCGGTAGTTGGGACCTTTGTCTATTTGCTGTAGATGGATAGACAGTTCATCTTTGGTACCGACGGCTGCACGCAGCACGATACCGTATCCAGTCATCTTGATACTTTTGAAATCCGGCGGTGTACCCGTATCATAGTCTTTGGTCGGATACATCAGGTCGAAACTGTTTTCCTCCCGGTTGATTCTTTCTTGTTCCTGATCTTCGGGATTAGAGACAAAACGGATATTTTCGGCCAGTAATGGCTGATAATTCTGCAAAGACTGTCCGATAAGCCACAGCGTAGAAGAAGGTTTGCGCCGCGCCGCATGCGCTCCTTGTGGAGGATGTACTCTCCGGGGGCCTTCCTCTTTGGTGACGATGCCCCAGAAATGTTGTTCTAATTTTCCGAACTTATTCCTGTAAAACTCAATGGATTCTCCTTCATAAGGTGCGGATAAACTATTCATGATCCACGAACCTATCTGCGCCATATTCTTATTGGCCAGATGGTTTTTACCGCTACCGAAATTTTGTATCAGATAATCCGCTTTAACGGTTGGCCCGATGAATCCCCACACGTAAGTGCCCAGATTTTCGGTCCACCGGCCTCCTTGCGCATCCCAGGAATTTACATTCGGCCGCGTGTGATAATGGGTATTTAATTCTACATACTTGGCAAACATATCCGACCAGTTTTTTGCTTGACTGTGTTCGGGAAACAAAAATGCCGCCAGTGCAGGAATGATGCGTACATCAGCCAGAAAGTTGGGGTGTCCGGAAAGCATTACCCGCATCGGCATGTATTCTTCACCGGCAGCCATATAGGCATGTACCAGAAACATAGCCGATAAACGCTCCCTCTGTTCGGGAGTCATTTGAGGCAATAACTGGTTGAAAGCGACAACATAAGAATTAGAGAAACTACGGGCGGGTACAGGGGCGTAATAGGAATTTTGGCAAGGTCCGCTGATAGCCAATTCATTGGAATATCCTCCATAGAAAAAATTCCGTTCCAAATCTTGAATTTGTTTAAATTCTTTCCGTGGAAAAACAACTTCCGGAATACGCAAAGGTTCGGGATAACTCAAATCCCAGTCTTTCACTTTATTCAAGTCAATTGTGCTGTGACGATTTTGAAGGAAAGTGTTATAGGATAACTGGGAAATCCGGGTAGGTCTGGCCGGTTCTTTAGATAGGGACAGACGCTCCTGTTCTTCTATATATTGAATATCATTCCGGTGTGAATAGCAACTTAAACCGCTTAATCTCTCACCTTTACACACCGGGTAAATCCATCTTAGGAGCTGATCGTTATAATAAAATTTCACATTCAATTTGCCGGATGAGGCCCAAATGGAATATTCATGGTCGTCCCAGAAAGCAATATCTTTGGTAAAAGCGCCGACGGATTGCATGCCTTTTTCATCCCAGAAAACAGTAGAAGTGACTGTTCTTTCAGCCGGCCAGTTGCCGTAAATGCCGACTTCAAACGGTATCTTGCCGTTACTGGGTGCATACATGATGCCGTGGTGGGAATTGAGCATGTTTTGGTTTACTGTTTCCCATTTATAGCGCAGAAAACCGGGTTCATTTCCAGCATATCCGTACGGATGATTGGGTGCCTGGCGATGGGTCGGACTGAATCCCTCCCAACGTATCTCCCAGTTTGCCTGGTCTGCATCCGGAAAACCTTCCATTTGCTCTTTGATTTCCACAAAATCATAACCGTTCACACAACGGATGTTGGCCTGATACCGGGCGC
>BNTV01000253.1 GCA_025996865.1 Bacteroidia bacterium
ATCAGCAAAGTAATATGACTGTTAAAGAACTCATCAAACTTCGGGAATCGGAAAATAAAGTCGAATTTAAGGAGGCAAAAAGTGGTTACAACTTTGCCGGAGGCAGTCATTCCGACCCCAGGGAGAGGCGCAGGTGCGTACTCGGCTACGTGGTTGCCTTGGCCAACGAAGGGGGCGGCAGGCTCGTCTTTGGCGTGAGGGAAAAGAAAGGCGCACCGCATGAAATAGTCGGAACAAATTTTGCCGATGGCAAGCTTGGCGAAACAGAAGATGAAATATACAAACGCCTGTCTATCCGGGTAAAGGCTGCCGAATTATTTGAAGATGGCAAGCGGGTGGTCGTATTTCAAATACCTTCCCGTCCCGTTGGCCAGTTTCTGCAATTTGAAGGCGCTCCCTTGATGCGAATCGGCGATAGCCTGCGCTTTATGTCGAACGATGAGATGCGCAAAATTTTGGAAGAAAGTGCGCCGGATTTTTCCGCCAAGGTTTGCGACGAATTGACGTTTGAGGATTTAGACACGGAAGCCATTACTTTGATGAAAGCGGGATATGCCCAAAAACAGGAAAATGCAACATTTGAAACGTTGCCTGATAATCAGGTTTTAACGGATTTAGGATTGATAGAAAACAAAAAATTCAACTATGCCGCTTTGATTTTGCTCGGCAAACGGGAAGCCTTGCGCAAATATCTTCCCAATGCAGAGGTAATTATTGAATACCGGTTAGACCATTCCATGATACCTTATACGGCGCGGAAGGAATTTCAAGAATCGCTTTTTACGGCAATGGATAAAATTTGGGCGTATATCAACCAACCGGCAAGCAATCCCCTGTTGCATGTCCGGCACAAATTTACGATATACGACATTCATGCTTTCAATGAAGATGTAATCAGGGAAGCGGTTTTAAATGCGATCGGGCATCGTTTGTGGCATGACCTTAGCAGTGTGGTTATCAAGCAATATCCCGACAGTATCAATATCATCAATGCAGGCGGGTTCCCAAGCGGCGTTACAAAAGAAAACATACTGACAGTGAGCAGCAAACCACGCAACAAACGGATAATGGAAGTGTTGGAAAAAACAGGCCAGATAGAACGTTCGGGGCAAGGTGTTGATAAGATGTATTACATTTGTTTGATGGAAGGAAAACCGTTGCCGGATTACTCACAGACAGACGATTATCAAGTAGATTTACAATTACAGGCAAAAATTGTCGATGAAGCGTTTTTTCTGTTCCTGAAAGAAATACAAAATAGACGGAAAGACAAATTGAATGTATTTGATTTACTGACATTGGATAAAATACGGCAAGGGATTTCCACCGATTTACTCGATAGCTCTGTGGATAAATTGCAGCGTGAGGGACTGATAAAATCGCAAAGTTCGGCAGATAGAAAATACGTGTTGGGCGATTTGTATTATGAGATTTCCCAACAACCTGCGTATATTAAAGAGTATCGTATCAGTGATTTGCAGATAGTGGCGGGGTGTTTTGAGAAAGCAAATAATATTGCCATGAGTGATTTCGTAAATGCTTTCGGAGAAAATTTATCTCGAATGCAGATAAAATATTTAATCTCAAAATTGGAAGAAGAACGGCTTATTATAAAAAGTGGACTTGGGCGACATACACGATACAATGTAGATATAAATATTGATACAAAGAATAATATTTTTAAACAGTTTATTGATATACTATCAAAGTAATGATTTCAATTAGCCATAGAAACACAAATTTTAGCCATAGAAATTGTGTTTTTAGATTGAAAAATTTCGTAACTGATTGATTGTAAATCTATTTTCAATTAACCATAGAACGGCAAAAATTCCCCATAGAAATAGTAAAATTCCCCATAAGAATCCCCCAAGAGCCTAAAATCAGCTTTGGGGGTATTCTTTATGTAACTGACATGTAACTGAAACGGATTATTTATATCATTCTTCCTGCTTCGGCAAAAGTTTACAAAGCTCCGGGTCTTGCTTTATCCTTTCCAATTCTTCCGCCACAATCTGTTTGGTTTCCGCCTTAATGCGGTTGTAATTTTCCTGAATCTGTTCTTTCATGCGGTCTATGCCGTTTTCGTCCACGAAGTTGGTAATTACCGGAATTTGTTTGTAGCGTTTTGTTTCGGCGGCAACCTTTGCATTATCAACCACAATTTCCGCATGAAAAATCTTTTGTTCGATGCGTTCTTCAAAATTATCGGCTACCGCGCCGACGAACATTCCCTGCGTAAGGTTGCTAATCTTGGATGCAGGAATAAGGCTGTCCAACTGGGTAGAAATAGACGTTGATTTGTCGTTGCGGTTAATGGTCATGCTCTGCCGCTTTTGCTGTCTGAACCTTGATTCACTTGATTAAAGGATTGTCAGGATTTTGTTTGGCGAACAATCATGTTAATCTTTTAATCTTAAAAATCATGGTTCAGACATCAATGCCGCGCCGTAAATATTTTGGCGGTCGGGATTGTTGCCGACAACAAGGATTTTAGGTTCATCGGGATTGTTGATGTCGAGGGTAAATTCATCCCCCGACATTACCCAGTACAATTGCGGCGAAATCATGCGGGAAAGCGGTATTTTGGCCGATGCAATCTGGCCTTGTAACTGTTCCATAGCACCTCCCAGCCATGCATCCATGAACGGGCTAAGGTAGTTTTCAAGGTCGGGATAAGAAGTCAGAATCGGGAAAATATCTTCGTACCGTTTATTCAAAAATTCAATGGCGTGTGGAAATGTACAATATTTTCCGTCTTTGTAAATGCGCAAATACCAGATAATTGCGGCAAACAGGATAATCGGGGATTCCACAAAAAAGTCGCCCTGCTTCTGCACCCACGTCCGGTTTAAATTTAACATGATGGTATAGGCCGATTCGTAGGCATCCGATATATCGGTCATAAATGAGGGATTAATCGGGTTGCAACGATGGGAACGCGACGGGTCGTCGAAGTTTATCACGTAAAA
>BNTV01000254.1 GCA_025996865.1 Bacteroidia bacterium
GTCCACTTTGGAACGCGATGGAAATATTTCATTTGAATTTGCTTCAGCTGAAATTTGTTTGTCGGCAATCACAATGGGTCCATACCTTTGCAGCAACAAAAAATGATAATAGGCTTTCATGAACTTTGCCTGCGCTTTCCAGTCTGTTTTTTCGAGATCGGTCATGTCGTGTACCATGTCAATTCTGTCTATGAAAATATTGCAGATACTGATACCCTGATACAGGCTTCTACCGATGCCACCGGTAGCGGACCAAATGCCTAAACGCGGATCGCCGACGGTTTGCAGTCCCTTCATGATACCTATTGCCCTAAGCCTATCTTCGCGGTTGCTATAGCGAAGACGTCCTATGTATTCATCACCCAGCAACCATGTGGAAACATCGGCAATATCTTCCCGCGGCATGTAACTGTAAACTTTTGCCAAAGCATTATAGGCCTCTTCCTTTACTGCGAAAATATCTTCCAGAGTAAGGGTATTGTCCGGAACCACATTCAGATAATCCCTGCATGACGAAAAAAACATCCCTGTTCCCAACATGAACAGTAGTGTCAATTTCTTCAAACGGGAGCATATTTTGATGAAATTTAATATGTTTTGCATACTTGTTTGTTTTAAATATTAATTTTGATTAGAATGACAGTTGAATACCAACGTTAAACTTCCGGTTGAGCGGATATCCCAATCCCTTGCGTCCCACTTCGGGATCCCACAGTTTAAACGGACTGAATACAAAGAGATTTTCACAACTCAGGTATATTCTGGCACTTTCCAGTCCTACCCGGTTATATCCCGGAAGGTTATATCCCGCTTCAACGGATTTCAGGCGCAAAAACGAATTGTCGCGCATCCACCATGAAGATTGCTGCAGGTTATTATTTGTGGGCTCAGTGGACAAACGGGGCCAGAAAGCGTGTACATCAGGATTGGTTTCGCTCCACGAATCTCTGGCTACTATGGCAAGAGCATTTCTCCTGTTCGCAAATGGAGCGATACCTTCGGAGCCGTCACCTCCTCCAACGCCGGAATTAATGAAAAAGGAAACCTGTGCATTCCCCTGAAAAAAGAAGGAGATATCAAATTTTTTATATCCCGACGACAATCCGAAACCGTACTGAATTTCAGGTACTGTGGGATATCCCATGGCAATTCTGTCGTTTGAATCCACCACGCCGTCGCCGTTAATGTCCGTATATTTGATATCGCCAGCCTGATACAGACCAAAGTCCTGATGTGGAGAATTGGCTATTTCCAGGTCATCCACAAAAAGCCTCTCGGCAACAAGTCCCCATTGCTGGTTAATATTGTATCCCAAACGTTTCAGATATGTGTCGGAGTAATTTTTTTCATCCAGTTCCAGGTATTTATTGGTTGCATAAGTAAAATTCCCGCGACCGGTGAGCCAAAAATCCTTGTTGAAAAAATGTTGCAGGTCAAGTGATGCGTCGATACCCTGCGACTGTACCTTTCCGACATTACCGCTGATTGAAGCTTCCAATCCCGCCGTTTTCGGAAAATTTTGCCTTGTCATATAAATTTTATCCCTTATGTCTCTGAAAAAATCTATCTGAAATTTCACGGGAGCATTCTTTAACAAACCGATTTCCAGTCCGAGGTTGTACTTCTGCGATACCTCCCAGGTGATATCCGGATTGGCATAGCGGAGGGTTGAATATCCGGAATAACTGTTGGTAAAGGTTTCTCCCCATGTGTAACCGCTTCCACCCATCTGGATATTTGATAAAAAGAAGAAACGTCCCTCCCTGTCCGAGATGGCGTCGTTACCAACCAGTCCATAAGTAAATTTCAGTTTCAACTCTTCAACAACATTCTTTGCAGACGCCCAGAACTTCTCGTTGGAAACCATCCATCCCGCGCCGAATGAGGGAAAAAAACCGTACTGTTTTTCTCCGGTAAATTTTTCGGAGCCGTTATATCCATAAGCAAATTCAAAGAAATAACGGTCATCGTATCCGTAAGTTAATCTGCCCGAATTTCCGAGGTTTCTTTCGGGAAGTGTGGTATATATGGAGGTGCTGTTGCCTGCCGTGAGCAGATTTTCTTCCGCCAGTCCTACCGTCATCATTCCTATGGAATGTTTATCAAATTCTCTGTTCCAGTTTAACCGCACTTCGAAATAATAATGAGCGCTGGCGTCACGTCCCGGCTCTACATTTCCCAGATAGGCCTGTCCGGATTCCGGATTCATGTTGTACAGTACATATTCTTCGGTTATCTGGTTGTACGATTCCACGGTGTATAAATAGGGTGTGTACCTCCTGCGGCTGGAGTATTTGCTCCATGTATTGACGGAAACTTTTGCCTGAAGCTTCAATCCCTTGGTGATGGCATCCATATCCTGCATCAGTGTTGCCATAGCCGTAATGGTGCTCTCGTCCCTGCTCTCGTACCCTCTAACCATTTCCGCATATGGATTGACTTTGGGACTGCTGTTAACATAAGAGCTACCGAACAGGGTATGTTCCGTAAACCTGTTTGAAGCATCTGGCTTGTACACGGCAGGAAAATCCACGGGGTTGGAATTCATTACCATATTGAATATGTTGTTTGCCGACTGATAGGGGCCCGTATATTTTTCAAAACGGCCCTGCAACCTGACGTCCAGACTTGTCGTATTTCCCATTTTAAATACTACATTGTTTCGGATGTGATAGCGGTCGATATTGATATTGCTGTTAAAATTGTTCCGGTTGTCCACTTTCAACAGTCCCGTTTCATTGTCGTATCCTCCGGCTACATAGTAGGTTGCCACCTTGCCGCCTCCGGATACGTTAAGGTTGGCTTTGGTATTCATGGTATAATGGTTGAACAAAGTTTCGTACCAGTCTACATTGGGATAAATCATCGGATTTTCGCCTTGCATGGTTG
>BNTV01000255.1 GCA_025996865.1 Bacteroidia bacterium
GGTCGCCACTGGCTACCAGGGTTGCCCTGTTCAAATCGGAAGGGTCGTTTTCCTGTGGAATAACGTAAAGCGCATCGACGTCACCGACAACGTAGTGCCAGGCGCCGTCACCGGCAACAACAGTGTCTGTAATATTTGCCGTCAGGTCAACGGCGGGTGTGACGCCGTCAGGTACCCAATGCGTCTGGTAGCCGTCCGAAGCGATGGTAGCATTGTCGATCGGGTAAGGAAACAGGTCCGTATCCTTGGGCACATCGTTCAAATCCAGCGTGGCTTTGCTCTTAACGTTTTTCAACTTGATGCCCGACACGATAAATTGCATCGAGCTTTCGCTCTTTGCCTGAAACAGGACTCGCGAGAGGGCGTGGCGGAAATTCAAAAGAACACCGCCCGCACCGTCCTGGGCAAAAGTACTGGAGCGGCGGGCCACCAGCAAGTCTTTCTGGTCGGAAAGCGTGGTGGGCAACTCGTACGTGATGTTTGGCTGCCCGGCTGTTGCGTCATTTTGACCCGCCAGTGCTGCTACACCGTTGGTAACACCCAGCGCCGCTGTCGGGGAGAAAGCAAAGAAATTAACCGCGGCTGTTTCAGGCCAGAAGGCAGGCGGGGAGTAAGTCCAGCTTGTCGCGTTGCTGCCCACTACGAGAGCGCCGTTGATAAGCACTCCCACTCCCGTTGACAGGGTGGTATCCGTAGCCAGCACGGCAAAATCCGTAACGTCTTTGGCTTGAGTTGCCGCCGCCCGGAGCGGTTTGTTTGCCCAGGGCTTAAACGTGATGGCTTGCCCGCTGCTGCCCGCGGCAGGCGCAGGAACTTCATCGAGGTCGTTGCTGCAACTGCTTGTTATTAACGCAATTGCAAGCATAATTAGAAAAAAAATCTTTTTTTTCATCTTTGTAAAAAATTAAATTTAAAAATTACCTTAAAAACTCACTATTACTAATTTTGCAAAACATAGTCAAAATCATTACCCCCAACCCCCTGAAGGGGGCTTTAGTGTCTGCGATGATGCACACTGTGTCGCGCCAAAGCCCCCTTCAGGGGGTTGGGGGTCACTTGACCGACAGCGGCACTATTACATTGTCGTAGTCTCCCACGTCAATAATAAAGGTGCCGTCGCCCGGCTCGTCGGGAATCACCAGCCGTCCGTCGTTTTGAAGCACAATATCGTATCCGCTGTTTTGCAGCCGCCAGGCTGCCTGTTCTTCGAGAGTGCCGTGTTCGCCCAGCGCCCCAGCCAGCTGTTCGCGCACCGTTTCTTCCCAGGTGCCGTAATAATAGCCGTGTCTGACGGAAACGACCCCCACGGTAAGCCGGTTGCGAAAGTGTTCGATATCGGCGGGACCAAAGGTGCAAAATACGCCCGTAATGGAATCATCCGCCCAGATTACCCGTCCCTTCTGGTTGCCGAACAGCACGGTGGACGGTTCGACACCCTTTGCACCGTCGCTCATCCGGTAAGCCGCCGACATGCCCGATATGGCGCCGGATGCGCCGCTTATATTCTCTACGCCTTCCACATCCCGAATCAAAAAAGTAAACTCCCGGAGCACGTTTTTTGGATAAAAATGCAGATACTGTGTCTGTCCGGGAAGGGGCAGGACGGTGAAAAGCGAATCGTTGCGCGTCACAAAGAAGTTGTAGGGATAAGGCTCAAAAACGGTCTTTTCCTCCGGTTCGCCGCTTGCCGCCCGGTTCATCGCGCTGTTCGGCCCGTAAGAATTGTACAGGCCGGTAGCCGGTGCGCTGTAAGCCTCAAACAAATCCAGGCTGTTTTCGTTGCGGAAATAAATATATTCGTTGCCGTAATAATCGTAACAGAGCGGGACATAGGGAATGTTTCCGGGTATGTTCATCCGGCCGCCGTCCACGGGAAGGTCGGCGCGTTCGTAGCGTTGCAGGCCGTTTTGGGCAAACAGGTGGGCGATCATCCCCTTTTGAGGCTTGTCCGCAGGGTCGATGCCATCCCAATGGATGACGACCTCGACGGCAAACGCATCCCCGCAGGGATCATCGGCGCTCAACTCCCTGTTTTCGCAGGAACAAAACAACAACAGCAGGTACAGGGTGAAAGGTAAAAGGTACACGGTATAAGGTTGCCAATACCGGTCGTGCACCCTGTACCCTTCACCTTTTACCTTATTTGCAGCGGCTTCTCCCCTCTCCTTGAGGAGAGGGGCAGGGGGTGAGGACATATTGATATTGCGACTCATTTCAATCATTCAATTTATAAACAATTGATACTGCGGCCTGGGTGGGGCCGATATACCTGCGCTGTTTGGTGCTCCGTTTGGGATAACAGTCGGCGCACGAACTGTGATTGTATTCGTTGTATTCCCCGCCCAGGTAGCCAGCTCCCAGGTTGAAATTCAGGTTCCACCGGCGGGAGAGCGGCAGAGAATAACCACCGGTCAGGCCAGCCGAATAGCTGAGATTGCTGAGAAACCCCAGGGGTTCACCCCCTTTGGGAAACAAACGGACATCGTAAGTGCCCACCGCCCCGTAAATGCCGGTGAAAAATCCCGTCAGGGCTTGCGGGCGGTCGCCCCACCAGTAGCGATTTTCTATCCAGAGCATCTGGATGCGGTGGCTCCAGTAGTTGGGTGAACCGGTATCCCACCAGCTCCACGCGCCTTGCAGCAGCAGGGACTGACGGTTGAAAGCCAGCTCTATTGAGAGGTTGGGAAGCAAGGCTGCATCATACAGCAGGTTGGTGCTCACGGCGAACACCCGGTGCGACGGTTTGTTCACCGGAACCTGAACGGGGGTGTCACGCTTGGCCGTGTCCTTAAGGACTTTAAGGTCTTTAAAGTCCTTAAAGTCCTTAAAAAAATCCACCGACGGCAGTTATATCCCGCCGGTGAAAGGGAGTCCG
>BNTV01000256.1 GCA_025996865.1 Bacteroidia bacterium
GATGTACGCCGAAGGAATTGACCCGCGCCGTGATACAAAATTACATACGATATGTATCGGCGCCGAACCTCACTCGGAAGAGCAACGGAAACGCATCGAACAGTTGTTGGGCGTCAAGGCTTACAACTGCTTCGGCATGTCGGAAATGAACGGTCCCGGCGTGGCTTTCGAATGTACCGAACAAAACGGCTTGCATATCTGGGAAGATTATACCATCGTGGAAATTATCGACCCCGATACCTTGGAACCTGTTCCCGATGGAGAAACCGGAGAATTGGTACTGACCACCATCAACCGCGAAGCCATGCCGCTGATTCGTTACCGTACCCGCGACCTGACTTGCGTTCTCCCCGGAGAATGTCCTTGTGGGCGCACTCACAAATGATTAGCTCGTTTCAAAGGACGTAGCGACGATATGTTGATTCTGAAAGGCGTCAATATTTTCCCGACACAAATTGAAAAGATCCTGATGCAATTCCACGAATTGGGAAATAATTACCTGATTATCGTGGAAACCATCAACAATAACGACGAAATGTTGATTGAAGTGGAACTGAGCGATCTTTTCACGGATGATTATTCTGTCTTGCAGAGCCTGACAAAAAGCATTACCCGGCAACTGAAAGACGAATTATTGATAACGCCCCGCCTTAAATTGGTAAGCAAAGGTTCTTTGCCTGTTCAGGAAGGAAAAGCTGTGAGAGTTAAAGATTTAAGAAAGTTTTAATAATAAACGAATGACTATTAATCAAATTTCTATTTTTTTGGAAAACAAATACGGCAAACTCAGTGAAATACTGGCTTTGCTGGGTAAGGAAAATATCCGGATTATTGCGGCAACTGTCGCAGATACTTCCGAATTCGGTATTTTACGGATGATTGTCAGCGATGCCCAAGAAGCGTACCGCTTGCTGAATGAAAACAATGTCAATGCCAATTTAACGGATGTTTTGGCTATTACAACCGAATCTTCGGCAGGCACTTTCGCTTCAACTTTGGCCCTGTTCACACAGGCAGGAATCAGCATCGAATACATGTATTGTTTTTCCGTCAGGGAAAAAGCAATTCTTATTCTGCGTACCAACAACAGGGAAAGCGCTTTAGAAGTTATCCGGCGCCAAAATTTAGGATACCTCAGTGAAAACGAATTACTCAATTTATAAACTATGTTTGGAATCGATGACCCCGGTATTTACATCGCCTATCTGTTAGCAATAGGCTGTTTGGTTTTCTCCATTTTTTATGGTGTATCAAAATGGAACGAGAAAGACGACGACGATGTGTTCAACCCTAAAAACCCCGAAAAATGAACACATTAACATTAGGAATTATCGTTATCATTTATATTTTCTTTGTCGTTTGGTTGGGCTATTTAGGATACAAACGAACCAAAGATTCCACTGATTACCTCTTGGGCGGACGGAAAACAAATCCTTTTATCATGGCGCTGTCTTACGGAGCGACCTTTATTTCAACCTCCGCCATCGTCGGTTTCGGCGGGTTTGCCGCTATTTACGGGATGGGAATTCAATGGCTTTGCATATTGAACATATTGGTGGGAGTCATCATTGCTTTTATTTTCTTTGGACGGAAAACGAGAAAATTAGGCGCCCTGCACAACGCACATACTTTCTCGCAATTGTTGGGTTCGCACTACAATTCTCGTTCCGTACAAAAATTTATTGCGGCGGTTATTTTTATCGGGATGCCGTTGTATGCCGCAGTTATAATGAAAGGAGGAGCCGTTTTCATCGAAGAAATGTTTCATATTGATTACAACCTGGCTTTGCTGATATTTACCCTGTTTGTTGCCGGATACGTTATTTCCGGAGGAATCAAAGGTGTTTTATATACCGATGCCTTGCAGGGAATCATCATGTTTCTGAGTATGCTATTCCTGCTGTTGTGGTTTTACCACAAGATGGACTTTGGGTTTGCGGAAGGAAACCGGAAACTAACGGAAATTGCCTATATGGTACCCGAAAAATACAAGGCTTTGGGACATCAGGGTTGGACGGCAATGCCGGTTTTCGGTTCGCCGCAATGGTACACGCTGGTCACTTCGCTTATTTTAGGCGTTGGCATCGGTTGTTTGGCACAACCCCAGTTGGCAGTGCGCTTTATGATGGTGGACAGTACCAAACAAATCAACCGGGGTATATTGATTGGCTGTTTGTTTATCTTTTTCACGGTAGGAACGGTGTACCACATTGGTCCTTTGACTAATTTATATTTCCTGAAAACCGACGGTTTGCTTTCTTCGCAAATGACCAACGATTTGGACAAGATTATTCCTTTGTTCATCAGCAGGGCTTTGCCCGGGTGGTTCGGTGCGGTATTTATGCTTTGTATTCTCTCGGCAGGCATGTCCACACTCAGTTCTCTTTTTCATACGATGGGAGCAGCTTTTGGCGTTGATATTTTTCCGGCTTGGGGACGAAAAAAGAATCCGGATTCATCAATCGGGGTTCGAATGGGAGTAATGTTTTCTATTCTTGTTAGTTATATTATTTGCTATGTTTTGAGCGCCAATATCATTGCCCGTGGAACGGCTTTGTTTATGGGTGTTTGCGCGGCGACTTTCCTTCCGGCTTATTTCTGTTCTTTGTATTGGAAAAAGGCTACGCGGAAAGGCGCTTTGGCCAGCTTGTGGGTAGGCGGATTATCCAGTATATGGGTAATGGTATTTATGCATAAAGCGGAAGCTCTTCCTATCGGAATATGTAAAGCATTGTTCGGCAAAGACTTCCTGATAGAGACTTATCCTTGGTATGCGATTGATCCGATTGTATTTTCCTTGCCGTTGTCGGTTATTACAATTATTGCGGTGAGTTTGTGG
>BNTV01000257.1 GCA_025996865.1 Bacteroidia bacterium
TTGTAGTATCCATCAGTTTGCAGGCGCAATCCCCTTTCGGCATTCACGCCCATATCAATGGAGGCGAGTTTCGCCAAATGCCGCAAAACATTGAGTTGATGCAACAAGCCGACATCCGTTGGGTGCGCGTCGATTTTAACAGTCATTTCGACCGCACCCAACGGATAGTGGAAGAAACCGGAAAACACAACCTTCAGATAATGGGTGTTTTGTCGGGTGGAGTATCGTGGGCAAATCCTCATCTGCGTTTGGATGAAGTTGCCGGTTACAAAGAAATCCCGAACGTTGCCTATCGGGCAAGGGATTACATATCTTGTGGGAGCAAAAATGCTGGAAGTTCGTTAAAGGAACAATCAATTAGATAAATTTAGATATGGAAACAAAAAATATTCGCTTAAAATCATTGGATGCCTTGCGGGGCTTCGATATGTTGTTTATCATGGGTTTTGCCTCTTTGGTTGTTACCGTATGCAAGCTTTTTCCCTCTTTTGAATGGACGGAATGGCTGTCGGGAGAGATGAAGCACGTGGCTTGGAATGGCTTATCGCACCACGACACGATTTTCCCGCTGTTCCTGTTTATTGCAGGCATCTCTTTCCCGTTTTCGCTATCCAAACAGCGTTCCGACGGTAAATCTCAACGACAGATTATCTTAAAAATTATCCGGCGCAGTCTGATATTGGTTTTGTTGGGATTTGTATATAATGGCTTCTTAAAGTTTGATTTTGACAATATGCGCTATGCCAGTGTTTTGGCAAGAATCGGTCTGCCGTGGATGCTCGCAGCCTTGTTGTTTGTGTATTGCAAGACGAATACGCGTATCGTCATTTCGGCAGTCATATTAATCGGCTACTGGTTATTGATGTGGCTGATACCCTCCGGAAATGATCCTTTCTCGCTTGAAAATAATTTGGTAGGAATGATTGACCGGGTATTACTTCCGGGAGTGTTATTATGTGGAGGAATTTTCGATCCCGAAGGTATATTCAGTACGCTTCCTGCGGTGGTTACGGCGATGATGGGCATGTTTACCGGTCAGTTTATCCGCTTGTCGGAAGAACGGTTTTCCGGAAGCAAAAAAACCGTTTATATGCTCGTTGCGGCGGCGATATTGTTGATTATCGGGCTGATATGGAATCATTGGTTTCCAATCAACAAGCAACTGTGGACAAGTTCTTTTGTCTGTGTGTTAGGAAGTTATTCTCTTTTCATGTTTGCCGTTTTCTATTACATCATTGATGTAAAAAACAAATATCGTTGGTCGTTTTTCTTCCGGATCATCGGATTAAATTCGATTACGATTTATCTGGTGCAGAAGATCATAGGCTTCCAGCGTATTTCCGATTTCTTTCTGGCAGGCATTGCCGGTCAATTTCCCGAAGCCATCGGTCAGGTCATCAATCAAGCGGGTTATGTGACTGTTGCCTGGCTGTTCCTTTATTTTTTGTACAAGAAAAATATCTTTTTGAAGGTGTGAGATCAAAGGATGTTCTTTTTATATTTTTTTACCGTATGAAATCAATATATAGTATTTTTTTTATTTTTATCGTATTCATATCTTGTAGTCATAACAAGAAAAATACGAGTACAGAGCAACAAGATTTATTCTCGCTAAACTTAGACGATGAATTTTTGCAAAAAACTACGTTAAAGACAGATAGCGTTATTTATATTCCGTTGGAAACCAATGAGAATTGTCTGATAGGAAATATAAATAAAGTCATTTACCACAATGGGCGATATTTTCTTTTGGATCAAATACAGGCTTGTATTTTTATTTTCTCGGAAGAGGGAAAACATCTTTCTACAATACATAAAGTAGGTACAGGACCAAATGAATATGTAAATATAACGGACTTTGACGTGGATGGAAGCGACAATGTGTATGTTGGTTCCGGCAATTCTCGTAAAATTATCAAGTATTTGTTTCCTGCTTATAATGAAGCGGTCGAACGAAGCTTTCCTCATGCATTCTTGGAATTTGCAGTAGATAATACAACCGGAAAAATATGGATTGCCAATATTTTAGATTATAATGGATGTATTCCGCTGAGCTTGTTTGCAGATAATAATCAATTGCAAACGAAACTCTCTCCGCAAAAATTTTTGGACAATGTGGAAAGACCGTTTAAAGTGCAGAGTTTTTATAAATCCGGAGATGATTTATATTTTAATCCCCGCTATTCTCCTTATATTTATCTAATTAAAGACGAGGATGTAATACCGGTATTCCAAATGGAATCCGATAATTTTGTGTCGGAGAAAAATTTTCCGGATAATCCGAGAAAAGCGTCAACACCAACCATTGTGTATGGTGTGAAATCTTTTTATAAAATTAACGGTACCTTTTATGGAGAACGGTGGTCTTCTGCTATGGGATTCCCGTTTTTCAAGTACGATATGGAAAATCTAACGGGTAATTTAATAGATCCGTTATCATCCGGTATCCGTCATTTTTCCGGAATCCGTGCAGTTACATCCGACGCTATTATTATAGAAATGCCGGCGGATTTTTTGAATAAAAAAGATTCCAATAGCACGGAACTCAATCCATATTTGGTAAAAATAAAGATACATTAGCGCTTTCCGGTTGTTGAAAAGATAGAGATGTCTAAATTCCGACACACAAGGGAATAGTTATATTTTATTGAATAAAATTAAAATAAGACACCATGAAAAATGGAAAAAAATTATTTTTTTTACTGATTATTTTATTATTTAGTTGTAACAATAATAAAAAGCATACGCAAGAAATAGATGCAAACAAAAATTTACAAATTATAGATGTAAGTAAAGCGCATCAAGCAGATAAAATTTT
>BNTV01000258.1 GCA_025996865.1 Bacteroidia bacterium
AGCAGGTATTGAAAGATATTCAGGCTAAAGGCAACGAAGGTATTGTTTTGAAAAACGACATTACGAGATACGAATTGTTATTGGCAAATCTCGAACTCGCCCGAACGCAAATTCAAAATACGATTACCATCTTGAATAATAATTTGATAACGACATTGGGATTGTCGGATAATATACAAATAATACCGCAAATGCCCGATGTAGGGGCGTTGCGCGCAACGCCCCTACACGCAACGCCCCCACAACAACAACCGTTTTTACCGATTGGAAATGAACAATATTGGACAAACACCGCCGATGAAAATTCGCCCGATTTGAAACGCTTGTCTTTGGCGATGGAAATCAATCAGCATCAGGATAAAATCATTAAATCCGAGCGATTGCCGAAATTGGCTTTGTTTGCCGGAAATCATCTGGACGGGCCGATTACGATTGAAGTTCCGCCGATTAACAAGAATTTTAATTATTGGTATGCCGGAATTGGGGTAAAGTATAAAGTGTCGTCCTTGTACGAAACAAAAAAATCCGTTAATCGCCATAAACTCACGATTCAACGTACCAAAGAACAATATGATGATGCCAAAGAACAAACCGGACTGGCGATAAAAGCGGATTACATCCGGTATTTGGAATCCTACAAACTGGTAGAGACGCAACGCATTGCGTCTCTACTTGCCAATCAAAATTATGCGGTGGTCAGCAACCGTTACAAAAACGATATGGCGCTGATTACCGATATGTTGGATGCAAGCAACGCCCAATTGTCGGCAGAGGTGCAACTTTCTAATGCGCAAATAAATATCGTATTTAATTATTACAAACTGCTTTATATCTCAGGAACACTTTAATCAATTACGAATTGTCAATTATCAATTAAAATATTATCATGAACAAGAAAAATAAAAAAATTACAATTAATATTATCGTTATCGCACTGATTTTGTGCGGAATAGCGTGGATTGCCTCGTTGTTTATTCATGTGGGAGGCGAATATACCAACAATGCTTACGTCAACCGCGATATAGTGGTAATGTCGAGCCGTGTACAAGGTTTTGTGAAAAAGATTTACTTTGATGAATTTCAGCAAGTGCGCAAGGGTGACACACTGATGGTCATTGAAGATGCCGAATTTCGTCTGCGTGTGGCGCAAGCGGAAGCCGATTATCAAAATGCCTTGTCCGGAAAATCGGCAATGGCAACTACCATTCACACCACGCAAAACAATCTTTCCGTATCCGATGCAGGGATTGAAGAAATGCGGATTTTACTTCAAAATGCGGAAAAAGATTATTTACGTTATCAAAAATTATTGGCGGAAGCGGCTGTTACCCAACAACAATACGATGGCATCAAAACAAATTACGATGCAATGAAAGCCAAATACGAAATGCTGGTGCGACAAAAACAATCGACCAATCTTGTCAAAGCCGAACAGACACAACGTTTAGACCAAACGGAATCGGGTATAAAAATAGCCGAAGCGGCATTGGAAATCGCCAAACTGAATTTGTCATATACGGTTATCCTTGCGCCTTGCGACGGAAAAACCGGACGTAAAACCATTCAGGAAGGCGAATTAGTTATGCCGGGCAAACATTTGCTTGCAGTGGTTAGCGATGAAGACAAATGGGTGGTGGCTAATTTTCGGGAAACGCAAATGCAGCATATTCAAGTGGGCAGTAAGGTAGCGATTGAAATTGATGCTTTTCCCGCGCACAAATTTGAAGGTGTTGTCGCTTCTATTTCCAACGCTTCGGGTGCGCAGTATTCGCCCGCTTCGCCCGACCATTCCGTAGGCAATTTTGTGAAAGTGGAACAGCGCATTCCCGTGAAAATTCTTTTTACGGAAAATAATGATGCCGCCATTCTTGCGCAATTGACTTCGGGAATGAATGTTGAATGTAAGGTAAAATACTGATTATGGCATACGAACAAAACGCACCGTTTCGCTTTATGTCGTTCAAGGAATGGATACCCGACGGCATTCGTTTTTGGATTTACATGCTGTTTCTGGCTTGTTTCCAATTTTCCAACGGCATGTATTTTACCGCCATGAGCCAGATGGAGGGCAGCCTCGCCATTACGCCGAACGACGTAAAAATGATGAGCCACGCCATGCTGATTGGCTTGACGATGTACTTTCCGGTGGCATTCCGCTTGAAGTTTCGTTTCACGAACCGCACCTGCCTGATAACGGCTGCGACCACGTTGATAATGTGTAATCTTATTGTGCCGCACGTTCATTCAACGCCTTTGCTCGTGCTGCTCTGTTTTATAGCCGGATTCGCGCGATTGTTCGGTACTTTCGAGTGTTTTTCGTCCGTTTTGCCCAAAGTAGCGCCCACGCACAATTACGCGGTATTCCTTTCGTTTGTGTTTTTCATTGTGCTCGGCGTGGTTCACGTTTTTGACATTGCAAGTACTTATATCATTTACTTCTACAATTGGCGATATGTGCATCTTTTAGCCATCGGCTTGTTGCTCGTCGTAATTCTGTGTGCCTTTGTGCTGATGCGCCCTTTCCGTCCGATGCCGAAAATGCCGCTCTACGGTGTCGATTGGCTGGGGCTGGTGCTGTGGAGTACGTTTATCCTTTCGCTCATCTTTGTGGTGCAGTACGGCAACCAACTCAACTGGTTGGATTCGGCGTATATCCGTGTGGCACTCGGCACAGCATTATTGGCATTGGCATTTAGTATTTGGCGATTGTTCAACGTGCGGCACCCCTTTTT
This sequence comes from Bacteroidia bacterium, assembly GCA_025996865.1. GTDB lineage: Bacteria > Bacteroidota > Bacteroidia > Bacteroidales > Azobacteroidaceae > Azobacteroides. The sequence goes on from BNTV01000258.1 coordinate 2,733, forward strand.
GGAAGTGGATGCGTTCAAAACAAAAAATCTGCTTAATTTACTGGTGGTATTCCTGCTGA
>BNTV01000259.1 GCA_025996865.1 Bacteroidia bacterium
GTTAATGTTCTCCATATTTGTCTTGAACCATGATTTCAGTAAGATTTTTTTGATTACCAAGATTATAATCATGTAAATCTTTGTAATCTTATGAAAATCAAGGTTCAGACGATAATTGATTTTTGCGAGTTCGCGCTTTCAATTCTTTTACGCTGACTCTAAAACTGTTAAGTCCTGCATTGCTTTTAATTATGTCGAATTCGACATAATTAAAGTTTGGGTTATAAACCCGTTCCCATATCCATATATATTCAAGCGTATTGCGATTTCGCAACCAACTTGTTACAAAAAATTCTCCACCTTTTGCCCCGATAATGAGATATAATCCTCATTGTCGATTTGCAAAACAGTTACTTCCGTACCTTTTACTGTTATCTTTGCCATATCTTGAATTATTTGTTTATTCTATTTTTAGCAATTTCCAACACCTCATTCGACAATCCTTTTTCATCTGCCAGCACAGCCATAACTTGCTCTACAAGCCAAAGCGTTAAAAGCTCTTTTTCATCTGCTTGCAAAAGTTCGGCAATAAACTGAACATCATAACTTGTAATTTTTACGTCTTGTAATTTTTCGGCAAATGTACAACTTTTTCCTGAACTCCCTGATATTTCTCTCTAAACCAATCCAAAATAGCTTGTGTCGCAAATCTGTTGCAAATAATAAGATAAAAACCAATAGAGAACAATTAAATTCAATAATTATCTAAAAATAAAAACCGCAGTAAAACAATGTCTTACTGCGGTTTCACTATCTTTGATTATCGTTTCTAACCAAAATTACTTCACTTCCTCAAAATTATTCTATATTGATATTCAATAAACTGAAGGCGATTCTTTTTGAATCATATTGAGCGTGGCTTCTTTGCGATTTTCCCATTTGTATTCGCCATCTTTATCGGATAAACCGCTTTGGCGAATATTATAGGAAATTACTTTAATTTCTACTTTGTTTTTATTTCCCGTGGTGCAGGAAATTGCGCACAGTGCTAATCCTGCTGCGAATGAAATTATTAACTTTCTCATTTTCTTTTATTTCTTTCAGATATTTTTCATACTTTTCTTTCAGATATTTTTTACACTTTATATATTCTTCTTGAATTGGCTTGCGAAATAGATATAACAGCAACAATGGAATGCTGATATACCATAACGCCCAAAAAATTAAAAATAATTTCCATATCAAACAAATGATAGACACAATAAATACAACTATTACCAGTATTCCTTTCCAAAGATTATTATACCACCTATGTGAGGGGGCATCTAAAATTTTGTTGATTCTTGCTTCTGTTTCCCGATACCACGAACTATGACAACTGAAAACGTTGAGTTTTCTATCAATATCTATTACCACTAAAACCTCGCCGAGATTATCGTTAAAAAAGGCATCACGATTTTTTTGGAAATATTCCTTAAATTTATTGCCCTTATAATAAACCAGTGTATCATTTTCTACAAAATATAATGGCAAACGCCCCCTTATTGTATCTATCTGTTTGTCAGTAAAAAATTCTTGGGTTGTGGTAATGTTACAGTTTTTCAATGAATCAGTATTTTCACTTTCTAACCGCTTAATGACACTATCTGTCAGATAAATATCATTAACAGAAAGATATAAAATACCGTTTCTTTTTACCTTGCCTTCATATACTTGCCCATTTATTTGTTGAATAATACCTGCTCCAACATTTTTAGAATTGTCTGTTTCGCTGTTTTCAGCACCACTTTCAGAGGCAATTTGAAACAATATCGAACCAAAAAAAGCATCATCTTTATTATAAAGAAGATTTTTATTGTTATCAGGTTTGTTTTTTTTGAACGTAACCCATTCATATTTGGGTTTATAGTTGTAGTCGGCTGCATTTTTCATCATTGCAATATCGCTGTGAAAACCGCCAGAAACTGAAATTTTAATCTTATCGCCTTTTTGCAGTTGTACGCCTGTGTTTGCCCATTCGTCCGCAGAATTGAAAAGATAAATTACAGATTGCCGATTGCACGAACGATTGGGAATAATTGCCCCTTGTGCATTTATTTGCGCATCATTTTGAAACAGCAAAACATCATTAATAAAAAACACAAAAGAACTTGCAACTATAGCGATAGATAAAATAAAAGCAACCGACAATAAAACAAACTTCCATAACCTCTTTTTAGATTTTCCTTTTTCGTCTTCGGCAATTACCGCAAAAAAATGGCTGTCGTCAATTTTTATTGATGAATTGGTTTCTTTTATAAGAGCCTCTTTAATTATGTTTTCGATAGATTTCATAATTATTTGCCTTTTTTACGTTCTATTACAATCAAAAATGAGCCAATATTATCGTCAAACCAAACGTTATAATAATGTTTTTCTAAATAATATGTCATTTCATTGGAAAATGGATGAGCAACAGCGTTTTTGTAACCACTTTTTCGTATGCTGTCAGGATGTGCTCCAAATTGAAGTGCATTTTCGTAGTATTCATTAAAGTATCTCCAAGTAGCTATAAAATCTGTATCTCCTCCCAGACGTTGATTCAATTCTTTAAGTATTTCAGGTGTATAGTCATACTCCTTCTTTTTAATAGAATCAAAAGCCGTTTCATAACTACCATATCTTAATTTAAGATTTTCGAGATTTTTTTTTATACTGTCAAATTTTGCTATTACAGTATCTCTACTCACAATTTGTTTTTTACTATCCTTATATTCGGCTTTAATTTCATGTAAATTGTTTTTTTTATATTTATCAAACTGAACTTTTTTTATTTTTGCTATTTGTTCAAC
>BNTV01000260.1 GCA_025996865.1 Bacteroidia bacterium
CAGAAGCTTGCGCATGCCAAAAAGAACAAAGAGTGGCGTGAGGCGTGCGTTGATTATGTTATAGGTCATGGTGGCATAAATGGTGGCCCGTTAAATATGACGAGACTAAGAGATATGCAGATGCACTATGATTTATACAACTCAATATGGGATGAATCTGACATCAAGTATGTTACCAACCCATTCGATCAACGCGATGGATTTCCTGCTACGGCACGAGATTTTAACATCATTAGACCTAAGATTGATGCACTGATTGGCGAAGAAATGAATAAGACATTCAGCTACACAGTGACTCGTACATCATCCGCAAAAATGTCTGCTCAAGTAGAGAAGGCTAAAGAGATGATTGCAGAGTATCTTATTGGTTCTGTGATGGCTGAAATATCAGAAGCCGATAGAGAGCAGTACGAACAGAAGCTGCAGTCTGGGGAGATTCAAATGCCCGAACAGGTACTTAGATTTTTGGAAAAGGATTATCGGGATAGTGGCGAAGAGGCTGCTTATTACTCGATCAAGCACTTAGAGAAGAAAATTAACTTCTTGCATGAGTTCTTAAAAGGATGGAAGGATGCCCTAATATCAGCCGAGGAGATATATCATACATACGAACTGAATGGTTCTCCAATGCTGCAACGTGTCAATCCGATGTACTTTGCGTATGAATATAATCCGAACATAGAATTTATACATGATTCCGCCTGGTGTGTAGAGCACATGAGAATGTCTTATGCAGCAGCGCATGATATGCTATATGACTATCTAACGGATGATAATCTCGAAGAAATACTTCAAGGGATCAATGGACTTGGTAATCAAGGTAATTATAGTAATCTGGCTCCATTCGGCTACAACAACATCAACTTTACACCCGTAAATGCCCTGCAGCCAGCATATAATTATGGCAGTTTGAGCAACGTGGATGTATGGCATGTATGTTGGAAGTCGTTTCGGAAGGTCGGTTTCTTAACTATTATAGACCCAGAAACAGGTGAAGTATCCAGTGATGTAGTTGATGAGACATACAAATTGATGCCCAATGAAGCTGTTGAGTGGCGTTGGGTAACAGAGGTATGGCATGGTTATAGAATAGGCGCAAGTATGTATGTTGGGATAGAGCCACTTCCATATCAGAAGTTTAGCTTGGATAATCCAAACTCAAGCAGGCTACCCTATACTGGTGTCATACACTCGAATACAAACTCATTACCTCGCTCATTAGTGTCTTTGCTTAAACCTCTACAAGATATGTATATCATCGTATGGTATAGATTGGAGCTGGCAATAGCAAGAGACGGCGGAAAGGTTCCCGTATTGGACATATCACAGATACCAGAATCTGCCGGGATTAATATCCCAAGATGGATGCACTACTTAAAATCATTAGGTGTGTATATTATCAACCCTCACGAACGCAACGAATATAACCCAGAAAATAGGCCAGCCCTCAACACTGTATATACATCCATAGACTTATCTATGTCGCAAACTATCGTTCAATACGTAGAGTTGCTTCAACGCATAGAAGAAATGGTGTCTATGATTTCTGGTATATCTCCGGCGAGAGAAGGGATTACGCAGGAACGTGAGTTGGTTAATAATGTTCAATCAAATATTGTTCATTCTGCCAATATTACAGCTCCGTGGTTCTGGGCTCACAATCAAGCTAAGCGTCATGCTTTGCAGGCATTGTTAGACCTAACGAAGGAGATATGGCGCACATCCGACAGGAAGGAGATTGATTTTGTATTAGATGATGGGCAGAGAGCATTCTTCCAATTAGAGGATGATTTCTTTGAGGATATGGATATATTCGTATCATCTGATGATAAAGATATGATGAAGGTTCAGCAATTACAGAATCTATTCCAACCAGCAATGCAAGCGGGTGCATCTTTATTGGATATTTCTGAGATACTTATGCTCGAAAATACTACGTTAATCAAGAATAAATTAGAGGAGATTGAACGTAAGAAATTGGAACAAATTCAGGCCATGCAGGAACAGCAAGCTCAGGCACAGCAACAAGCTACAGAGGCAGAGATGCAGATGAAGCAAGCCGAAATGGATTTGCAGAAATATAAGATAGACGCAGATAATCAAACCAAGATTGCTGTTGCGGAGATTGGCTCATTCAGGTTCCAAGACGATTTAGACGCTGACAATAATGGCCAGTTAGATCCAATAGAAGTCGCTAATCAGCAGTTAGCTCAGTATCAAGCATTCTCACAAGAAGGACTCGAACATGAAAAGCTTTCAACGGAACGTAGAAAAGCTGATGACGATAGACGACTTAAAGAGCGTGAATTGAATACAAAAGAGCGCATAGAGCGTTCTAAGCGAGCGCTGGAAGAGAAGAAACTCAGTGCAGCTATGGAGCTACAAAAGCTTAAAGACAAGGCCGCTATGGAGCTGCGGCTGCGCCTATTTCGGCTATTCCGCCAGCAGCCAGAGGGGCAGCAAGCATGCCAAAAGCAACCTTGTCCAACCCCTTCATGGCCTTAGCAGTTTCTTCTATTGGCTTTCGGTCAAATCTTCGACCCGCATCTCGCTTGCCTTCGTAAGGCTCAAAATCCTCAGAATCTTGCGGAGATGCATACGATACGCCAGTTGGCTTGTATATCCACTTTGGCTTGCCATTAGTTATCTCGACACGCCAATCTTCATATTTCTTATCTTTTGGCATGGCATATTATTTTTGACCTACAACCTTATTCTTAATAGCAGTCTTTGCTTTAAGCTTTTCTCGCTCCATAGC
>BNTV01000261.1 GCA_025996865.1 Bacteroidia bacterium
CCGGTATCTTGCGTGACGACTCTGAGGCGTAATCCATATCGGGCAGCAAGGGCTGCATGGCTGCGCGGGCTTCCGCCACATTACCAACGGTAGCCAGCGCTCCGCTCGCCGCCGTTATTTTGATGAAATTTCTTCGTGTGAGCATTGTATCGTATTATATTTTCTAAAAAACGAATCTTTACCGAGCTTACATTCTTTGTTTGATGTATTGATTAATTTAATTGTATTTCCGAGGACATCGCCTTCAACCGTATTGCCTTTTACGCTGATTTTTTTACAAAATTCAAAGGTCAAACCGTCTTTCCTTTGGTGAAACGGCTCGTAGTCGCGGCTGCGGATGAGTTTATTCTTTGAAAATTCGATATTCTCTGCCGAAAAAGCATACAAAATCGGGTAATCGTATAAATGAAATTCATTGTCCGTGATGACGATATTGTGATGGAAAGCAGGCGTTTTGGCTGTCTTTTGCGGGATTTCGGGCATGATACTGATAACGCCTTCGCAAAACTGGTACATGGACGTCATGCAGGGTGCCCGGAAAATATTTTTCGTAATCAGTACGTCTTTGACAGCGCCCGTTTCATACCATTGATTGGCGTCTCCGGCAATGAGGATGGCCGAACCGCTCGATTCGAAGATGTTGTTTTCAATGACAACCTTACCCGGTGTGGATACCAGGATGCCTCTTGCGCGACAACTCTTGAAATAAGAGTCCGTAATGAGGACATTGGGATTCCAGGTCAGATTTTCCAATGCGTTTCCGGCAATCACCCCTTGAGGAATGGCCTCCTGAAATGACAGGTCAAACAATCGGGTATCAATGTCACGGAATGATTTTACCGTTCCGGTTGCGAAGGTGTGCAGACTTGTGTTTTCGATAAACCCCACCGATTCGCCGGGACGCGCCCAAAGCAGGCCGCGATTGTCATTGCGCGTCAGTTTACAGCGCAGCGTAAAATCATCCACTTTTTCGATGACGCGCACCGACGTTCCGTGTACATTGATCGGGTCGTCCATCAATCCTTGAAAGGTGCACTTTTTTATTACAATGTCGCCCTTGCAGTTTGAAAAATGCAAGCCATCATCGTGTCCGGCAAAAACCCGTCCCTTTTTCTCGTTGGGTACGCTATTTACATTTGTAAAGGTGAGGTTTTCGGAGAATTGCAACAAAATGCCCAATCCGCAATTGTGATACATGTTGAAATTCTCGAATTGTACGTTTTTACTGTCGATAACAAATGTGCCTGCATGGTCGCGATTACTGTGGCGCAATACCAGGAAATTTCCCACAGCCGGGATTCTGGTAAATTCACTGTGAATGCGCACTTTGCCTGTTGCAAGTTCTTCTGCACGGTAATGCCCGTTTTTGGCGCGCAAAGAGGCTCTGTCGCCGGTCTGCGGAGTTACAATCCGGCTGTTTTTTTCAAATTCCATCGTTCCGCCAAGTCCCCACCATTCACTTCTCCAGCCTTCGCCCACAAAAACCAGTTTGTCGTTTTCTATGATGCAGGGCGATTCGGAATTGATTTGCAAATCAATGTGCCGTTCATTTGCCTGTAACACAACAGCCTGTGCTAAAAGGGGAATATCCCAGTCAATACTGACATTCCTGATGGTTATGTTGCGGCTGTTGTCAATGGTAAAGGGTTGCATCCGGTCGTGGAAAACGAAATCGGAGCCTGAACCGTCAACCGTTAATCCTTCCTGTTGTTCGATAAGGATTGCCAGCCGTCTCGGATTTGTATCATCCGAATTCGATTCAAAATACTCGCGTTCGATGCAGTGTTGAGGCCAGAAATCGTAACGCCCCCTGGGAAATACAAGAACCGAATTTTTCTTGCCTTTGCAAGCCTCCAACGCTTTCTGTACATACACTACGGCATTTTCACGGGTATCGGGTTTTAATCCGAAATCGGCAACAGAGATACTGTCCCGTGCCGCAACCGACTGACTGAAGGCAATCGTTAAGAGGATGCCTGTAATTTTTACTGTTTTTATCAATTTCATTTTTAAAAATTTTCTACGATTATTCATACGTTAAATATTTAAGAAATATTTCATGAATATTGAATGGCGCTATTTGAAAAGCGCCGAAAGTTCGCTGAAACCTACTTTACATGACGGTGAAAAAACATCGGACTTCATGTACGACAGGATACTGCCGTACAACTGCCGCGCTTCGGGTTTATCCTGAATGGCAGGCAGGTCGGACATGCAAACCAGTAATTTTCCTCCGTATTATTTAATTCTCAATTTTCAATTATTTCGTATTTGTCTTTGCCAATGAATATCACCGACAGGTAACGGACGTCCGTACGTCCTGCAAACAGATGCGAATTACGATATTTCTCTAATTGAGCGCGGGCTTCGTCGCGTTTTGCTTCTATTGATTTTACATTCGATTTTTTGACGTATTTGATTTCCCAAACCCACTCCCAAGGAATATCAGGAAACAAATGGCTTCGTTTCAACCAAATATCCGTATAACCTGCGGATACTTCCATTTCGGTAATGGGGATAAACAGACTGCTTTGAAACAGGCTGTTCAACAGGATGATTTTGAGGTATTTTTCATCAAAATTTTCCAAATCACGGTTGGATAACCGGCTGATGATGTTTTCACTCATATAGTCCAGA
>BNTV01000262.1 GCA_025996865.1 Bacteroidia bacterium
ATATTGATGAATGTGGTCCGGCTAATTTTTTCGGTATTAAAAACAATACTTACATTACGCCGAAATCACAGTCGATCTTGCCGTCTATCACGAATAAGAGTCTGATTGTGTTGGCCGAAGAAATAGGTTTAAAAGTGGAACACCGGCCGGTTCCGGTAGAAGAATTGGCAACGTTCGAAGAAGCGGGCGCTTGCGGAACGGCAGCCGTTATCAGTCCGGTTTCGAGAATTGACGATTTGGACGAAAACAAATCTTACGTGTTTTCAAAAGACGGACAACCCGGCTCTATCAGTGAAAAACTCTACAACAAGCTGAGAGCCATTCAATATGGGGATGAAGAAGATAAATATGGTTGGGTAACAATAGTTTAACGAAATATTACTTATATAAAATTAGGCAAAGATGGAAAAGATTAATCGCAGAAAGTTTTTAGGTTTATCGGCTTTGGCCGGTGCAGGTGCATTGGTAGCGCCACAGACTGCAATGGCTTCCGTAAAAGGAGAAACAGCTATGGTAGAGAAGCAAAAAATGGCTATCCGTACTTTAGGCAAAACGGGTCTCAAAATGCCTATTTTGAGTATGGGTGTGATGCGGGCGGATAATCCCGCTGTTGTCCGTGCGGCATACAATTCGGGAATAACGTTTTTCGATACGGCAAATGGTTATCAGAAAGGACGGAATGAAGAAATGTTGGGCGAATTTTTCAAAGACAAAGATAGAAAGTCTTTTACCATCGCCACAAAAGTTCACGCGAATTTATCGTCGAATAATTTCGAGACTGAATATGAAGAACAGATGAACATCAGCCTGCGCCGTCTGCAAATGGATTATGTAGATGTATTTTACACTCATGCTGTTGAAAATGTGGGTATTTTGAGCGATCCTCGCTTGATTAAGATGTTGAAAAAATTCAAGAAAGAAGGAAAAATCAAACATATCGGTTTTTCTACCCATGCCAATAAACCTGCACAGATCGATGAAGCCATTAAAACAGGCATTTACGAAGTTTGTTTGATCAGTTATAATTTCAAATTGGGTATTTTACCCGATTTGGATGCAGCCATTCAACGGGGTGTGGACGCCGGAATGGGATTTGTAGCAATGAAAACCATGGTCGGTGGCGTGGAAGACGCCGAAGGAAAGAAACAAGTGGATGGAGCAGCTTGTCTGCGTTGGGTTTGGCAAAATCCGAACATTGCTACGGCTATCCCCGGATTCACCAGTTTCGACTTGTTGGATAATTGTTTGGAAGCAGCCTATCGTCCCGAAATAGACGAAGCGGACAAAAAATATTTGGCCGGATTGATCGATAAAAACGAACTTTTGTACTGCCAGAATTGCGAACAATGCGTGGATCAATGCACGAAAAATTTGCCGATTCCCACAATTATGCGCGCTTACATGTATAATTACGGGTACAAACATGCATCACTGTCGAAAGAAACTTTGGCAAGTTTGGCTTTGAACGGAAATGACTGTGCAGGCTGCACCGGATGTACGGTAAATTGTTCGTCCGGATTCAAAGTAGCGGAAAAAATTGCTGCGATTACGCCGATTGTGAATGTACCGTCTTATTTTCTTTCTTAAAATGAAACGACTATTCTTATGCTATTTTATCGTGAGCTTGTTCTGTTTGACGGGACAAGCTCATGCTCAAACACCTCAGGAACTGAAATCCTATTTGCCTCCGGTTGAAGGTTGGACGATTACGCCTGAGATTGAAGTTTTCAATCAGGATAATTTGTATGAACGGATTAATGGGGCTGCTCCCCTGTTTTTCGAAAATAATTTCAGGGAAATGACGAGTATGGTTTATACCCATGGTGATGATTACATCACCATTCAAGCCTATCGTCACGCTACACTTGAAGACGCTTTCGGCATGTACGCTTCCGAACGCTCGACGGATATGACTTTTTATCCGGGTATTGGCGGCGAAGCGCAGGGAGATGGCTACGGTTTATATTTCTTTTCGGGTTGTATTTATGCAAAAATTTCCGCCAGTGATGAAGGTGAAGGTTTCTCTTCGGCTATGCAGCAAATAGCCAAAGGTTTAGCGGGAAAAATAGATCCGGATGCAACTTATCCTCCTATTTTCGCTAAATTTCCGAAACAGGGTGCAATTCCACATGCGGAAGCTTATATCACGAAAAATTACATTGGTCACGAATTTTTAAAACCGGTTTATACCGTTAATTACGAATTCAACAATAAAAAGTTTCAGATTTTTGTACTGGATGCAAAATCGGCAGAAAACGCAAAAAATATCCTGACTACTTATTTTGCATTTACCAAGCAAACGGAAAAACTTTCCGAAGGTGAATTGTCAATTAACGATCGCTACAACGGAACCATTCCGGTGATTTGGAAAGGACAATACATCATTGGCGCTTTCAACGAGCAAGGCGCTGATTTTCCGAAAGAGATTTATGGTTTTTTGGGAATGTTTTTCCAACCGTAAATCACTTTGTTTAAATTTTATCCTTTTTAGCGGTTCGTTTAACCGTATGTTTTACGGAGTCTCTTTGCTTGATTAATATGTTTTGTTTCCACGCCGTAGAGTTCTGCCACATCGCTATCAAGGATAACTTGCTGTCCCTGAATAGTGATAATTTTACTTTTA
>BNTV01000263.1 GCA_025996865.1 Bacteroidia bacterium
TTGGACGGCAACGGGAAACTCGTGCTTTTCCCCGGTTCCAGTTGCGAAACTTACAAAATGGCGTCGGCTTCACTGATATTGCCGGTCGAAAAAGGTGAAAAAGCAATCAACGTAGAACTTTCAACGACGGAAACCTACAAAGATGTGATTCCTTTGAAAATTTCAGGTGTAAAAATTTCAGGATTTGTTTCCATCATGCGGGGCTGCAACAACTTTTGCACTTACTGTATCGTTCCTTATACCCGTGGGCGCGAGCGGAGCCGTGATGCGGAAAGCATTCTGAAAGAAGTCCGTTTGATGAAAGAACAAGCTTATCGCGAAGTTACCATACTGGGACAAAACGTAAATTCCTATTTGTGGAAAAGCGGAGAAGAAACCATTGATTTTCCGCGTTTGCTGGAATTGGTCGCCTTGGAAGTTCCCGGAATGCGCATCCGGTTTACAACTTCTCATCCGAAAGATATGAGCGATACTACCTTGGAAATCATCGCTAAATATGATAATCTCTGCAAGCAAATTCATTTGCCGGCGCAATCGGGAAGTTCGCGGATTTTGAAAGCCATGAACCGGAAATATACGCGGGAGTGGTACCTGGAACGGATTGCAGCCATCCGGCGCATCCTGCCCGAAGCTTCGATTTCGACCGATTTGTTCTGTGGTTTTCCTTCCGAAACGGAAGAAGATCACAGGGAAACACTTTCCTTGATGCGGGAAGCCGGATTTGATTCGGCGTTTATGTTTAAGTATTCCGAACGTCCCGGAACGTATGCCGCCAAAAACCTTCCGGACGATGTTCCCGAAAATGAAAAAGTGAGGCGTTTGGAAGAAATCATTGCCTTGCAGCTGGAACTTTCCCTGATGCGAAACAAAGAAGACATCGGCAAAATCGTCGAAGTTTTAGTCGAAGGATTTTCCAAACGCTCACGCGAACAACTGTTCGGAAGGACTTCGCAAAACAAAGTCGTCATCTTCAATAAAGAAAAATACCGGGTTGGAGATTCGGTAAAAGTGAAAATTACCGGCGCTTCGGCGGCTACCTTGTTTGGAGAAATTTCAGATTAGGAATCTTCTTTTCACAAATGTTTCAATAAGGGTGACAATATTATCAATTCCGATGACGGACGAATTGACGCAGACATCATAAGATGTTGCCATTCCCCAAACTTTGTTACTGAAATAGTTATAATAAGAAGCCCGTTTTTTGTCAGTCTGTTCAATCAAGGTTTTTGCTTCTTTTTCCGAAATGGAATGATCATTGCAAAGCCTTTGAATGCGGTCGGACATATCGGCGCAAATAAAAATTTTCAGGCAACGCTTGTGATTTCGCAGAATATAATCGGCGCATCGTCCTACGAAAATGCAGGATTCTTTTTCTGTCAAGTCCCGGATTACGTCGCTTTGGATTTTGAAAAGCGTTTCGTTGCTCAAATAATTTATTTCCGAGTTTCCCATAAATCCGGAACGGAAACTGATGTAATTTCCCAAAATAGAAATACTGTTTTTCTCATCGGCTTTTTCAAAAAATTCCTTGCCCAAACCGCTTTCCCTTGAAGCTAATTGGATTAATTCCTTGTCATAACAGGGAATATCCAATTTTTTTGACAAGCGTTCGCCGGTTAATTTTCCGCCACTACCCAATTGCCGGCCAATCGTAATTGCATATTTTTCTTCCATAACTATTGCTTCTTTTTGAATTCAATCATTAATAATACTACAGCTAATATTACCGACAAAAAATCGGAAACCGACATACTTGCCCAAACACCGGTCGTTCCCCAATGATTGGGGAAAATAAGCAGAAACGGAATGAGCAAAAACACTTGTCGCACCATCGACAGGACAATGGCTTTATTGGGTTTGCCGATACTTTGAAAGAACGCGGAACTCACCATTTGGAATCCAACCAAAGGATAAAAAATAAATACCCAGCGCAATCCGGGAACAGCCATCTCGATTAAATGCTCCTCTGTAGTGAAAATAGATGCCACTTGATGCGGAAATAATTCTATGATAGCAAATCCGATAACCATAATGATTGTAGCAAATAAAATGGTCTTTTTCAAAACAGCCGTGACTCTGGGATATAATTTGGCGCCATAATTGTAACCCGCTATCGGTTGCATGCCTTGGTTTAAGCCGATAACAATCATCACAAAAAGGAAGGCAATCCGGTTCACGATTCCGTAAGCGCTGACCGCCAAATCGCCGCCATGTTTGAGCAATTGCTGATTGATAAGAATGACGATTAAACAAGCCGCCGCATTCATCAGGAAAGGCGCCAAACCGATAGATAAGGAATCGACAACAATATTTTTCCGGAGTTTATAAATTCCCCTTTTCCAGTGGATAAAATAGTTTTTGTCGTTGAGCAAATGGACTTGCCAAACCAGAACAATTATTTGTGAAATAACTGTGGCACAAGCCGAACCGCGTATTCCCCACTTGAATCCGAAGATAAACAAAGGATTCAGTACCAAGTTAATCAGTACCGTATAAATGGTTGCCATCATTGCATTCTTCGGATTTCCCGATGAACGGAGCAAGGCATTCAAACCAAAATACATGTGCGTAACCACATTTCCCGACAAAATAATAACCATG
>BNTV01000264.1 GCA_025996865.1 Bacteroidia bacterium
GTGCTTGAAGTAAATGATAAAGAATTGGAAAACTTTGATTTTCAAGACGAAAACATTTATAAAATGATGGATATAAATGGTTTTGATACAGCAGAAAAAGACATTAGACAAGACACAGATACAATCGAAAATCTTAAAATTCAATACCGAAGTATCAAAGAAATTGGGCAACTATTCAGCGAGTTATCCTATTCTAAACTTTTGCAACACGATAGAGAAGAAAATAGAAAAGAAACCAAACCACTACCTGCCGAATTTCAAAAGATAATTTCTTCAAATGTTACATTTATAGATATTCCATTAAGAGACGATTCTATTTATAAAATAAATACGCTTAATGGAAGTTCTTATCAAACATACTGCGCTATTTTGGTTGCTGAAATAATTAAATATTTTTCCGAATTGGAAGATAAAAACAAGAAATGGAAAATTGGACTGATTGCACCTTATAAAGCGCAGGCAACACTATTGAAAAAACTCGTTGATGATTATGGTATTTCTGAAAACATTACAATATATGCCGCTACCGCTCACGGATTTCAGGGCGATGAATGTGATATTGTTTTCTTTGTTTGCAACCCGAATGATTACAAATACACAGGATACGAAAAATGCTTATTATCAAAAGAATATATTTATAATGTGGCAATTAGCAGGGCAAAAGACTATTTAATAATACTGCACCCATTTTCTACGATTGGTAACAACAATTTCATAAATCAAATTGCAAAATCACACAAAAACAATTTTGCAGATAAGTTTAGTATTATAGAATCGTCAGAAATTGAAAAAATTATATTTGGAACAGAAAATTATATTTACAAATACAGCAATAGCACAGGACACGATAGCGTAAATGTTTTTGGAACTTCTGACGATATAAAGTATTATATTAAAGTAAGCGACAATGCGATAGACATACAAATAAAGAACAATTTATAAAAATGGAAATATAGTCCTATTCTCACAAGCAAAAACAGAAACAAATTATGACAGAAACAATAAGAAATACAATCGCCACCTTCCCTTTCGGCTTCGTTTTCACACCGAGAGATTTCCCTATCGACCCGCGAGAACAGAAGATGACATTACCGATAACGATTCAGATTCAATGCTATGATATAAAATACTAACTTTGTAAAAAACATTCAACACATTATGCTATCAAAAGAAGAAATAGTAGCGTTAATCAACGACAAGGAAAGCGACCGCGTAGAACGGACAATTTCAACTACGAATACGGATAAATTTGCCGAAGCAATCTGCGCATTTTCAAACGATTTGGCTAACCACAAAAAGCCGGGTTATTTGTTTATCGGGGTACACGATAAAACTTGCAAACTATCGGGCTTAAAGGTTTCTGACGAATTATTGAAAAATATTGCTGCAATCCGTTCCGACGGAAATATTTTGCCGCAACCTGCAATGACCGTTCACAATTACACCTTTGACGATGGCGATGTGGTGGTTGTTGAGGCGCTTCCTGCGCATTTTCCGCCTGTTCGCTATAAAGGCACAATTTGGGTGCGGATTGGTCCGCGGCGCGGAATTGCCAACGAAATGGAAGAACGCTTATTAACCGAAAAAAGGACTTCCAATGCCAAAACTTTTGACGAGCAACCTTGTGTTGGCGCAACGATTAACGATTTGAATATTCCCCTTTTCAAAATGATTTATTTGCCGAAAGCCGTAAATTCCGAAATTCTTGCCAATGACAAACGCGATATTAAATTGCAATTAGCCTCTTTGCGATTTTACGATTTGGTTTACGATTGTCCGACCAATGCGGGGATTTTGACGTTTGGCAACAACGTAAAATATTTTTTTTCAACAGCATACGTTCAATATGTTAAATTTGAAGGAACTACGCTTGCCTCAACCGTTTTGGCTGATACGCAATTTTCGGGCGATTTGATTTCCATCGTAAATTTATTGGACAGTTTTATAAAAATAAATATCATCAAAAAACGGCCTGTACACATTTCAACACTGATTGAAGAAAATATTTTCAACTATGCAGAAAATGCTATCAGAGAGTTTCTTATGAATGCCGTTATGCACCGTTCGTATGAAATTACCTCACCTATAAAGTTTTACCAATTTTCCGACCGCATAGAAATTATCAATCCGGGTGGTTTATATGGAAACGCGCGACCGGAAAATTTTCCGAATGTGAGCGATTATCGAAATTTGGTAATTTCTGAATCTATGCGGGTAATGGGGTTTGTCAACCGTTTTAACAGAGGTATAGCAATGGCTCAAGCAGATTTGACTGCCAATGGCAATGAACCTGCTGAATTTGATTTGAATACTTTGGGTGTATTTGGAGTTATTATCAAAGAGAAAAATGGCACTGTAAATGAGGTAAATGGCACTGTAAATAGTATTGATAATGAGGACTATACAAAAAATGGCAGTGTAAATGGCAGTGTAAATGGCAGTGTAAATATCTCAGATACAGAAAAAATATTTATAGAAATAATACGAAAAAATGACAAACTCAATATTAAGCAAATCAGTGAATTATCCAATATTCCCTACCGAACAACTGCAAGATATTTGAAATCCTTAAAAGAAAGAGGATTAATTAAATATAT
>BNTV01000265.1 GCA_025996865.1 Bacteroidia bacterium
GAAGGGTCAGAAGGATCCGCTTCCTATCTTCTTATAACGGTATCAGAGACGAATTCGGTTACGATATCCAAGCCGACCAGCGGACATGCTTTTGTCTGTGACGGATATGATAATAACGATCTGTTTCATATCAATTGGGGTTGGAGTGGTAGCGCCAACGGTTATTTTGAACTTTCAGCCTTAACTCCATCTTCTCAAGGAATAGGTGGTGGAAGTGGCGGATATAATGCCGATCAAAGTATTATTATTGGCATTCAGCCATCCACCGGCTCAACGACTTTTCCTCTCACAAAATTAGGATTCAGTTCTTTAGCTATAAATAAAACGACTCTCACTTTGTCGGAAAGTTTCACTGTAACTCCATATAATTTACAAAATATCGGAGCAACAACATTTACAGGAAATTGGGGAACAGTCTTGTGCAACTTGGATAATACAGTTATTAAATATAATAAACAATCTTATTCCTCTTCAATTCCCCCCGGTAGTGGTTATTGGTATCCGGACAACAACTATGTATTCACGGTTTCACCTCTTTCATATTTATCTCCGGGAACCTACAAACTATACTTGGCATTTAGTGTTGCCCCGGAATTAGACACACCTATATTTATGGAAGGGTCAGAAGGATCCGCTTCCTATCTTCTTATAACGGTATCAGAGACGAATTCGGTTACGATATCCAAGCCTACCGATGGACTTCCTAATCTGACATTAGAAGCCGACGGTTTAAATACAGTCGGTAACTTGTATCAAAATAAAACAGGCCAATTTACAGCAACAATAACTAATACCGGAACTGGTGAATATAATTCCAAATTGATTATTCAGTTAGGAACTCAATTAATAGCGAATGATCCGGTGGTTATTCCTGCCGGCGAAACAAAAACCATAGACTTTTCGGGTACAATAACAGTAGTACCGAATACCTATACATTATTTGTTAAGTATGACCCTGACAACGACCGTAGTTTATTCACAACAGCATCAGCAGCCATACTGGGGTCGAAATCCGTAACAGTACAAGAGATTTCAACAGCGAATCCTAATCTCTCACTCATATCCGGTCCTACATTTCCAAATTCAGCAAGTCAAGTGGACAAAGAAAATCCTCAATTAACTATTCGCGTCAAAAATACAGGAGGATTTTTTGAAGGAAATGTGATCGCTTGGGTATATCCTCTATCAGGGGGTTATAATTTAACTTATTTTGGTTATCAAAGAGTAACTGTTGATCAATATGAAGAAAAGAATATTGTTTTTAATACTCCAATAGATTTGCCAACCGGACAACAATATTGGGTAATATTAAGTTATATGAAAAATGGTAGTTGGGAAGATATTGGAGATGAGATTAACATTACCTTGGTCGAATCTTCAACACCTGCTCTTTCAACCGATGCAACTTTGCAAAGTCTTATTGTAAGTGAAGGAACATTGACCCCTACATTTAATCCTGCGATAACGAATTATACGGTAAACGTGCTTAACGATATCACGAGTATTACAGTTACCGGCACAGCCACTCATGCCAATACTTCCGTCAATGGCAACGGAACAAAAACATTGAATGTTGGAAACAATGTTATAACCATAGGAACTATTGCCGAAGACCGCGAAAGTAAGCAAACCTATACAATTACAGTAAATCGCAATCCGCTAACTGCCACTTGGGCAGGAACAATATCATCCGACTGGAATTTACCTTCCAACTGGACAGAAAACGCTGTTCCCGGACCCACCACCAAAGTAACCATATCAAAAACAGGCACTTATCCGATACTAAAAGACACTGACGGCGCCGCTATCGATGAAATTTACTTTGAACCGGGCGCCGAACTGGGCCGGCAGGATTTCCTGACGTACAACAAAGCGCATATCGCTTTGGATTTCAGCAAAAATCCGGGTAGCCTTGCTCGCGACCAATGGCATTTATTATCCATGCCTTTGAATCAGGTTTATGTGGGCGATTTCGTATATGGGGGCTATCCGTCAACTTCTTTGCAAAAATACTCCGTCGAATGGAATCCACACACGCTACTTAGTACGCCTCTGACTAAGGGAGAAGGTTTTGCTTTATATATTGATGATACTGAGGATGATACAGGTTCAGGTATTGATACGCCTTTTGGAGAAGCTACCCGAAATTATGGATTGGGAAGAGTAAACGGCATTATCCGCTTACCGTATTTTGAAGATCCGGAGCAGGATGTATCGCATCGTATCCATCAATGGAATTCAACTTCAAAGCAAAGCGATTTTTATTCTTTCTTCGATGCGCAAGCAGGCAAACCTTTGGCAACGAATGTCTCGGCAACCAGAGATAATGATGCCTATAAACTATGGGATGGAACGCCCTTTGATCTTCCGGTAAATTTTGGAAAAGGCACTGCTGAAGATGATTACTTTGCATTGGTGGGAAATCCGTATATGTGTACGATTGATTTTGATGCATTCTATAATACCGTAAATAACAGTAGTAGTATAAAACAGAATTATCACGTATTGAACGGGGATGCTTATTCTTCTTATACAACAGATAGCTATTACGGCGCAATATACTGGGTTAACGACAGTGCGCCGTAAT
>BNTV01000266.1 GCA_025996865.1 Bacteroidia bacterium
TATCACCGATTTATTAGTCAATTATGAATAACTATCAAGCGCATCCGACGGCAGTCATTGATGAAGGCGCCAAAATCGGGAATGGAACAAAAATCTGGCACTTTTCGCACATCATGTCCGGTGCGGTAATTGGCGAAGATTGCAACATCGGGCAAAATGTAGTCATCTCTCCCAAAGTGAGTTTAGGGAATAACGTTAAAGTGCAGAACAATGTTTCCGTTTATACGGGCGTTACCTGTGAAGACGATGTGTTCCTCGGCCCCAGCTGCGTATTTACCAATGTCCTGAATCCCCGGAGTTTTATTTCCCGGAAAGATGAATTTAAACCTACTTTAGTAAAATGTGGAGCCAGTATCGGCGCTAATGCTACGATTCTCTGCGGGATAACCATCGGAGAATACGCCATGATCGGGGCGGGTGCAGTGGTTACAAAAAATGTACCGGCTTTTGCTTTGGTTGTCGGGAATCCGGGACGGCAGGTTGGGCAGGTTGATAAAGAAGGAAATACCATTCCGGCTTAAAACAAAATCTTAATTCATTTGTTACATAATAAAAATTATCTTTAGCATTCTGAAAAGAGAATGTGTAATCGTCAAAAAATTAATTTATGAAAAGAGTAAAAAACAAGAGATTAGGATTGGCATTGCTGATTTTAATTTTCGAAATGAGCGCCGCTTGGGCGCAAAAAACCATCAGTATCAACAGCGAAAAAGTTCTTCCGGAACAGCGCAGTGCAGTTTCGGATAATCTTGTTTCCCGCAGCCGTGCGTTTGAGTCAAATCCGCAGTTGCAAAACTTTTCGCAGAGCAATATAGGCGACACCTTGTTGCTCGATTTTTTCGGCGACAAACGCTATAAAGCCGTAGTGCTGCAAGTCAGCAAAAGTTACGACGGTATTACAGGCATCACCGCACAGGTGGCGGATACCGGGTTTGGTTACTGCTACATTTCCGTTGCGGGGAACAACATTGCTCTTTCGGTAGAGATTCCGCAAAAGAATGAGTTCTTTTCCATCAAAAAAATAAACGAGAAAAATTACCTGACAGAGCAAACGTTATCGGAAGTGCAGCATGAACATGGCGACGAATGTAACCACACACATGAAAACAGCGGTTCGGCCAACGCCCAACGTCCAACGCTCCGGGCCATACCACCCACGCTTCCCGAAAGCAACGCGGCGGTAACGGTGGATATACTTGTCGTTTACACTCCCGCAGCAAAGGCGGTGGCTGTTCTGAACGGCAGCAACATCGACATGGATATTGACGCGGGAATACAACGGGCGAATCAAGTATTGGTCAACTCACAGACAAATGTAACCCTGAATCTTGTCCACAAGCAGGAAGTGGACTATATGGAAACCAACAATCCGAACACCGATTTAGCCCGCCTGAAAAACCCTGAGGACGGATATGCCGACGAGGCACACGCGCTCCGTACCCGCTACAATGCGGATTTAGTGATGCTCTTGCTTGGCAATAGCACTTCCAATGTTGCCGGCGCGGGCTACATCAAGGATGATGAATCCAACTGGTCGAAAAGCGGATTTTCGGTCGTAAAGGAAAAGTGGATAGCCAACGACTACACGATGATACACGAAATCGGGCATAATTTCGGCTGCGGGCATCATACCAATACGGATAATGTTTCGCTTTACAGTTATTCTCACGGCTATGCAGGAAACTCATCTTCGGGAAACTTTTCCACCATCATGACGTATGAGAATGTAGGCGGACCTCGCATTCCCTATTTTTCCGACCCCTATATTTCGTATGGAGGCGCCGCCATCGGTTCTGCCAACGCCAACAATGCCAAAACCATACGACAAATCAAAGGCTTGATAGCCGCTTATTCAAATCAAGCGCCTCAGTATGATGCCTTTTTGCAGAATATTACATTGAGCAGCGGCGCGCTTTCGCCTGCTTTCAATCCGGGCGTGTATCAATACACGGTAGATGTGCCTAACAGCGTAACGAGCATAGATGTAGAGGGCATTCGCAACTCGCCATACTCCAGTGTAAACGGAAATGTTAATGCAATGCCGTTGAACGAAGGCAGCAATGTGGTGAATATTGAGGTCGAAGACGGATGGACAAATTATACGAAGAAATACACGGTAACGATTACCCGCAAGCAAATGCAAAAGACTAAGAAAAAGATAATTATTAACAAAATGATTTCTTCCGGACATAAAAAATAACGGGCTAATTTTAAGGTTGTAATTACAGTAATAAAATAACCGTCGATTGCTTCAAAATGACTTGCGCAACCCAATGCAACGTAAGCATTCGGTAATCTACTCTTGCGGATTTTTTTCCGCCCAGTTCATAGGGAGCAAATCGGCTAGTTCGTTTACTTTGTGTTCATTGATACGATTCAGGACATCGGTCAACCATTCTGTCGGAT
>BNTV01000267.1 GCA_025996865.1 Bacteroidia bacterium
GATGCGCCGCATCCATGTTTCAAAAACTTCTTTGTCTATATGCATAATAATTATTTATAAAATTCCGATGATGAAATAACTTTGATTGGAAGGGTCTTTGAGGATAATCTCCTTTTCCCGCATAAACTTGATGTAACTTTTTGCCGTCCGCTCTTTTACGTCAAGCAATTCCTGCAACTGTTCGCATAATTCCACGTAGGTAAGGAATTGCTTTCGGGCGAAAATATCCCTCGCAATGGAAACCAACTCGTCTTCCTTGCGTTTTTCCTTGGCTTCTTTGGGTTTCTCGCCCAGGTAAGCGTGCATTCCGGCATCCTTGTCCCATGCAAATTGCATGATTGGGACGTCAAGCGGGCTGCCGTCACGCACTTTCAGGGCTTTAACCACCGATACGGCAGGGTCTTTATCCTGTTCGATGGAAAGGATGGCAGCCGCTTTGCGCTGCAACTCGCTACCCAAATGCCCCCGGAGTTTTAATCCGTTGGGCACAAAATGCAATACCGTCACGATGCAGGTATTGTAAATTCCCGCCAAACGATACAGTTCCTCTATGACGGCGATGCTTTCCGCTTCGTCGTTGGCGGATTTTATCAAGTCGGCAATACCGTCAATGACCACCATTTGAATACCTTTATATTGGTAATGGTGCCTGTCCATGCTTTGCACAATGGCTTGCAACCGTTCTTTGCGGGACATTCCGGTCAGGCTGTATGCCCGGAAATAATCGGGCTTGGCCAATCGTTTGCCGCGCCGCAGCAGATTGTTGATATTCTTGTAAATCTGCACTTCCGACTGTTCCGTATCATAAAAAAGCACGGCTTTTTCGTGCCGGTTTTCGCTGACTGTCACGCCAAGCATATCTATTTCCGTTCCCGGCTGCCTGACCGCTCCGGCAATCAAAGCGGCAACATAATTGCTTTTGCCGGTGCCTTCCCCGCCGGTCACACAGAGCAAATTGCCTTGCGTACCAAGCGGCACATCCCCGGTATAAATAATCATTTGTGCAACAGGCGGAGGATTGTTCAAATCGACTTCGCAGGATTTTAATGCGGACATGGTTTCACTGTAAAGGGTATCCAGCAGATGAATGAATAAATCTATCAAGTCGTCCGGCGTATTGCCGAGCCGGAAATAATCCGACACGTCTTTTTCCGCTTTTGTGCCGGAAAGAGGTAAAAGCAGCCTTTTTACTTCATAGGCGCTTAAATGTTGCACCTGTTTTTCAGAACTCTCCATTCCCGTTTTATCCATATCGAAAAGCAGGACGATATGTTTAAACCGGTAGGAGAGTTTGTGAATTGTTTCGAGCGGAATATTAGACGTTTCCGAATTAAAGCAAATGGCATGGAAACCGTGGGCGGCAAGCGCCATAACATCCTTTTCGCCGCCGGTAATAAAAAGCAAATCGCCTTTGGCGGGTAATTGCTCCAGTCCGAAACAGGCATGTTCAGGAATATCGCCTGCCTGCAAAAACCGTATCTCCGACATCGGGCGATAGATTTTAATATATTGTTTCCTGACGTAGCCATACACCGGCTCCTTTTCGGAAGAAAGGAAATAAAACGGTTTTTCGTCTTTGTTTTCGCTGTCGAAACGGCTCAATGAAGATACATGGAAATTTTGGAGCACTTTTTCAGTGATGCCGTACTGTTTCCACCAGGCAAGTTCCGGCACCGAAAATTGTTTTTGCACGACAGTATAGGGACGTGATTTCCGGACAGGCACAGTCGGCTGTGCAACCGGCAGCCGCCGTACTGCTTTCATTACCGGATGATAATCGTTGTCGCCTGATAATCCCAGATGCAATTCATGATTGATTGTTTCCATGATTTGAACAAACTCTTTCGTACAATCCAGTCCGGTCAGTTTGCCGACAAAGGCAAAGCAATCGCCCGAACACTCATCGTTACCAAAATCTTTCAAGCGGTAACAGTCGTGTTTTCGGTCAAGGAAAATATTGCAGGAAGCGTGTTTATCCTCATAGAGGGGGTTCAGGAAATTTTTCCCCGTCTGAAAAGGGACAGGAATAAAATGCCGGAACACGGAGAGGCCTTTGTCCGTTGCCCTTAGTATAGTTTCTTTATTTAATCCCATTTTGAAGCATGTAATTTCGGCGAAACTCCGCTAAATTCTTGGGTTCGCACGTGATTAACCGTTCATTCAATCCCCGTTCAATCTCCGAAAACTTGTACAGGCATTTTCCCCGGAGGACAGTATAGCCGATTAAATTTTCTTTCCGTAGCCGTTGCAGCGTTTTTGTACTGTAAGCATTCGGTAATCTACTCTTGCGGATTTTTTTCCGCCCAGTTCATAGGGAGCAAATCGGCTAGTTCGTTTACTTTGTGTTCATTGATACGATTCAGGACATCGGTCAACCATTCTGTCG
>BNTV01000268.1 GCA_025996865.1 Bacteroidia bacterium
CCGACCAATTTGTCATTGCCGACGCCAAACGAGGCGATATCGGAAATACTTCGGAAATGTATGCCCGTGCGGTTTTCGAACAGGCCGGTTTTGATGCCGTAACAGTCGCTCCTTACATGGGTGAAGACAGCATAAAACCGTTTCTGTTGCCCGATAAATGGGTGATTCTGTTGGCGTTAACGTCCAACAAAGGTTCGCTGGATTTTCAGATGACGGAAGATGCTCATGGAGAAAGGTTGTTTGAAAAAGTCTTGCGTAAGTCGCAGGAATGGGCTTCGGACGAACAAATGATGTATGTGGTGGGCGCTACGCAAGGGAAATTGTTTGCGGATATACGGAAAATTGCTCCCCATCATTTTTTGCTGGTTCCGGGCGTTGGGGCGCAAGGCGGAAGTTTGGAAGAAGTAGCGAAATACGGGATGAATGCGCAATGCGGCTTGTTGGTTAATTCTTCGCGGCAGATTCTTTATGCGGATAGTTCGGAGCGGTTTGCGGAGGCGGCGCAGCGGGAGGCGCGGAAGGTACAAAAGGAGATGGCAGGGTATTTGCGAGGTCGATAAAAAATAAATACCTTTGTTCTCGTGATTTACGTGTATAAAAAATTCCAAGTATATGGCAAAAATTAAAATTCGAAATATCGGTCCGATTGTTGATGTTGAAATGGAACTCAACAGGGTAAATGTGATTATGGGGCCTCAAAGTTGCGGGAAAAGTACGATTGCCAAGATTATCAGTTATTTCACTTGGGTGGAAAAGGATGTTGCTACAAGTCAATCTTTAGAAAACTACCAAAAGAAAAATTATTTCAAAGAACATCTTGAAACTTTTCATAAACTGAAAGGATATTTTAAGAAGAATAGTTTTATTTCTTATAAAAGTGATGTGATTGAATTGACTTACGATGGTGAAAATTTTTCTATTAGTTGGGTAGATAGATATGCTTACGAAAGAAGCAAAATTTCTTATATTCCGGCCGAAAGGAATCTGATAACGCTTCCCGAAATAGAAAAAGTAGAATTTTCTCATAGTAATATTCGTAGTTTTTTATTTGATTGGTTTGATGCTCGCAAAAATTATCTTTCCGATAAGAAATTATCTATTTTAAATTTAGGTGTTGACTATTATTATAATGAAGAATCAAGGGAAAATCACATTTTCAGGAAAGGTGATAATGAAAATTATGATATATTGTTATCAAATGCGTCAAGTGGTTTACAATCCATTACTCCACTAATAGTTACAATTGATTATCTTACAAATTGGATTTATAATCAAGAAGAAAAAATTTCTGTTATAAGAAAATTCAAAGAACAAGGAACTGATCATGTTTTACTCATAGAAAAAGTATTGAAACCATATTTTGGAGATAATATTGAATTAACAAATGGAAAAATTAACGAGTATATTAATACCGTAAATAAAAATATTGATTCAAGGGTGGATAGCAATCTTACTTTATTGGTTGATAACTATTACAATTTGAAAGATAATCTGTTTTCAACCCACAATACTCAATTTATCATTGAAGAACCTGAACAAAATCTTTTCCCTGAAACACAGCGCGATTTGATTTATTATCTTTTAGAAAAATTGCAATCGGAAAGAGAACATTCTTTGACAATAACAACGCATAGTCCTTACATACTTTATGCGCTGAATAATTGTATGTTGGGAGGTTTAGTATATTCACAACTTGACGGAACGGAAAAAGAAAAATATTTAAGTAATTATTTTAAGTCAAACAAATCTTGGATAAATCCCAGATTTGTTTCTGTTTGGGAAATCGAAAACGGTCTGATACGAAGAATCCAAGATAAGGACAATATCATTTCCAAAAATTATTTTGATATAAAGATGACAGAATTAACTAACGAATATTATCAAATACTTAATTACTATCAAAATGAAGAATGATATTATTCGCGAATTTGGACAAGATAAGATTATGCATAGAGGTTATTATAGTGATGAGTTCCATGTTGTTGATTATACAAAAAGGACTATGTCTAAAAGAGATGTAGAAGTTCATTGTATAAAACCTACAGATATTGAGTCCTTAAAGGTAGTACATCAGGCTAAACTTCATATTACTGCATCAATTTTTAAACCTCATTGTTTTTGGAGTGAAGCTGATGAAAAATATCTAAAGCAATGTGAATGTGTTCTTTATCCTACAAGATTTACAAATGATTCTTGGATTATGTTTGTTGAAATAAAATATTGTAAACCAAAGAATTATTTAGAATATCGAGATAACATTAAAGATAAATTTAGAGATAATGTTAAGGTATTTAGAGATAAAGGTATCTTTTCACAGAATAAAGTCGTTCATGCTGTTGCCTCTTTTCCAAAAAAAGGTAAAACAGATTTTCATAC
>BNTV01000269.1 GCA_025996865.1 Bacteroidia bacterium
ACCGGCTTGTACAGTTTATCAATACTCATTAGTTTACAATATGTTAACTATAAAATCATTCCCTTTACCGATCCTGATTTTATCTTTTTTGCCATATTGGCCTGCATTGTATTTTTATTCTTCAATTTCCGGAAACGGGCAAAATGTTTCGCAGGAGATGTCGGCAGCATGGCTATTTCATTTTGGATTGTTACACTGATTTTGCAATTAATGCTCAAAACCGATTCTATTGCCTGGATTGTGCTTTTGGCAGTGTATGGCGTTGATACCACTCTGACAGTCATTCATCGCTTGATTTTGAAAGAAAATATTTTTGAGGCGCACCGCAAACACCTCTATCAACTTTTGGCTAACGAACTGAAAATTCCGCAGTTGGTTGTTTCGATAATGTATGGACTTTCGCAAGGCATAATTGCAATTGGGTTTTTCGTTTTCTTCAAACATCAATATGTCTATTTTATTACTGTAATTATTTTATTATCAATAATTTACATTGTCATCAAGAAAAAGTATTTTTATCTTCATCTTGAAAAAACAGAAAGAATTATAACCCATTGACATACAGTAATATGTTAATTTTATGCGCCCTGTTTGGGATACGCAGTGACAAAGTATTGAATGGAGAAATGCGAGTTAAGTACACCGTTACAACGAAGTCTTTAACCGGAAAATACGGATTAAGTACGTCGCTATAACGAAGTCCTTAATCTGTTGCAACGAATCGAAAACTTTCGTACTGCTATCCCATTGGATTTGGTAAAGATGCGGACAGGCGGAAAAAGCACCCGATCGTTGAAAAGCAATTATATTTTGAATAAAGAAATTATCAGGGCTTGCAAAGAGAATGGGATATACACCAATCTCTTTATCTTGTCGTTGAAATATTTTCGTAAAATCTTTGAATTTATTAGAAAGTAACCCCTTGCACATATTTCATCACTAAAATTTATTAGTTCAAAATAACAAATTTATTAGGTGTATCTAACAAAATATTTTATTACCTTTGTCATGTATTTTTCAAATAGATCCACTGATGATTGAAAGAACTTACATCCAACAACTTGCAGCACGGATAAACGAACCAAGAAAGTTTATTCAAGTGATTTTTGGTCCGCGTCAGGTTGGAAAAACCACGCTTGTTACACAAATGCTGCAAAAACTGCCGTTTGAAGCGTCGTTTTATTTGGCTGACAATGTTCCTGCAGCTGATAATAACTGGATTTCGAGAATTTGGGACGAAGCGCGTCTGAAACTTGCCGGTTCCCTTAAAAACGAATTGTTGCTTGTAATTGACGAAATTCAGAAAATAGAAAATTGGAGCGAAGCCGTAAAAAAAGAGTGGGATTTGGACACGCTGGCAGGCAGAAATTTGAAAGTCGTGTTGCTCGGCTCGTCGCGCCTAATGCTGCAACAGGGATTGACCGAATCGCTTGCAGGGCGTTTTGAAACGATTTATATTCCGCACTGGTCGTACAACGAAATGCGCGAAGCGTTTGGCTGGTCGCTCGAACAATATATCTGGTACGGTTCATATCCCGGATCGGCAGAATTGGTCAATGATCAAATCCGCTGGAATGATTATATCCGTAATTCGCTGATAGAAACAAGCATTTCGCGCGATATTGTTATGCTTACGAAAATTGAAAAGCCGGCATTGCTGCGGCGAATGTTTGAACTCGGTTGCGTGTCGTCTGCAAAATTGGTTTCACTGACCAAAATTCAGGGAAATTTACAGGAAAAAGGGAATATTACCACATTGTCAAACTATCTGCATTTACTTTCGGGCGCAGGTTTACTTTCAGGTTTGGAAAAATATGCAGGAAACGTTATCCGACGGCGTTCTTCCATCCCCAAATTTCAGGTTCATAATAATGCCTTGATGTCGCAAATGCTCAACACTACGCTCGAACAGGCAAAGGCCGATCCTAAACTGTGGGGACAAATCGTAGAATCGGCTGTGGGTTGCCATTTATTAAATCATTCCTTTACAAAAAATTACAGTCTGTATTATTGGAATGAAAACAACAATGAAGTGGACTTTGTAATGGAACGAAACAACGAAATTGTAGGTTTGGAAGTGAAAACAGGAAAAGACAGCACAAATTTAGGACTATCGGTTTTCAGTGAAAATTTTCGTCCAAAACACGTTTTTACAATCGGTACGGACGGTATTGATTTTGAGAATTTCTTCCGAATGAATCCCAAAACTTTTTTTGAAATATAAACATTTTATTGGGCTTAATTAATGGCGTTGATACCACTCTGACAGTCATTCATCGCTTGATTTTGAAAGAAAATATTTTTGAGGCGCACCGCAAACACCTCTATCAACTTTTGGCTAACGAACTGAAAATTCCGCAGTT
>BNTV01000270.1 GCA_025996865.1 Bacteroidia bacterium
TGGTTGATAAGCGTATCTTCATCCCATTTCACGGGAATTTTTTTTGTTTCCAATATCGGTTCACCCATATCGACTTTTACTTTTTCCACTTTGCCGCCCTCAGGGAAGACTTCAAGGATTTTCACACCGGCTTTGGTTTCCAGTGTAAAGATTTTTTTATCGGTATAACCTCTATCATAAACAAATTTAGCGATGCAACGCGAGGCATTTCCGCACATCTGGGCTTCCGAACCGTCGGCGTTGAACATCCGCATCCTGAAATCTGCCATTTCGGAAGGCATAATCAAAACCAGTCCGTCGGAACCGATGCCTTTGTGGCGGTCGCTGATTCGGATGGACAATTCTTCAGGATTATCAACTTTTTCGCGGAAACAATCGACATAAACGTAATCGTTTCCGGCTCCGTGCATTTTTGTGAATTTCACTTTGTTTGTATTTATTTTATAGACGAATTGTTATTTTGTTTGGGACAAAGGTACGATTTTTTGTTGATTTTGCAAAAAAATAGAAATGGAATGGACCCATGCAAAGAAGCCATTGACAGAGCAAACCAGAAAATTGATTATTACGAAATAACGAATATCAAAATTTTTGAAGGAGTGGCTGAAAATATTCCATTGACCGACAATTCAATAGACCTAATAACGAGTAACAACGGGATTAATAATGTCAGCGATATTGAAAAAGTTTTGTCTGAGTGTGCAAGGATTAGTAAAAAACCGGTTTACAGACGGCACCGCATTATTAAATCACTATTTCATTCGTCTTGCATTTATGGGTTCGTGGATAAAACTGGTACCCAAAGACAAAGTAGAAGAAGTATTTAATCTTGTGGAACTCAACATGAATAAACAAGCACATTTATTAGGTGGAATTAAATTCAGTATTCCGTATGTAACTATTAATGCAATAAAAATCTAAACTATCTTGCTATTTCAAGAATATTATTATACTTTTGCGCCCTAAATGATAATTTATAAAAAATTACGGTAAAAACAACAACATTGGCAAATAAAATACGAATGAATACTGATAAAATAGTAGGAAAAAGGATTAAATCCTTACGAGAATCCAAATCTATCGGTTTGGAGGAGATGGTGGAACGCACCGGTTTGGACGTGGAACAAATTACCCGCATCGAAAGTGATAAAGATTTGCCTTCATTAGCGCCGTTGATTAAGATTGCACGGGTTTTGGGCGTTCGTCTGGGTACTTTTTTGGATGACCAGGATGCCTTGGGACCTGTTATTTCCCGCAAAATCAGCCGGAAGGAAGGTATCAGTTTTTCTACTAATCAAACGGCTTCTCATACCCACATGGATTATTATTCCTTGTCGGCCGATAAATCCGGACGCCACATGGAACCGTTTATCATTCAGGTCGCTCCGAGGGAAAAAGATGAATTTCAACTTTCATCCCACGAAGGCGAAGAGTTCATTTTTTGCCTGGACGGTGCAATAGAAGTAATTTACGGGGAAGAAGCTCATATTCTTGAAGAAGGCGACAGCATTTACTACGATTCCATTGTTGCCCACCACGCACATGCTGCCGATTCAAGAGGCGCTAAAATTTTGGCAATCGTTTATACACCTATTTAATAATAACCCCCCAGCCCCCTAAAGGGGGAGTTAGCGCAGCTACTCAATGATGCTGCGTCGAAGTCCCCTTCAGGGGATTTAGGGGTAAATAAAATTACAATGCAACTGACAGATAAAACAATAGGCCAATGGCTTGAGTATTGGGCGGAAACCACGCCCGACAAAGAATATATTGTGTATTCCGACCGCGATTTACGGTTTTCATGGAAACAGTTCAACGAAAGAGTGGACAATATGTCTAAAGGACTGATTTCCATTGGTGTAACAACCGGCACACACGTAGGAATCTGGGCAACCAACGTGCCTGATTGGCTGACTTTTTTGTATGCTTCCGCCAAAATCGGGGCGATTGCCGTCACCGTAAATACCAATTATAAGCAGCATGAATTGGAATTCCTGACGGAAGATTCGGATATTCATACTTTGTGAACCGAAGCCAGTACGAGTAAGGGATCGAATCTTTCAACCATGACTTGGGTTGTTCCGTGCGTCAGGCAAGCCATCGTTGCCAAAACCACTCCGAAACAGTGGAATAACGGGACACAACAACAAAGTTTGTCTGCTTGCGTGAAGTGCATTCCTTCGCCTGTAAAATAACCATTATTGACTATGTTATAGTGGGATAACATCACGCCTTTGGGAAAACCGGTCGTTCCCGAAGTATATTGCATATTTGCTACGTCATGGCAATTTACTTTGCTTTTCAGTT
>BNTV01000271.1 GCA_025996865.1 Bacteroidia bacterium
TGACTGTTCACCCGCGACTGGTATTCTTCAATCAACCGGCCTTCGTTCAGATTTTGGAAACGGGCAAATTCTTTCTTAAATTCGAGTAAAACATCTCCGGTCGATCCGTTACGGTGCTTGGCGACAATGATTTCAGCTTTACCCGTCAAGTCATTTCCGTGTTCGTCGGCGTAAATTTTGTAATATTCCGGCCGGTGGATAAAACAAACAATGTCGGCGTCCTGTTCGATAGCGCCCGATTCCCGCAAGTCGGAAAGTTGTGGACGTTTGGCATCAAAACCATCCCGGCCCGTACGGTTTTCCACGCTTCGATTCAATTGGGACAAAGCAATGACCGGGATGCTCAATTCTTTGGCTAATCCTTTCAGCGAACGGGAGATAATGCTCACTTCCTGTTCGCGGCTTCCAAATGACATGCCGCTGGCATTCATCAATTGCAAGTAGTCGATGATGATACACTTGACTTTGTGTTCCTTGACCAAACGGCGGGCTTTGGTTCGCAGTTCGAATACGGACAAACTGGGCGTGTCGTCGATGAAAACCGGCGCATCGTACAATACACGCACTTTGCTATCCAATTGATGCCATTCGTGCGGCGCCAATTGTCCATTCTTGATTTTTTCGCCGGCCAATTCCGTAACATTCACAATCAACCGGTTAACCAATTGTACATTTGACATTTCCAAAGAAAATATAGCGACCGGAATATTGAAATTGACAGCCATGTTTTTAGCCATCGACAGAACGAAGGCTGTTTTACCCATAGCCGGACGAGCCGCGATAATGATTAAATCGGAGTTTTGCCAACCGGAAGTGATTTTGTCCAAATCTTTGAAACCGCTCTGGATACCGCTCAAACCGTCGGTGCGTTTGGACGCCTCCCGCATCAAGTCGAAAGCTTCCTTGATAATCGGATTGATATGGGTGACGTCCTTTTTGACATTCCGCTGAGAAATTTCAAACAATTCGCCTTCCGCTTCCTGCATCAGGTCGTCCACGTCGTTGGTTTCGTCGAAAGCTTTGCCGGCTACCCGCGAGGAGAACGTAATCAGTTCACGGGCAATGTATTTTTGTGCCACGATGCGGGCGTGAAAGTCCAAGTGCGCACTTGATACTACTTTTTGTGAGAGTTGGGCGATATAAGAAGCGCCTCCGGCAGCTTCGAGATTGCCTTCTTTCCGCATCTGGTCAACGACCGTCAAAATGTCGATGGGTTTTTGTTGAATGGCCAAGTTTTGTATGGCTGTAAAAATCAGTTCATGAGATTTATCATAAAAACTTTCGGGAGTAAGTATTTCGCTGATTATTGCATACGCATCTTTTTCGAGCATCAGTGCACCCAAAACCGCTTCTTCCAATTCTCGGGCTTGCGGTTGTAATCGTCCTGTTTCTTCTGTGTTTACCGGTGTTTTCTTTGTGCGTGTTTTACTTTTGTCTTGTAGCGCCATTATGTATTTCGTTTTTGAGACCACAAAGGTAAAAATGATAGGGGATTTGTGTCGGGTTTAACCGTTCATTTTATAAAAAACTTACGAACAGAGTTATTAACAGAATTTTATTTTGAGCGCTATTTGACCATATCTACATGGTAGTTCCGAAAAAAATTGTATCTTTGCCATACAAACTATTTAACAGTAAAATTATGCCAATCAACAGAAAATTGCCCATCGGCATACAGGATTTTGAGAAGTTACGCACGGAAAGCTATGTATATGTGGATAAAACCCAATATCTTTATGAGTTGGCAATGTTCAGCAGACCGTATTTTCTCGGTCGCCCGCGCCGCTTCGGAAAGAGTCTGTTCCTTTCCACGCTCAAAGCCTATTTTCTCGGGAAAAAAGAACTTTTTGAGGGTTTGGCGATTGCCGGTTTGGAAAAGGATTGGGTAGAATATCCGGTGTTTTACATTGATTTTAATGTGGAAAGTTATATTGATATTGCATCGCTTCATTCTGCATTGGATACTAATTTGAAACGATTGGAAGCACAATGGGGCAAAGATGCAACTGATACAACCCCTGCTGCACGTTTTGGCGGACTTATTCGTCACGCTTACGAAAAAAGCGGCAAAAAAGTGGTTGTTTTGGTGGACGAATACGATAAACCTTTGCTTGGTACAATGGACAATTTGGATATTAACGATGAAATCCGCACGGCACTAAAAGGATTTTACGGTGTGTTGAAAAGTAACGACGCATATCTGCGCTTTGCTTTCTTGACCGGCGTTACCAAATTCTCTAAAGTAAGCATTTTCAGCGATTTGAATCACTTGCAGGACATCAGTATGGAAGAACAATATGCAGG
>BNTV01000272.1 GCA_025996865.1 Bacteroidia bacterium
TTCGTTCCTCTATTATTTAAAACGAAATGATGTATAAAAGGACACACAAGGGGTAGTTTTCGGACAGACACTAAATAAACTTCTCCCTCTTCTGCAAATTCAACAACCCCACCATCATCCAAATGATGCTGCAACAAAACAGCATTATCCTGTTCTTCATTACAATTTCGCTCCATATTATGGGAAGCAGATTGTTGGGTACTGAAAACGGATTGAGTAGTATGTTCCAGAAGGTACGTTCCAAGTTATTGCTGAAAATGATGAGTACAATGCTGATGATAATCGTGATGACGGCTGTCCCGTTCCCGCTGCGGGTCATGGTGGAGAGCATGAAGGCCATGTTACCGTAGAACAACACCGGCAACATCAACTGCACCGACATTTCAAAAAGATTGACGGGATACAGCAGGATGACGGCGACAAAAGAAAACAACAGCAATATAAAAAATACCGCAATGTATATCATCAGCAAACGCAATCCCCAAACTTTGTATTTGTAGTCGGGAATGCCGAACAGCAATTCCAGCGTCCGGGCGTCTTCGTCGTTTTGAATACCGAATACGGCGGGATAAAAAACGAGCAAAACGCTTGGGAATAACAGTAAATTGTAAATCAAGCCTTCGTTTATTTCCGCCTGGTTATATACGCTTTGGAAAGCGAACAGGAAAAAAAACGCCAAAGCCGCTAATATAAACCAGACGAATTTACCGGCAAAAATTATTTTCATGTTATACTTTACCAATTTGTATAACAAATTTGTCAATTGTCTAAATTTCATAATTATATCAATAACGAAGGTTTCCTTTTACATTTCTTTTAATAAGCAGAGATAAGCGTCTTCCAGATTGGGTTCGACCAATACAGCGTCTTTGTAAGGCTGTTCCGACGACAGGTAACGCACCTGAATCGTATCCTCGTCCTGTATGTGGTGAACCACTCTCGATTTATCCAAGGCGCTTTCAAACTCATCTTTGCTGATGTTGAATTTCCATATTTTCCCGTTGGCCATATCCACCATATTAATCGGATTTCCAAAGTATTTCAAAATACCTTTGTCAACTACGGCAACCTGGTTACATGAACTGGAAATATCTTCAATAATATGGGTTGAGAAAATAACCACACGGTTTTTACTCAATTCCACGAGCAGATTACGGAAGCGAATGCGTTCGCGCGGGTCAAGGCCGGCAGTCGGTTCGTCAACAATCAGGATACGTGGCAAGTTCAGCAAAATCAGCGCGATACCGATGCGTTGTTTCATCCCGCCGGAGAAAGAGCTGATTTTGTCATTTTTCCGTTCGTACATGTGCACCGATTTTAAGACATATTCCAATCGTTCGTTTCGTATGTCTTTGTCTGTTATCCCTTTCAAAATAGCCTGATAATCGAGAAATTCCCAAGCAGACATATTTTCGTAAGTGCCAAATTCCTGCGGCAGGAATCCGATGATGCTTTGCAGTTCTTCACGGTAAACACGGGTATCAAGGCCGTTTATCCAGATACTTCCGTAACTCTGTTCAAGTATCCCGCAAACAATACGCATCAAAGTCGATTTACCGGCTCCGTTGGGTCCCAGCAGTCCGAACATACCGGTATTGATTTCAATAGAAATACCGCGCAACGCCTTGAACGGTTTGCGTTGTTTGCCTATCAGCGGAATATTTTTAACCATGTTGAAATACGAACGTCTGAAACCGGCGAAGCGGCCTTTTATCCGTTCTATATTGATTTTATTGCTGTATAAATATTTAGATGTCAGATAAATAATCAAACACAATATCCAGAAGAAACCGAATGTAACAATCAGGTTCGGATTGTTCATCTTGTGGAACATGGTCGCCAAAATCGAAAGCGGGATAAGCCAGAAAGCTGTGTGGCTTAATATTTTCAACCATTTTTCGCCCTTGTATTTGTAATACAGATATTGGCGAATCGTTCCCCACAAATGCAAAGCGAAAGCATAAATCGCCATGGCAAGCAGAAATATCCAGAGGGAACTTTCGATGAAAAAAAAGGTAAAATAGATGCAAAATCCGAAAAGGGCAAATTGCCATAGTATATCGACAAAATCTTTCAAGCGGTGATACTGACTGTTGATACCCAATCTCTCCCGTATTTTCAATCCGCTTTGCCATTGCCGGTTAAACCGTTCCGGGCGGTCATAAATTTTGACCAAATTGCGGATGATAATTTGAATAGGAACTTCGGAATCTATGAGTTCCGATTTGGCTCGACGCAAACTATTCTGACCAAAATAAGTCATGCCCGGAATCAGGATAATCAAGCCTATCAAGTAAAGAGACT
>BNTV01000273.1 GCA_025996865.1 Bacteroidia bacterium
GTAAGCATTCGGTAATCTACTCTTGCGGATTTTTTTCCGCCCAGTTCATAGGGAGCAAATCGGCTAGTTCGTTTACTTTGTGTTCATTGATACGATTCAGGACATCGGTCAACCATTCTGTCGGATTCACGTTGTTGAGTTTGCAGGTTCCCAGCAGGGAGTAGATGATAGCAGTGTGTTCAGCGGCTTCGTGATTCCCACAGAAGAGGTAGTTTTTCCTGCCCAAGGCTAAAGGTCTCACACCGTTTTCGGCTAAATTATTGTCGATATTGTATCTTCCGTCCAGGACATAACGACCCAGTCGGGGATAGATCGTATAAGCATAAGCGATAGCCTTACCGATGAGAGATTGCGGGAGGACTTTCCTGTAATTTTCATCCAACCATTTTTCAAACGACTTGATAATTGGATATGCCTTTTCATGGCGCATCTCCCTGATTTCTTGTGCAGACAATTCCTCCTGCTTCATATCATATTCCAGGTCATAAAGCATACGGATTTGTTTCAAAGCATAGTCTGCCCTGCGGGGATCATTTTTCAGGGCATTCTCAAACTTGCGCCGGGCATGCGCCCAGCAGCCTAACAAGAGTACATCCTGCTTGTTTTCATAAATGGTATAGGCTCCATAGCCATCACTTTGCAGTGCTCCCTTAAAATTTTTCAGGATACCGATTGCTGTTTTTTGTGAACGGGAACCTTTAT
The DNA here is from genome assembly GCA_025996865.1 of Bacteroidia bacterium. Classification (GTDB taxonomy): domain Bacteria; phylum Bacteroidota; class Bacteroidia; order Bacteroidales; family Azobacteroidaceae; genus Azobacteroides. Next base: position 703 of record BNTV01000273.1, read on the forward strand.
CGTAATGGAAGTAGAGTTGTTTGGATTGTGGTGCGTGGACGATCCAGTGATAGCCTTTCCGGGTAGCTCCCGGCTTGTCTTTGTCCACTACCGGTATTGTCGTTTCGTCCATTTGGATATAATCGGATGACATTACCTCTTTTCTGAGTGTTTCATAAAGTGGTGTGAGTAATTTGATTGTTTCCGCAAACCAGCCGTTGACGGTGGAGGCGGCTAAATGGATGCCCTGACGCTTAAAGATTTCTATTTGACGATAAAACGGTAAATGATCCTGATATTTGCTGACCAGCAAGTGCGCTAATAACGATGCTCCGGCATTGCTTTTGGGTAAAACTTGGGTGGGAAGAACGGCGATTATCACGCCTGCTTCCTGGGGCAAGGCATATTTTTTACGTTCGATGCGTTTTACCCAAAACTCGCCGGGGGTATATTCCAATCGTTCCGTGATTTCTTCTCCGATACATTTGGAGCCTTCAGGTATGTTTTCCGGCTCAATCACCGTTACTTCTCTCCGCAAACTTGGGTCTAATGCCATCCGAACGGGTTTCGCCGGAGTTTCTTTTTTGTGAACGCGGGTATAGGTAATGGTTTGTACTTCTTCCCGGGCTTCTTTTTCTTCCGGTAACTCTTCCATCCCGGCAAAATCAAGTTTTAACTGATTGGGATCTTCCGGTAAATAGCGCTCGGATTTACGCCCGAAAAACGCCCGGCGAAAATAGGCTAACTCGTCTAAGAGTTTCTGTTTTTCGAGAAGCCAATTCGTTTTTTCTTCACGCAACCCGGCATTTTCTTTTTCAAGAAAAACGACCTTTTCTGCCTCTGTCAGTTGCTTTTTCATGCTATAAAGGTACGATTTTTATTCCAATTACGCAAGAAAAACAACAACTGTTTTGCACTATTCCGGCACTTTTTTCAATCTTTTTTTATAGCTGATTTTATCTGCCGAAATACCCTCTACCATCATGACCAAATCTGTCCAGGTCAACTGATAACTCCCTGTTTGCGGGTCTAATTCGGGTAAAGCGAATCGACCCCGTTCCAGCCGTTTGTGATAAATGACCAGGCCGCCGGATTCCCAATGCAGGAGTTTCATGCTGCTGCGACTGCTGTTGATGAAGATGAATACCTCGCCGCTCAACGGGTCGCGACTCATCTCGGAACGAACTACCCCTGAGAGGGTGTCAAAGCCTTTGCGCAAATCGCAACCTCCCACGCACAGATAATAACTGTTCGATGCTCCCAAACTAAACATTAGGTGGTCACTTGTAGAAGTTGGGTAACTAATGACAATGAAAATCCTTCGCCGGAAGGTATCCGCAACCGGTTGCCGTTGGCATATTCTATTTCAAGGGAGCAGGGCAAGGGGGCGGCGGTAATTTGCAGCGGACGAATACGCGCCGCCGTTGCCCTGACAGGGGCTGTGTCCGGATGTGCCCGATTGTAACGTTTGCGCCATCCGTAAAACTGATTCTCGGTCAATCCGTGTGATGTGTAGAATTGCCGGGCGCCCTGACTCCCCTGAGCATAATAACTCGCAATGATGGCGAAGCCTTCCTCTGTACTTAATCTGCGTTTGCTTGGTTTGTGCATTTCTTTTTTTT
>BNTV01000274.1 GCA_025996865.1 Bacteroidia bacterium
ATTGGCAAGATTGAACTCAAGCACTTCGCAAATGACGGGTTCGTCATCTACGATGAGAATCTTTTTTGGTTGAGAATTGAGAGTTGAGAAATGAGAATTAGGCATTTTTTTTTAGTTGAGAATTGAAAATTATATTTTTTGCTACAAAAATACAAAAAAATTTCCATACAATCCCCTGAAAAAAACATAATTCTGCCCAAAAGAGAAGAGTAAATGGATAACGATATAGAAACGTGCGAAATTTTCTTGTCTGCTTTTTTTTTCTTCGTTTTCATACAATTCAAATTTTCTTCAAAATTCATTCGTATCTTTGTATTATGAAAATATTATTGATAGAGGATGAACTCACATTGGCGCAAAGTATAACGGCATATCTTTCCGGAGAAAATTACCTTTGTGAACATGCGGCGACATACAGCGATGCCAATGAGCGTATCAGCCTGTACGATTACGATTGCATCCTTCTGGATTTAATGCTTCCCGACGGAAACGGCTTGCAACTTTTGGAAACTTTGAAGAAAAGGAATGACCGCACAGGGGTAATCATTATTTCTGCCAAAGATTCTTTGGACGACAAAATCAAAGGTATCCATATCGGCGCCGACGATTATTTGCCGAAGCCATTCCATTTGTCCGAATTAAGCGCCCGCATTTACGCCCTGATTCGCAGGCTGCACTACGAAAGCAACAATTACATTCAATCCAATAACCTGAAAATCGGTTTACTGTCAAAAGAAGTTTTCGTAAACGGAGAAGCAGTCGTGCTGACCAGGAAAGAACTTGAGTTGCTTCTGTTTTTAATAGGGAATAAAAACCGTGTGATTTCAAAGAATGCCTTAGCAGAACACCTTTCGGGTGACATGGCGGATATGCTCGACAATCAGGATTTTGTATATGCACATATTAAAAACCTGAAAGCCAAACTGCACAAGGCAGGCTGTACGGACGGGATAAAAACAATCTATGGAATGGGTTACAAATGGGTAGAATAAAGACAAACAAATTGCTCAACAAAATGTTGAGATATTATCTGGTATCCGGATTGTTCGTATTTTCAACGGCGATACTCCTGTTTTATATTTTTCAAAAGATACATTATGCTCACGAAATGGTCGAGTACCTCTGTTTTTTCATTGGAATAATGGCTGCTTTCATGCTGGCGACAAGATTGATATACAAACGTCTGTGGAATCCGTTTTTTCAAACGCTTTCGCAAATAGAACAGTTTAATATCAAGAATAACGAAATGCCGCAATTTCCCCAAACAGGCATAAAGGAATTTGTCCAACTCAACAAGGCTTTGGAAAAACTGGCTGAAAACAATATGAACGCCTACAAGATACAAAAAGAATTTACCGAAAACGCTTCCCATGAGATGCAAACGCCATTAGCCGTCTTCCAATCCAAATTAGATATTCTGATACAACAACCTGACTTGACGGAAGAACACTTGTCTATCATTCAATCCCTTTATGATACGACGTCCCGCCTGTCAAGGATAAATAAAAACCTGCTGTTGCTTGCAAAAATCGACAACCTCCAATTCGTCGAAACCCAAACAATCAATGTAACCGAAGTGATAACCGAATCTTTGTCGTTCCTGACGGAGCAGGCGGCAGGTAAAAACATTTGCATTGAATCGGACATTATCCGGGATTCCTGTTGGATAGAGGCAAACAGGACATTAACGGAAAGCCTTGTCAACAACCTGATAACAAATGCTATCAGGCACAATACAGCCAACGGACACATTGTCGTTGCCTTTGACGGTGAACGGCTGACAGTAGCCAATACAGGCGTCAATCACCCGTTGGACGAAAAGATGCTGTTCCGCCGTTTCGGACGGATGACCGAAAAAACGAAAGGAAGCGGTCTCGGACTGGCTATTGTGCAGCAAATCTGCCTCCTCAACAAGTGGCAAATACATTATGACTTCAATCAGGGGATGCATAGTTTTAGGGTTACATTGCCCTGCACATCCACCTATTGATTTACCTGTTGATTATAATAGTTATACAATTCTTCTTGCGACCGGAAAGGGATGCCTTCCGTAATAATTTCATTATTGCCTGTTCCATCGACAATCCGGGCTTTTTGGTTATCTCTCAAACCATATTCCACAATTAATTTTAATTCCCGTTGTATTTTTTCGTCATAAACAGGAACCAAGACTTCAACCCGGGTATCGAAATTCCGGTATATCCGGTCAACAGAAAATTCCGGAACGGATCATTACGTATTTTAACAACAAAGAAAAAGAAATATTCAAACGTTCGGCAATTGAAAGAGCAGCT
>BNTV01000275.1 GCA_025996865.1 Bacteroidia bacterium
TTACTAAGTTTTTTCTTTTTTTTTCTCTGTCAACGCATTTTCGCAGGATACCGACCCGGCATCCGGCCTCAAAGTCTTTTTCTTCCGTATCGACAGCGAGCAGCTGGAGCGCGACTTCAAAACCAACCGGTCTTCCTTCGAGGCGCTGGATTTCCTGCTGAACATGCCGGAAGTCTATAGCCACATCGACAGCATACTGATTACCGGCGCCGCCTCGCCCATTGGCACGCCGGATCACAACCGCGCCCTGTCGATAGCCCGCGCCAAAGCGATGGAAGCGTATATCCTGTGGAAGCATCCCGGATTTGACCGCAGCCGCATCGACGAAAAAGCGGCAGGCATCGACTGGGAGGGCTTTCAATCCTTAGTCTCCCGTGACGCCGGAGTTCCCGACAGGGGAAAAATCCTTTACCTGTCCGGCCGGACGCAGGATGAAGAGCTGCTGCTCCGGGAACTTCGCAGTCTTCCCCCTGCAACGCAAACCTACCTGCGGACAAATATTTTCAGCCAGTTGCAATATGTGAGCGTTCGCCTCCTGATGGACGACGGCAGTTATATCCCGCCGGTGAAAGGGAGTCCGTCGGTGGATTTTTTTAAGGACTTTAAGGACTTTAAAGACCTTAAGGACCTTAAGGATCTTAAAGACACGGCCAAGCATGATACCCTTGTCCGGATTGACAAACCGTCGCACCGGGTATTCGCCGTGAGCACCAACCTGCTGTACGATGCAGCCTTGCTTCCCAACCTCTCGATAGAGCTGGCCTTCAACCGTCAGTCCCTGCTGCTGCAGGGCGCGTGGAGCTGGTGGGATACCGGTTCACCCAACTACTGGAGCCACCGCATCCAGATGCTGTGGATAGAAAACCGCTACTGGTGGGGCGACCGCCCGCAAGCCCTGACGGGATTTTTCACCGGCATTTACGGGGCGGTGGGCACTTACGACGTCCGTTTGTTTCCCAAAGGGGGAGAACCTCTGGGGTTTCTCAGTAATTTGAGCTATTCGGCGGGCTTGACCGGCGGTTATTCCCTGCCGCTTTCCCGCCGGTGGAACCTGAATTTCAACCTGGGAGTCGGTTATCTGGGCGGGGAATACAACGAGTACAATCACAGCTCGTGCGCCGACTGTTATCCCAAACGGAGCACGAAACAGCGCAGGTATATCGGGCCTACCCAGGCCGCAGTATCAATTGTTTATAAATTGAATGATTGAAATGAGTCGCAATATCAATATATCCTCACCCCCTGCCCCTCTCCTCAAGGAGAGGGGAGAAGCCGCTGCAAATAAGGTAAAAGGTGAAGGGTACAGGGTGCACGACCGGTATTGGCAACCTTATACCGTTTACCGTGTACCGTGCACCCTGTACCTTTTACCTTTCACCCTGTACCTGCTGTTGCTGTTTTGTTCCTGCGAAAACCGGGAGCTGAGCGCCGATGATCCCTGCGGGGATGCGGTTGCCGTAGAGGTTGTCATTCATTGGGACGGCATCGACCCTGCCGACAAACCGCAGCAGGGGATGAGTGTCCACCTGTTTGCCGCCAGCAGCCGGCAGTATAAACGCGCCAACCTGCCCGTGGACGGTGGACGGATGGATATTCCCGGCAACATTCCCTATATCCCGCTCTGCTACGATTACTACGGCAACGAATACATTCATTTCCGCGACGAAACCGATTTGGACTTGTTTGAGGCTTACAGCGCGCCGGCCACCGGCCTGTACAATTCTTACGGGCCGAACAGCGCGATGAACCGGGCGGCGACGGGCGAAGTGGAGGAAAACACCGTCACAGAGCCTTATCCCTACAATTTCTTTGTGACACGCAACGACTCGCTTTTCACCGTTCGGCCCGTTCCCGGACAAACGCAGTATCTGCATTTTTATCCGCAGAACGTGCTCCGGGAATTTACCTTTTTGATTCTGGATGTGGAAGGCGTAGAAAATATAAGCAGCGCATCCGGCGCCATATCAGGCATGTCGGCGGCTTACCGGGTGGGTGACGGGGTGAAGGGTGTCGAACCGTCCACCGTGCTGTTCGGCGGCCACTCCGGCAGGGTAAGCTGGGCGGGCGATTCCATTACGGGAGTCTTCTGCACTTTCGGCCCCGCTGATATCGAACACTTTCTCAACCGGCTCACCGTGGGGGTCGTTTCCGTCAGGCACGGCTATTATTACGGCACCTGGGAAGATACGGTGCGCGAACAGATAGCGGGGGCACTGGGCGAAAACGGCACCCCCGAAGAACAGGCGGCCTGGCGGCTCAGCAACAGCGGATACGATATTGTGCTTCAAA
>BNTV01000276.1 GCA_025996865.1 Bacteroidia bacterium
GATTTAGCGCCGTTAAACACCTTCTGGATTGCTTCGCTTCGCTCGCAATGACGAGGAGTGTAAATTATTATTTAGGAACTCAAAAAATGATTTAGCCATTATATTATTATAAATATTTTCAAAACAAATCTATGAAAACTTTGTTTTAACATGTATCATAAAATTATTTATAATATTTTTTGAGAATTGATTATTAAAATAAATAATAATATATTTTTTTTTATTACTTTTGTCGCGAATTTGGATAATCAAGCATACACCTCCTCTACGAATGGGTAATGATGATTCAAGATTGAATAATAAAATAATTTGGATTCTATAACTTTACGAGATTTATATAAATTATAATTAACAAATTTATTTATAAGAAAATGAAAAAAGTATTTTTTTTGACCCTGTCCTTTTGGATTTTAGTAATAGCAACGAGTATAAATGCTCAGGTGACTATTGGAAAAAACGCTAATCCTCATGCTGGAGCAATCTTGGATTTATCGCAGAGTAACAAGGAATTGGGCCTGTTATTGCCCAACATTTCACTGGGTGACGTCAATGTTTTTCAAGTAGTGGACGCTAAGGCAAGCGACATCGCCACCCAAAAAAATTCCGCCAAGGGAATGGTTGTTTACAACACTTCCGGCGCTACTGCCGGCGGCAGCGGCATTGGACTGTACACTTGGGACGGCGCCCGCTGGCGGGCTTTGTCCATCAACGGCGGCTCCATGACAATTTCACCTTCTACGTCTTCTCCCATTCCCGCAACAGGCGGTAATACAGGGACTATAACCGTTGCCAGCCCGGCAGCCGACGGTTTTGCAGGGGATTACACCTTTGTGGTGATCTCCGGCGACGCTTATGCCGAGGTGAATCCTTCTGCCGCATCCGACGGCAAATTTTCGATTAATTTCCATCCGAATACGAGCGCCCTTCCCCGTAAGGCTGTCGTTCTGGTTACCGACCCTGCCGGCAATACGGCTACGTTTATCTTCAGCCAGGAGGCCAATACTTCGCTTTGCGCTAACAGCGGCAGCCATGATCCTGCCGTTACCCAAACCGGCGACTTGGGCGCACAAGGAGCGGTCTATTTCAGTATTACCACCGAAGCGGGCGCTGATTATGTATGGACCCGCAACGGGGTTCAAGTGGCTACCGGCTCTACCTATCTTGCTACCCAGCCGGGGAATTGTGTCGTTTACGGCGGCGCAGTAGGCTGTACCTACAAGAAGGACATCGTATTAACATCGGCGGGTACGGCTCCGGACCCTGTTGTCAGTGTGGTTTCCAGTAACGGGGGCGTAGTTTGCGGAGGCAACACGGTTAAGTTGACTGCTCTCGGCGTTCCTGGCGGAAGCACGATTGCCTGGTTCAAAAATGGTGTTTGGTTATCTGAAGGAACATCAACTTCCATCGAAGTGAACGATATCGGCAACTATTTTGTGGCTTTGAAAAGCGGTAATTTGTATTCCCAACCTTCGAATATTTCTACGGTTGCCAGTGGTGGGGGCAGTTCGCAAGTACCCCTGACTCCTGCCGACGTGAAAGTTAACGGTACGGCTATCCATAATTTCAATTCGTATTGCAAGGGTAGCAGTTTGTATTTGACGGTTGACAATCCGGCAGTCGGGATTACTTATACCTGGTACAACGGCAATGATGAGATTGTAAACACCAATCCGTATATCGTTCCCACTACCCAAGATCATATCCTGCTCCGTTTGGTAGCTACCGATAATTCGGGGTCTCTTTGTCCGGCAGAAGCTAACAGTACGGACAAAACGATTAGCTCGTTTGCTCCGGCAGCGGCTTCCATTTTGGGCGCCGATCTGTTGTGTTCAGGTCAGAGTATCCGCTTGACAGCTACGGGAGCGGACAATGCCGCTTCTTTTGAATGGTACAAGGACGACGCCCTCGTTTCTTCCGGTGCAGATAATTTCTATGATGTTTCCACTCCGGGAAGTTACCGGGTTCGTTATGCACAGTCCGGCGGTTGCATGAGTAATTTATCTGCTGCTTTTGTCGTGAAAGCACAGGGCGCTCCGGTGATTGAATGGGATCAGTTTGTAACTCAGGTGAATAATACTTCTACCTATACTTTCTCCGTCCGTTCGACGGGTTCTTCGACGCCGACTTCCTATATTTGGGATGCTACTGCAAATGGCGTTACTACTCAGAATCTGAGCAGTGAGACCGGTAATACGGTGCACCTGCTATTTACCGGTACGTCGGGGAGTATTACTTTGACTGTGAAGCCGATGAATGGTTGCGGTGAGGGTAGCCCTGTAACA
>BNTV01000277.1 GCA_025996865.1 Bacteroidia bacterium
CAGCCCAAACTTTTTCCAGATCATTTTCAATCGCTTGATTGTTTAATACTAATTTTTCCAGTCCCTTTGCCCATATTTTGATATCGTTTCAAAGTATTCGAAAGGGACTGGAAAAATTAGTATTAAACAATCAAGCGATTGAAAATGATCTGGAAAAAGTTTGGGCTGTGGTGGCCGAAGGCATTCAGACAATTTTGAGAAGGGAAGGGTATCCTAACCCTTACGAAGCTTTGAAAAATTTAACACGAACAAATGAACAAGTTACAGAAAAATTAATACACGATTTTATTAATGCGCTCGATGTTAATAATGAGGTAAAAGAAGAATTAAAATCAATTACCCCTCAAAATTATACGGGAATTTAATTAATTAGAAATGTAACCGTGAGGTAAAACAAAAATTTAAAATTTAAAATCAATTTGTCCAAACAATGACTACAGAAAATGATGAATGGAGGCCCCGTAATCGTTATAACGATAACGGCCAGGAAACAGAAGGTCAAAACAGAGTAAAAAGACCGTATCAGTCCTACAATCGCCCGAGTTACGGGAATCAGACCGGAAATTACAACAATAACCGGCAGGAAAACAGTTATAACCGGCAAAGCGGTGGAAATTACGACCGTCCGAGGCCGAATTATTCGGGTCAGAACAATTATGGCCAGAATGATTACGGCAACAGGACGAATAATTACGAACGCCGTGAAAATAACGGTTATAACCAAAGAAATCAGCGTTCGTACGACAACAATTATTCGCAGCGTTCATACGACTCGCATTCGTACGATAATCGACCTTATGAAAACCGGCAATCATCTGATTACAACAATGCGGATGGTCAGGTAAAGAAAAGAAGGCCACGGGTAGGCGAAGCGCCGATTCCCGTGAGAAACACCAATTACAATTCCAATCGTCAACAGGGAGGCAATAGTTACGGAAACCAGCGCAGCGGCGGTTATCAGCAACAACGTCCGCAACAACGTCCGTTTACTAATCGCCCGAATATGGGAGGCGGAAGAAGCTTCAATAATGGAGCTAACACTGCAAATGCCAGACCGGTGGCGAGAGTGAGTAAACAAAACAAGTACAGGGAAGAACATTTTGATCCCAACGAATTGATCCGTCTGAATAAATATCTGGCCAATGCCGGGATTTGTTCCCGTCGTGAAGCCGATGAATTTATCCAAGCCGGTTTAGTGAAAGTCAATGGTGAAACGATATCCGAATTGGGAACAAAAGTAAAACGTTCCGACGAAGTTACGTTCCACAACGACTCGGTAAGATTGGAACAAAAAGTCTATGTGCTTTTGAACAAACCCAAGAATTGCGTAACTACCGCCGATGATCCTCAGGAAAGGCTGACCGTGATGGATTTGGTAAAAACAGCTTGTCACGAACGGATTTTCCCTGTCGGTCGTTTAGACAGGAATACAACCGGGGTATTGTTATTGACCAACGACGGCGATTTGGCATCCAAATTGACTCATCCGAAGTTCTTGAAGAAAAAAATCTATCATGTATGGCTGGATAAAGATGTATCGGTAGCCGATATGCAAAAAATGGCCGAAGGCGTAGAATTAGAAGATGGTGAAATTCATGCCGACGCAATCAGTTACGTGACCGAAACAGATAAAGACCAAGTCGGTGTGGAAATCCATTCGGGTAGAAACCGCATCGTTCGCCGCATGTTTGAAACCTTGGGTTATCACGTTATAAAATTAGACCGGGTGTATTTTGCAGGTATGACGAAGAAAAACCTGAAACGCGGTCAGTGGCGTTATCTGAATGATAGAGAAGTATCAATGCTCAGAATGGGAGCGTTTGATTAACCTTTTTCCGTTATTGCAAAATACCCTTTTGAGATAGTATCTTGCAATGACGAGCAAATAATATAAAAAAATGAGAAGAAGTAGAATAGTTGATTTAGTAAAAAGTCCGGAATTCGGAAAAACGGTTTGTGTAAAAGGCTGGGTTCGCACCCGCCGCGGTAATAAACAAGTTGCATTCATTGCTTTGAATGATGGTTCAACCATTCATAATATTCAGATTGTCGTCGATCTTCCGCAGTTCGACGAAGAATATTTGAAAGGAATCACGACCGGAGCTTGTATCCGCGTGGACGGCGTACTGGTTGAGTCGATGGGACAAGGCCAAACGGCTGAAATCCAAGCAAAAGAAATTGAAATCTACGGAAAGGCCGATCCTGCAACTTATCCTTTGCAGAAAAAAGGCCACTCCTTGGAATTTTTGCGGGAAATCGCCTATCTTCGTCCCCGAAC
>BNTV01000278.1 GCA_025996865.1 Bacteroidia bacterium
CCAAAGTGGACGACTGTTTCGACTATATCGTCAAGACTATGGATGATGCCATCCCCGATCTGATGTTACGCAGGGAAAGTTCGGACCTCGGTCAGGTGGATCAATTAGTAGCCGCCTCCATCAAAGCGAGGGTACTGCTTTTCAGAGCAAGTCCGTTTTATAGTGGCAACAGGGAATTTTATGAGGATTTTCTTGATCACGACAGACAACCGTTTTTCCCGGTCAACGATGATGAAGCAAGAACTAAAACCAAATGGAAAGATGCGGCAGATGCGGCGGACGCAGCCATTAAGCTTTGCGAAAGCAACGGTAAGGGATTATATACGTATGACAGGATAGAATTTCCTTATGATACAACGGCTTTCAGATTAAACAGGGATATCATGAAAACCTATTACAATCTGAGAATGGTGATCGTCGATCCATGGAATAAGGAACTGATTTGGGGTTATTCAGGACAGGCTATTACCGAATCGGGACAATTGCAAACACTTGCCAATATCAGACTGCCGGTCGGATATACTCCGGGAGTAACCAACAGCAATACCCTGTCCGAACAGTGGCTGGGGCCTACATTAAAAATGCTGGACAGGTATTACACCGTCAACGGGCTGCCTCTTGACGCAGACAGGTCTTTCAATAGAAATAAACAGTATGAAATTGTACACACGCCAGAGGATGAATATCCCGAAGATTCGGAATACGACAGAATGCGCGGTCTTATGCAACCCGACATTGAAACCGTTCGTATTTATCTGAACCGCGAGATTCGTTTCTATGCCAATCTTGGCATCACCGGAGGTTACTGGCGGGCACATGCGCACCTGATACCGACAACAATGTATAATGACCAGGCAGGCGGATACAGTGGAGCACATACCGACAACTATCTGTGTACGGGACTGGGACTACAGAAAATGGTACATCCCGAAAGTAAATCGGGCGACTGGCGAAGAGTAGTGAGATTTCCATATCCCATTATTCGTATGGCTGATTTATATCTGATGAAAGCAGAAGCTCTGAACGAATATCTGGACGAAGGTGCCGACAGGTCGGAAGTATATAAAACCATCAATGTGGTACGCGCCAGAGCAGGTATTCCCGATGTGGAAACTGCATGGACAGACCTCAATTATGTAAAACCCGAATATTTTGAAAAACATCATACAAAAACAGGCATGCGAGATATTATTCTTCAGGAAAGAGGCATTGAACTGGCTTTTGAAGGTAGCAGATATTGGGATATGATTCGCTATAAAAAAGCGACGAATGAATTTTCAACCCCCATTTATGGATGGACAACAGAGGGTATAACAGGATCCGAGTTCTTTCTTATCGAAATGAAGGAAGCCCGTACTTTTAATGAGACATATTATTTGTGGCCCATTGATCTGGATGAATTGAATACCAATGCAAACATTATTCAAAATCCGGGATGGTAAATTAAGGATTTAAAGATTTATAATTATAAGGATATGAAAACAAATTATTATTTTTTTGTGATATTCATCTTTTTCGTGTTTTGTGCTTGTAAGGAACAGGGCAGGTTTGAGTTCAATGCCGGTGATTCGGTTCCGCCGTCGGCGCCCGTCTATCTTACATACAAACCGCTTTCCGGAGGTGCAAGGATTTTTTATCAAATTCCTGAAAATGAGGATCTACTCTCTATCAATGCTGAATTTCTAACCGCAAACGGCAAGCTTGCGCAGTTTTCAGTTTCTTACTTTGCAGATTCGTTGGACATGTATGGCTTTTCCGACACCGTTTTTTATACCGTCAATCTGTTTGCCTTAGACAGGGCAGGAAATAAATCTAAAATAGTACCGATTGAAGTAAAGCCTTTGGAACCGGTATTGCCGAAAGTAGCCAGAAGCATTGTGGTAAAACCGGCTGTCGGTTCGTTTTTTGTGGATTGGGAAAATGAATTGTTGCAGAGTATCAACGTATATGTTGATTTCAGCTTCACCATGTACGGAGTTCCGCGCTCATTGACAACGGTTTTTTCTTCAAACAAGGAAACAGAGCGGAGATTTATCATGGATCTTCTTACACTTGGAGAACATGATCCGGTTAATGTGAAGGTGAGACTGGAAGACATGTACGGCAATCAGTACCCCGCTATTGACGCCGGGCAGATATTTCTGTTGCAGGATACCGAACTGCCTAAAAAAGACTGGGTATTTCCGGCTCCAGGTACTGA
>BNTV01000279.1 GCA_025996865.1 Bacteroidia bacterium
CCTTTTGTACCTTCCGCTCCTCCCGCTGCGCCGCCTCCGCAAACCGCTCCGAACTATCCGCATAAAGAATCTGCCGCGAAGAATTAACCAACAAGCCGCATTGCGCATTCATCCCGTATTTCTGTTACCAAAGGTACGCCGCCAAACAATTCTGCCAAATTCCGATAGGCATACGCACGGAAAAACCGTGCCTGAGCTACCACATACGCCTTTTCTGCTGCCGACGCCCATGTAAGCTGTAATCACTAAAAATATTCTCTTTTCTTGTCGAACTTACATCATACATATCCGTACCTAATCCTCCTTTGTAAACCTGAAGCCAATGCGCACCGGATGAAATTGTCTTCAATGTTCTAACCTGTGTATAAATACCTGTCAGCACCTGCTCCACTTGCGCAGAAGTGGAATACACATTATCTATCGTATGAAACGTATAGGGCTGTTCTTTCAGGAAACGGTCGTCATCGCAACCGGTTGTGCCAACAATAACTGCCGACAGAAGGATGCTATAAAAATATTTTATCTTTTTCATAAACCCATTTTTCTTTATGGAATTTTTACTCGTTTCAGAGATTAAAAACCGGGAAATTTTCACTACCTTTGCCGTCTAAAACTTTCCGGATTGCTTCGGGCTATTTCCCTTATAATGACGAGTTTTCACAACGCATTGATTTTTAATAAGGTAATGAGGTTTAACAAGTGGGAAATAATTCATTTGCTACTGAGGTTGTTTAGTTCGGGAAATGAGGTAAAAATGAGGTTTTTGTAAGTACGGATATTTTATCTCATCATTGCGAGGGCGATAGCCCGAAGCAATCCGGAGAACAAAAAAATAAAACAATGGGTCAAAATTCCTTATTGGAAAAATTAGCTGCCTTGGTGATTCGTTTTGAAGAAATCGGAACTTTGATTACCGATCCTGATGTGATTTCGGATATGAAGCGTTTTGTAAAATTGAACAAAGAATACCGGGATTTGGAAAAAATCGTTATTGCCCGGAATGAATACAAAAATCTTATTACCGGGATTGAAGAAGCGAAATCAATTCTCGAAAACGAGTCGGATTCCGAGTTGCGTGAATTTGCGAAAGAAGAATTAGACGTTAATACCGAACGCTTACCGCAATTGGAGGAAAAAATAAAACTCCTGCTGATTCCTGCCGATCCGCAAGACGGCAAAGATGCGATTGTAGAAATCCGTGGCGGAACCGGTGGAGACGAAGCGGCGATTTTTGCCGGCGATTTATTCAAGATGTATTCCAAATATATCGAATCTAAAGCTTGGCGTATGGAAGTAACAAGTTTCAGCGAAGGCACTATCGGCGGTTATAAGGAAATAATTTTTACCGTAACGGGTGAAAATGTTTATGGTACAATGAAATATGAATCCGGTGTGCATCGGGTACAACGTGTTCCCGTCACCGAAACGCAAGGACGGGTGCATACTTCGGCGGCTACGGTTGCCGTACTTCCCGAAGCGGAAGAAGTGGATGTGGAAATCAATCCCGCCGATCTCGAGTATCAAACGGCGCGGTCGAGCGGTGCGGGCGGACAGAACGTTAATAAAGTGGAAACCAAAGTGCAACTTACGCATAAACCTACGGGAATCATGGTACAATGCCAAGTAACCCGTTCGCAGATGGAAAATAGGGAGATGGCTTTGCAAATGTTACGCAGCAAACTTTACGACATCGAACTGCAAAAGCATAACGATGCCATTTCCCAACAACGGAAAACGATGGTTTCGACCGGCGATCGTTCGGCGAAAATCCGCACGTACAATTATCCGCAGGGACGGGTTACCGACCACCGGATTAATTATACGATGTACAACCTTCCGGCGTTTGTCGGCGGGGATATTCAACCGGTTATAAACCAACTGATTGTGGCAGAGAATGCGGAAAGAATGAAGGAAAGCGAATTATAAAAACATTTCAATTCATAATGACAAAACAACAATTATTTAAAAACATACAGGAAAAACAATCCTTCCTTTGCGTGGGATTAGACACGGATATCAGGAAAATTCCCCAACATTTATTGTCGGAAGAAGATCCGGTTTTTGCTTTTAATAAAGCCATTATCGACGCTACAGCCGATTATTGCGTAGCTTACAAGCCCAATCTGGCTTTTTATGAAAGTCTCGGCTATAAGGGGCAATTATCTCT
>BNTV01000280.1 GCA_025996865.1 Bacteroidia bacterium
GCCTACCCAGATGTTTGATGCAAATGGTGAAAAAACCTGGGAGGCGCAGTTGGATATTTATGGGAGAGTTCGTACCTTTGCGGGGAGGTCTTTGAATGAGTGTCCGTTCAGGTATCAGGGGCAGTATGAGGATGAAGAGACAGGATTGTATTACAACCGGTTCCGGTACTATGACCCAAGTTCTGGAAACTACATCAGTCAAGACCCTGTTCGACTAATGGGCGGTTTCAGTTTATATAGTTATGTACATGACCTAAACAATTTTGTAGATAAATTAGGTTTATGGGGTGATATGAATGGAGCTAGTGCAACTATTACTGTTGATGGAGTATCTCGAACTTATGATAGTATCCCGGGAGTAGGACATGCTGAGATAATCGGATTAAAAGATTTTGACAAGACTATTGGTTTTGAAGGGAAAAATGTAATAATAAGTGATGTCAATGGGCGTTTTAGAGTTAATGGAGATATGCCAGTGGGAGTGTGTACAAATTGCAGAACAAATATGTTTGATATTCTTCAAGAGGGAGGGGCTTCAAGTGTCACAATTCCTGTCACAAAATCAAATAAAACAATAGGTTCAATAACAATTCCAGCAGAAAACTTTAGCAAAGTTCAAGCGGAACTGGACTCCATAAGGAAGGGACCTGGAAACCCTAAGCAGAAATCTGATGCAGCTTGGGATGTTCTTGAAAAAAATAAAACACATCATTAAAATATGAATCATAAAAAAGATTGGTCTTCATTTGAATTTTCTCCACAAGGAGAAGTGTTTTCTATTTCTTCAAATGGCGAAATATTGTATTATAATTTTATTACAAATGATTTTTCAATAGAACAAAATCCATTAGGAGAGTCTAATCCTAAAAAGATTTTTAATGTAATAATATCTGAAGATTTTAAAAAAATGACTTTTGATACTATTGATAACACTAATGAGATAAAAACAATTACTCTCATCGCCCAACATAATACCGATGTTATTTTGTATGAGGTGTTTTTCAAAGCTCAACAGAATCATTTTAAAATAACGGAAGCTGATTTAGATAGAATTGAAATGTCTTTTCAAAAGGGGATGCTTTATGAATTAAGAATTTACAAAAAAGATAGAAAGTATAACCTAATAGATTCATTAACAATTTTTGAAGAAAATGATAAACTATATGTACTAACGCGAAATCCTCGCTCCAAATTGATTTTAAAAAATCTTGAAGTTAGTAATGGTCATGTTGTGTATGATGTAGACTATAGCCATTTTGTGTATAGATTAGATATTCAAGAGACCATTATTAACTTTCTAAATAAAACAATAAAAGAAAGTTGTAATTTGTTTTGGTAACGGGTAGTCTGCGATTTACGACTTTCCCAATCTGAATTATAAGAATTAAGAGAGATTTTTGTCTCCTTTTTTCTTTTCACCTTATCCTTGTAACAATTAATTCATAACTCCGCTCATTTGTAAACATTCCGTTATCTACACCTACAGAATCTTTTCCACCCTGTTTTTAGGGAGCAATTCGGATAGTTCGTTTACTTTCTGTTCATTGATACGATTCAGGACATCGGTCAACCAGTCTGTTGGATTAACGTTGTTGAGTTTGTACCCATCAGGAAGTAGATGACAGTGGTGTATTCAGCGGCTTCGTGATTTCCACAGAAGAGATAGTTTTTCCTGCCTAAGGCTAAAGGTCTCACGCCGTTTTCGGCTAAATTATCACAACATTGGGACAATAATGCCATCGAACGGTGCATGAGATACATCAGTCTCTCCAGAAAGAACTGCTTGTTCTGTGGTAGCCATGCCGGAGCCAAAAAAACAGCCTTGATTTATTCCCTTGCTTGTTCTTGCAGACTCAATGAGGTAAACTCGTTTGATTACTTCTCCGATGTCTTGAATCGCTTAGCCTACATCAATCCAAATGATAAGGACAGCGTGTTCTCTGAATTCCTGCCTGATAACTGGACGAATAGATACTTATAGAGATGTATGCCGGAGAAAACGCCCCCTGTATCGTGGAGACGGTTACGATGCAAACGACGTAAGCAAATATTTCTATTATGAAGGTCATTTGCTGGTGAAGCTGACCAACCAAAGTGGCATGAGTTTCCATTGGGAATACGAAGGAAAAGGCGATAATGCCAAATGTGTACATA
>BNTV01000281.1 GCA_025996865.1 Bacteroidia bacterium
AGCCGTATTTCAGAAAAATTTCCTTCATTTTTTTTGCCCTGCGGCCATATTCTTTTACTTCTTCCAAGAAATGATACTGACCGTCGGAAGCAGCTTTGAACATGGCTGCCAAAGCGCATTGCGCCGAATGGCTGGTACCCGTAGATGCGGCGTACAACACTCTGTGTATGAAGGAACTTCCGAAAGTTCCACCGCCGTATTTTTGCGTCAAACCGGGATAAATCCGGTTGTACAGGGAATCCGATATAGCTACGATTGCAATCCTTTGTCCGGCGTAACTGAACGCTTTTGAACCTGAAATAAACAACAGATAATTATCGGTATATTTTCCAACGGAAACTTGAAACGGAGGCTGGAACGGCGTTCCCAAATCTCTGCGGAAATCCATGGCAAAATAAGCCAAATCTTCAAAAATAATTGTGTCGTAGCGAGTCGCCAATTCTCCGATGATTTTCAGCTCCTCTTCCTTCAAGCAAAACCATCCCGGATTGTTGGGATTGGAATAAATAATACAGGAAATATTTCCTCCGGAAAGGTAGGATTCTAATTTATCTTTGAGTTTATCGCCTCGATAATCATACACATCGAACGATTCGTATTTATATCCCAACACATGAACTTGTTGTTTCTGCACCGGAAATCCCGGATCAATAAACAGAATCGTATCTTTAACCGGATCGCACTGATTGGCAACGATAAAAGAAACAAAAGTACCTTCCATCGAGCCGACAACCGGCACACAACCTTCGGGTGAAATATCCAAATCGACAAAAGCCTTGATAAAACGCGACGATTCGGTTTTCAGTCCGGGAATCCCGTCAATCGGCGGATAAATGGACGCAACTCCCCGTTTTAAAGCGGCAATTTCGGCTTCTACGCCGACAGCAGAAGGCGGAAGTCCGGGTACACCCATTTCGGCATGGATAAATTCCAGTCCGGTTTCTTTTTCTATTTTTCCGGAAATGGCAACGACTTCACGTATCGTTGCCTTTCCCAAATCCTTGATATATAGCTCTTTTACAGCTTTATTAATGATATCGTCCTGAACGGGAAAAGTCATATTTTATTCCAAATCAAATTAATAGCTACGTCCTTTAGCCTGATCCCAAGCTTCTCCCAAACGAATCAGAAAGTTCTTTTTCTTTTTTGCCAGCTTGTTATTGTTTGAAACGTAGTCATTTACGTCCCACCCTCCGTCAGAACCGGATTTCACCATATTGTAAATAATTCCCCAATCGGGTATGCCGCCGACATTTTTATCGTCAATATATAAATCGGCGTTTATTTTACGGGGTTCAATCCCCGTATTTTCTTCGGGATAGTTTTTGTTGACAGCATAAAATTCCAAGCCGGAACGTTTACAATAAGACAACGCATCATTCAACAAATCCCCTTCCCGTACAGTCCACAATACCAAAAGATGGCGTTCTTCGCGTTGTAATTTTTTTAATACATCAATAGCAAAAGGAACCGGTTTCCCGATTTTCGGATAGGCATGCTCAACGATTGTCCCGTCAAAATCCACTGCAATTACCATAATTACTTATTTATTTATTTAAATTATACTTTAAATGAATCACTAAAATTAACCCTGTTCAGAATTGAACGACCTAATGTAATTTCATCTGCATATTCAATCTCATCTCCAATAGAAACGCCTCGAGCTATGACACTAATTTTGATATTGATTCCTGCCAGTTTGCGGTAAATATAAAAATTAGTCGTATCACCTTCCATCGTGGTACTCAGCGCCAGAATAATTTCTTTTACCTCTTCTTCTTTAGCCCTTTGTACCAAACTTTCTATCTGCAAATCACTTGGACCTATCCCCTCCATCGGAGAAATAATTCCTCCCAAAACATGATATAAACCGTGATATTGCCCTGTGTTTTCGATGGCCATTACTTCTTTGATGTTTTCAACTACACATACTAAAGAAGCATCCCTGTGTGTATCGCCACATATATTGCAGATTACCGAATCGCAAATATTATGGCAAACCGTACAATAGTTTACATTGTTGCGTAAATCCGTTATGGCTTGACTGAAAGCAGAAACTTCTTCTTTCGTTCTTTTAAGGGTGTGTAATGCTAAACGCAACGCCGATTTTTTCCCTATTCCGGGTAATTTG
>BNTV01000282.1 GCA_025996865.1 Bacteroidia bacterium
TTTACCGGTTTACGTCGGTTCGGTTCGCACAATGGTCGTCGCCGGGCAGGACGGCGCTTTCGGGACGGCAGAAAAAACAACGCCCGTGCGGACGCCTTTGATGGTTCTCTCGTCTTTACTGCGTGTAAATGCTGGCGTCGCCGCCTGTTTCAAAAACGCGGCAAGTGATATTGGCGTTCAACATACCCGGCGCATTTTGGGCTTCGGGCGTTTTCAGATTGAATCGGACTTCACCGTTATCGTTTAATACACCGTCGAAAACAACCGATTCGTTGGAGGAAAAACTGCTTGCGGGATTATTGAACAAATATTTTTCGTATCCTTTGAATTGGGTATTGGCACGTGTCAGTTTCATTTCCACCTTGGTTTTCAAGTCGTGTGCTTTGGCGCCCGTCAACCATGAGGCGGTTAATTGTACCGGAATTGCGCCGGCCGAAGCATCAATTCGTTGACCGGGCAAAGATAGATTGATTTTCAGACGGTTGGGTTTAATGGTTTCGATGCGGAGCGGTTTGTGGAAAGTGGTTCCGCCTACTTTCACGTAAGCGTTCCACAAGCCTGTGGGATCGTTGGCATTTGTCGGAATCGCGAAAGTGTAAAAACCGTTTACACCTTCGGTGGCTATTAGTTTATTGTTGAATTGTCCCCTTGGATTGTATAATTCCAGTGTTACCGGGTGGTTGGCCGGAATCCGTTTTTCGGGATCGTGCAAAATGAAAGAAATATGCAGCGTATCTCCCGGGCGCCATACACCTCGTTCGCCGTAAACAAAGCCTTTCAAGCCCTTTTCGATTTTTTCTCCGTCCACGTCAAAACGGCTTAAAGAATTTTCTTCGCCTTCCACTAAACGGAGATAGGTTTTTTGTTTGCCGTCTGAAGCGATGAGGATGAATGGTTTGTTTTTCGGAGTAAGCATGGCGAATCCGTCGCCGTCGGTTTTTGCCGTGGCAATGGCTTGCAATTGAAAATTATAAGCTGTAACTTCCGCATTGGCAATGGGTTTAGTGTCCAGAATGTTGGTAACGGCAACCCACCATCGGTTATCGGAATTGCCTTTGGCTATTAATCCGATGTTCGATTGTACCACGTTGCAGACCGCTTTCTGTTCGGGTAACATGTAATAAGTTGGTTTACAGGGATTATCCCTGTCTTTCCAATTGTAAGTATTCCAATCGTATTCAGAATCATCGAAATAGGAATAGGGAACATCCCAAACAGCTACGTCGTTGTCGGTTGTGTTTGAAGTGCGAACCATGCCGGATGAAAGGGATTTTATCTCTTTATCAAAGGCTTGCGTATTTATGGAATCTCCGCAGGGATAATGAGCGTAGGCTTGTTTGAACCACAATTCAATCCGGTAAATAGCGCCTGGTTCCTGCCGGATAATTTTGGACAAATCAATGGAATAGTTCTGCCAATCATGTAAATTTTTGGTAGGGTCGGCATCCAGACGAATGGTTTCCCGGTGGATTAAGCGTCCTACCCGGCGTAATTCGTAGGATCCGTTGATTTGGTTTGTCTGTAAAAACATCAGGGTGTTATTCTCGAAAATCTTGATGATTTTCACATCTATGGCTTTGAGATTCACTGCTTTGAATGGCAAAATCAGGTTTTCGGAATTGGGCAGGATATTGCCCGGTTTCAACAGTTCTACCCGAGGTTTTAGCGGTTCGATATTCAATTCGATTGGAGATGTATCTCCCAAGCGGTGTCTGTAATTGTCTTGCAATCCTTCATTTAGGTTGATTGTGATTTTAGAGGTGTTTTTCCGCTCAAAATAGATAAACGCCTGATTATCTTGAATGCTGACAGTATATTCTTGTATTTCAGGGATATGAATAAGGCCTCTCATATCTTGTTGAGTGGACAAGGGAGAAGAAAATACAATTCTGACTCCGGTTTCAGATTCCGAAATAAGCTCTGTTTCAATGACTTTGAAATCGTTTATGCCCGGAATTAATGTTTCTTCGGATTGTTTTTTATCGGCGCCGAATTCTTTTCCATCAAAAGTAACCGTTAATTTGATTTCCGAATCTTTTCTTTGAATGTTTTCAATCACGAAGCGGAATATTTTTGCATTTCCGGTGTTTTCGATTTTCGGGG
>BNTV01000283.1 GCA_025996865.1 Bacteroidia bacterium
AACATAACAATAGTATAAATTTTCATCAGATGTCTCGACTCCGCTTCGCTTCGCTCGACATGACGATACCCTTTGGGAAAAAACAGGAGAGTGGGAAAGATTAGGGCGGCTTCGCCGCCCTAATCTTTCCCACTCTCCCTCAATAATATACATCGTCGTCATGTCGAGCGAAGCGAAGCGGAGTCGAGACATCTGATGATGATTGTTAAACAGCTTATCTCGTCATTTCCATTACTCTATAAATCCTCGATTCTTCAACAGATAATCCGGATTCGGATCAGCTCCCCGGAAACGGTGATAAAGCGCCATCGGATCGTCACTACCGCCTTTAGAAAGGATATTTTCCCTGAACGATTTGGCAGTTGCCTGATCGAAAATGCCTTTTTCCTCAAAAGCCTGGAAGGCATCCGCATCCAAAACTTCCGACCAAAGATAACTGTAATAGCCTGCCGAATATCCGCCGTCAAAAATATGAGAGAAATAAGTACTCTTGTATCTTGATATGATTTCAGGAATTAACCCTATCTCGTTCAAAGTATTGTTTTCAAAAGTATCCACATTCACCGTCAAGGGAGATTCGACGGTATGCCATTTCATGTCGAGAATAGCGGCAGCAACCAGTTCCGTCGTGATAAATCCTTGATTGAAAGTGGCCGTTTTTTCAATTTTTTCAATCAATAAGTCGGGAATCACTTCGCCGGTTTTGTAATGCTTGGCATACATTTTCAAAACTTCGGGATGAAACGCCCAATGTTCATTAATCTGCGAAGGCAATTCAACAAAATCCCGGTAAACATTGGTGCCGGAAACACCAAGATAATTGCATTTGGAAAGCAAACCATGCAAAGCGTGTCCAAGTTCGTGAAACAAAGTTTCTACCTGGTCTAAATTCAGCAACGAAGGCGCATCGCCGGTCGGTAACGCAAAGTTACCCACATTGTAAACTACCGGATGCACAAATTTTCCTTGATAAACCAGCTGTTCCGTAAAATTTCCCATCCAAGCCCCGTTCCGTTTTTCAGGACGCGGAAAATAATCCACGTAAATGGTGCCAATATACAAACCGTCGGCATCGCTTATTTCAAATACTTTCACATCTTTTTGATATACAGGAACACTGTCTATTTCCTTGAACGAAATTCCATACAATTTATGCGCTATTTCAAAAGCTCCGTTCCTGACATTATCCAACACAAAATACGGCCTCAATTCTTCTTCATTCAAATCATATTTTGCCTGGCGCAATTTTTCGGCATAATACCACCAATCCCAGGATTGGAGTTTGAATTTTCCGCCTTCTTTATCAATCAGTTTCTGCAATTCCTCTTTTTCTTTCAGGGCTTGAGGCAAAGCATATTTCCAAATATCATTCAATAATTTAAATGCATTCTCAGGCTTTTTCGCCATAGTCTCTTCCAGTTTATAATCGGCATGAGTCTTGTAACCCAATAAATTAGCACGTTCAAGCCGCAAATTGACGATTTTCCGGATGTTCTCCTTATTGTCGTGGCTATTGCCGTTGTTGCAACGATTGTACATCGCTTTGTAAAGTTTTTCGCGCAATTCGCGATTATCGGCATATTTAAGGAAAGGTTCCCAACTCGGTTTGCTCAAAGTAAATACCCATTTTCCATCCAAACCGTTTTTCTTTGCGATCTGGCTTGCTACATCAATCACGCTTTCGGGAAGTCCGGACAAATCGGCCTTGTTATCAATAACTAACTTAAAATCATTGGTTTCCGCCAATAAATTTTCACCAAAAGCGACATTAAGCAATCCCACTTCCTTGTTTATCTCCCGAAGCCTTTCCTTTTTAGACGCATCCAAAGCAATTCCCGACCGGACAAAATCTTTGTAGTATTTTTCCAACAGCTTTTTCTGTTCCATCGTCAGATTTTTTGAAGAAGGATCATCGTAAACAGCTTTGATACGGGTAAATAATTTTTCGTTTAAATAAATATTGTCGGAGTGTTCCGTCAATAACGGCGACATTTCGGTTTCAAGCGCCTGCAAAACCGAATCCGTATGGGCGCTTGTCATGGCAAAAAATACGGCGGATACCCGATTTAACAGGCTACCGCTTTCGTCCAGAG
>BNTV01000284.1 GCA_025996865.1 Bacteroidia bacterium
TTGAATTTTTGAAAGAAATTATTCCTTTGCATAGCGAAATTATTGAAATGGATTGCTTGATCGGTTTACCCCACGGCATTACATGTATTGATTCTTTATTGATTTTTTATGATAAATATGACCAGAAGGTATTGACCGTCTTTGATAAAAAAAATAAGGTTGTTATCGGTCGTTTTATCTCATTCGGTAATGGACCAGGTGATGTAATTGTCCCATTGCGAGGGTTATATGCCACACAAAATGAACTTTATACATTTGAATCGCAGACAGGTAATATGGTCACATTGGATATTGGCGATAGCATGAGAATAAAAGAAAAAAAGTATTTTGAACAGATGCCTATGGAACTGCGAAAAATAAACAATTATTTTGTCGGGATTGGACAGACAGAAGGTCGCTTTCACGTATATGATAATAATGGAAATCTATTGAAATATGCCGGCGTTTATCCATTTAATGAAGATAAATCGGGTATTGAATTTTCTTTCCTGTATCAAGGTGTATTATGTGCATCTTCGAGGTATAATTGTTTTGCTTTTGGCGGAATTTATTGTGATGATTTGGAATTTTATGAAATAAAAGAAAATTCCTGTAGATTAATAAAGAAGTATTTAACCACGGATATAAATGCTATATGGGATGATAACCGGGTACATGTAGATAAGAATTGCATCATTCATTACACACAATCTTATGGTACTGAAAAATACTGTTATATGCTGTATTCCGGAAAAACAATATTAGATAACGGAGGGCCTGTATTGGGTCAATACATTATTGTTTTTGACTGGGAGGGGAATCATCTTAATACGTTTGAATTGGATGTCTCCATAACGTCTTTCTGTGTTGATGAAGATGAACAAACAATTTATGCAACGGCTTATTTGGATACCGAATTAAGCATTAGAGCATTTAAGTTAAATGAAAATCATAAAGGCCAAGTATATGATAACAAACAACCTGCTTCGTCTGTTGAGAATGTTAAACGCCTCCATGGAATGGAAATTATTTGTCGAGGTATCATATTAAATGAAAATACACAAAAACCGCTTCCGAACGTGCGTATAACGGTAAATACAGATACTGTCGGGATAAAAAGCGACAAAGACGGGAAGTTTGAACTAAGTATGAAAGCAAATGATAAACTTTGGTTTCGTTTAAATGGCTTTCTATGGAAATCCATAAAAGTTCCAGATTCGGACATGCCAACTATCTATCTGACGCCAAGTGATACGGTTGATATGATTTCCACCTCAATTCCGGGGGAAATCACAGAAATTATATTTAACGGATGGTCAGTTCCTAAAGATGAATGGAAAGATATTAATCCAAAAGAAATATCCGATATTGAAATTGCAGAGAAAGAAGGAAAAATACAAATCATCATCAAAAGCAACTAATCGAATAAACCGGAAAAGATAGCATCTTTTCCGATGAAGTGATGAGACAATCAAGCAAATTTATTCAGTATTAATATTTAAATAACGTTGGATATCGTTGTTGAACAAACTGCAACCGGATTTGGTTGTAAGACAAACAAAATTTTTGGTAAAATTGATGTGGATTTCATAAAAAACAAGGATATTTGTAAAAAATTTCATTGAAAAATGGCAAAATACACGTGGAAATCATTTTGGAAAAACTTGGCGTCGGGCATAGTACTCCTTTTTATCGCCATTGTTTTGGCGACTATATTTCCGATTCGCGCGACTCGCGCTATTGGGGCTTGCTGCCCGAAGACCACATTGTCGGCAAGGCGATTCTTGTCTGGAAATCCGTTGAGCCGGAAACCGGAAAAATACGATGGAAAAGAATTTGTAAAACGATTAAATGATGAATGGAACGCAGATGACACGGATGACACGGATTTACTTGGTAAGTATTACCACATTGATTACTGCTTTTTGTTATAAAAGCCGCTTTCGATTTTCTGTTTTGAATTTAAATGAGTAACGTATTCACAAAATTGATTGAAAGTACAAAGTTAAAAATAAATTTTTAAAAATAAAAACATAGGGACATAGGGGTCGCAGGATATTGTTGAAAATAATACAGGCCG
>BNTV01000285.1 GCA_025996865.1 Bacteroidia bacterium
ATTCATCGCCGGCAGCAATCTCAACATTAGCGGAATTGCTGTCATTTTTGATATCCAATTTGCGTTTATAGCCGGAGTCTATCGATTTGAGTGTATGCATATTTTTGCCCAAATACACATGACCGGCAGGTTGTTTAAATTCGCTTTGAGTAAGCAATACGTTACCACTGTTGATTTTGAGCGCATAATCATTGTATTTGTCAAACGTACAGCTTTCAAAGGATATAACCCCGTCGCTGCCGTCGCTGACGATAGGCCCGGAAAAATCTACACCGTTGAATTGTACGGAGGTTCTGAAATCATTATAGAAATACACCGCATTCCCATTTTTGTCAGCTCCGAATGTAGAATTGGATATAAGCAAACCATAAGGGTTGACTGCCTGAACATATAAACCGTTTTCGCAGTTTTCAATATGGATTTCGTATAACTGCGCATTAGGCGTATCGGAGTAACCGGGTTCCCGGCCTATCCACATACCCGTTTTATAACCGGAAACATATAAATCAGACACATATTCCCAATCGGAACGGTGCATATTGAATCCGGTGCCGTTTGCTCTCGTGTATGCGGTAGCCTTTGCCAGTGAGGGTGAACCGGGAAGTCCTGAATTTGCCCAATATTTGGGGTTGATCTTGACATTCTCAATACGCCCGATGTCGGTGCATACATGGATTTCAATTCCCGTATTGAGCGCCGTCATGTAGCTGTTCAGAACATAATGCAACTCGCTCGGTGCGGAATAGAAACCGTTGTAAGCGTTTACAAGCGTTACGTTTTCAACCGTCGCGCAGTCTCCGTTCGGTTGAAATAATGTCCATGGATAAGGTTTAATATTGTTGATATCCTGTTCGGGATACCAGATTGACAGGTTTGTCACGCCGGTTCCCGCTTGCATTTCTATAAATCTGTCGGCTATGCTTGTATAGGTAGTGCGGAGTGCGTTGCCGGCCTGTGAGTCGTTCCACCAGCTTTCAACAGTTCCATTATAATTGGGTGAATTTTTGCCGACACGTACTTCAAGAATGGTTCCGAGAACTTTCCCCTGGTTTAATTCCGGATCTGCCCAGTCGCCGCGGAGCTGCACACCCGGCGGGAGTTGCAGAACAGATTCGTAATTAAAATCTTTCTGTGATTGCTCAGCGCCCTGACGCACTCGAACGTTTCTGGTAGCAGTTTGCGTGCTGCGGAACTCATAATTACCTGCAGGTATATACACTACACCGCCGCCGTTGTTATACGCGGCATTGATAGCAGCCTGAAAAGCCGCTCTGTTATCAAATCCCGGCTCGGCTTTCGCGCCAAATTCCGGATCGGTCACTACGAAGTCTGATACAACCCAATCTTTTGTAGGGTAAATGGTTTTTATACTTTGCTGCGCTTGCTGTTTCAGATTTGTTTGCGCATTGGCAATGCTTGCAATAAACAAAGCCATAGTGGAGATGATAACCATTTTATTCAACATTCTTCTGTTTAAATTACTGTGATGTTCCATGATTGATTATTTTATAAAGGTGTAGCGTCATGTTATATTATCTTATTTCAATCCAATTTCAAAACAGCCAAAAAAGCCTTTTGCGGCACTTCCACATTTCCAACCTGTTTCATGCGTTTCTTCCCTTCCTTTTGCTTTTCGAGCAGTTTCCGTTTACGGGTAATATCACCCCCGTAACATTTGGCTGTCACATCTTTACGCACGGCTTTAATGGTTTCGCGGGCAATGATTTTCGCCCCGATAGCTGCTTGAATAGCGACGTCAAACTGTTGGCGGGGAATCAGTTCTTTCAGTTTTTCGCACATCCGGCGGCCGAAAGTAACGGCATTATCCACATGGGTCAGCGTGGAAAGCGCATCAACTTGTTCGCCGTTCAACAGAATGTCCAATTTGACCAATTTCGACGGTCGGTAATCGTGCATGTGATAATCAAACGAGGCGTAACCTTTGGAAATGCTTTTGAGTTTATCGTAAAAATCAATGACGATTTCTCCCAAAGGCAAATCAAAAAGGATCTCTACCCTATCGCCTGAAATATAATCTTGCTTAACCAAAACC
>BNTV01000286.1 GCA_025996865.1 Bacteroidia bacterium
CCAAAAAAATCGTTTCCTCGTGACAGGGGCTGCTATCAAGAACAATAACCAAGGAGAAACCATCCTGAGCCAAGGCTGTAATCCCCACCAACAATCCCTCGGTACGCTCACCTCCGCGACGGAAACCACCGTGAAAGACAACAGGACGGAATGGCAGGACTTTACGGACAGGGTAAGCACAGACTGGCAATATGCAGTACACCCGATGAATTACGTCATTGCAATTGTTGAGGGAGAGGGAACCGGGCAATGGCGCACCATTACCGGCAATAACGATACGATACTGACGGTCGATCGCCCTTGGGACGTCATTCCTGCTCCATCTTCCAGGTATGTCATCACACAATGGTCGATTTACAAAGGATTGATAAAAGATAATATCTTGAAAGATAACCACCAGGGAATCATGTTATATGGCGGTGGAACAGATGTGGTCATTACCGGTAATGAATTAACAAACTCCGGAGGAATCTATTTGCGTTCCGACCAAAGAATGCAGAATAAAAGGTATAACCTGACCTGGAATGTATCGGTTGTCGACAACAAGGTGATTAATACCAATGGCCTTCGTTCGGCGCATGTGGCCATGTACCATGTTAAAGTAGCCAATGACAATACCAAAATATTCGGCATCGGAACGATTGGTATCGAGATGCGCCGCAACTTACTGCAGGCTTCTATCCCTAACGTGGGCAAAGCGGGAGGTTCAAGCGGCTTGGGTGCAGAAGGATATTTCAATTACGTAACTTGTGGAAATTCAGACAAATCACCTTGCGATTTTTCTAAAATTGCTATTGTAGGTACGATTATGGAAAATAATACAGCGATTAATACGGATAATGCCTATAAGGTAAGCCAGTCTGCAGTCAATACCTTGATTGTACCCGGAAGAGCAGAAAATGTAGAAAATCTAATCGAGGATGAGGGAGGGCCGAAAACAGGGACTTTTATAGATATAAAAGAAAACAAACCGAAAAATAAATAAATAAATGAATAAATAATTATTATGGTAAATGTATTGAGATTAAAAGAAAACCCGTTGCTTTACTACAAATATTATCCATACCCATAGCCAAAAACATCATTAAATGCACAAAATAAATCATTCAATTGTTGGGAAGCGATTACAAATCCTTTAGCAGGAAGTCCTTGTTATTCTTGAACATATCTATACGGGACAAAAAGACACCCAAACGTTACCGCAATCCATGGTTAGTAAACGCAATGTCAAATATAGGTAGTCATGTGTACGGTCAAACGATATTTTTCAATAGCACCTCCAAAAAAAAATTAACCAAAAATATCCAAAATATAAAAAATATTCCTTATATTTGGCACCGTAAAATCATTTAAATCTCGTCATCAAATTGTGAACCTTTTTTCTTACATATCATATTCACCTTTATTCCTTGAATCACAAAGGTTTGGCGCGATTATTGCAGAGAGAGAAAGAGAAGAAAAACATATTTTTCCTGATTTTTTATTTCCTACAAATTTGTCCTGCAACGACAGGAATACTTATTCCGCCCTTCTTCAGGAAGGGTAGGGACCGGGTATTCCCGGCTGTGTATGCGAATTTTTGAAATGTGATTTTATAAGATTGTAATTATTTTTAATTAAATGTTAATGCGATGAAGAAAATTTTTGTAACCTGTTTGTGTATGCTCTTGTGCATGTACGCCTTTGTTTCCTGCGAGGATAAAGGTAAGGATATCGGTTCGGAATACGATCCTTCCAAACCGGTAAAATTGACTGCCTTTTTCCCCGATTCGGGGAGAATAGCCGAGAAAGTGATTTTGAAAGGAGAAAACTTTGGAATCAATCCTGCTGATATTAAAGTCTATTTCAATAAGAAACAGGCGAAAGTGATTGGTTCTACCGGTAGCTCCATGTATGTAGTGGTTCCCAGAACACCCGGCGATACTTGCGATGTATCGGTCGTTGTGGGTAAAGATTCCGTAGTATATGCGCAAACGTTTCTGTACAAAATATCGGTTACCGTAAGCACGATTG
>BNTV01000287.1 GCA_025996865.1 Bacteroidia bacterium
GAGTGCCGTGTTCGCCCAGCGCTCCCGCTATCTGTTCGCGCACCGTATCTTCCCAGGTGCCGTAATAATAGCCGTGCCTGACGGAAACGGCCCCCACGGTAAGCCGGTTGCGAAAGTGTTCGATATCGGCGGGGCCAAAGGTGCAAAATACGCCCGTAATGGAATCGCCCGCCCAGGTTACCCGTCCCTTCTGGTTGCCGAACAGCACGGTGGACGGTTCGACACCCTTTGCACCGTCGCTCATCCGGTAAGCCGAAGACATGCCCGATATGGCGCCATAAGCGCCGGCGATATTTTCTACGCCTTCCACGTCCCGAATCAAAAAAGTAAACTCCCGGAGCACATTCTGCGGATAAAAATGCAGATACTGCGTTTGTCCGGGAACGGGCTTGACGGTGAAAAGCGAGTCGTTGCGCGTCACAAAGAAGTTGTAGGGATAAGGCTCGGAAACGGTGTTTTCCTCCGTTTCGCCCGCTGCCGCCCGGACCGATGCGCTGTTCGGCCCGTAAGAATTGTACAGGCCGGTGGCCGGTGCGCTGTAAGCCTCAAACAAATCCAGGCTGTTTTCGTTGCGAAAATAAATATATTCGTTGCCGTAATAATCGTAACAGAGCGGGACATAGGGAATGTTTCCGGGTATGTTCATCCGGCCGCCGTCCACGGGCAGGTCGGCACGTTCATAGCGTTGCAGGCCGTTTTGGGCAAACAGGTGGGCGATCATCCCCTTTTGAGGCTTGTCGGCAGGGTCGATGCCGTCCCAATGAATGACGACCTCGACGGCAAATGCATCCCCGCAGGGATCATCGGCGCTCAACTCCCGGTTTTCGCAGGAACAAAACAACAGCAGCAGGTACAGGGTGAAAGGTAAAAGGTACACGGTATAAGGTTGCCAATACCGGTCGTGCACCCTGTACCCTTCACCCTGTACCTTATTTGCAGCGGCTTCTCCCCTCTCCTTGAGGAGAGGGGCAGGGGGTGAGGATATATTGATATTGCGACTCATTTCAATCATTCAGTTTATAAACAATTGATACTGCGGCCTGCGTAGGTCCGATATACCGTCGCTGTTTCGTGCTCCGTTTGGGATAACAGTCGGCGCACGAACTGTGATTGTACTCGTTGTATTCCCCGCCCAGATAACCAACCCCCAGGTTGAAATTCAGGTTCCACCGGCGGGACAGCGGCAGGGAATAGCCGCCGGTCAGTCCCGCCGAATAGCTGAGGTTGCTGAGAAATCCCAAAGGTTCTCCCCCTTTGGGAAACAGGCGGACGTCGTAAGTGCCCACCGCGCCGTAAATGCCGGTGAAAAATCCCGTCAGGGCTTGCGGGCGGTCACCCCACCAGTAGCGGTTTTCTATCCATAGCATCTGGATGCGGTGGCTCCAATAATTGGGCGAGCCGGTATCCCACCAGCTCCACGCGCCTTGAAGCAGCAGGGACTGACGGTTGAAGGCCAGCTCTACCGAGAGGTTGGGAAGCAAGGCTGCATCATACAGCAGGTTGGTGCTCACGGCGAACACCCGGTGCGACGGTTTGTTGACCGGAACCTGAACGGGGGTGTCACGCCTGGCCGTCTCATTAAGGTCTTTAAAGTCCTTAAAGTCCTTAAAAAAATCCACAGACGGACTCCCTTTCACCGGCGGTATATAACTGCCATCGTCCATCAGGAGGCGAACGCTCACATATTGCAAACGGCTGAATATATTTGCCCGAAGGTATCTTTGCGTTGCAGGGGGAAGACTGCGGAGTTCCCGGAGCAGCAGCTCTTCATCCTGCGTCCGGCCGGACAGGTAAAGGATTTTTCCCCTGTCGGGAACTCCGGCGTCACTGGAGACTAAGGATTGAAAGCCTTCCCAGTCGATGCCTGCCGCTTTTTCGTCGATGCGGTTGCGGTCAAATCCGGGATGCTTCCACAGGATATACGCTTCCATCGCTTTGGCGCGGGCTATCGACAGGGCGCGGTTGTGATCCGGCGTGCCAATGGGCGAAGCGG
>BNTV01000288.1 GCA_025996865.1 Bacteroidia bacterium
AAAACGACCCTTCCGATTTGAACAGGGCAACCCTGGTAGCCAGTGGCGACCCGGATCCTTCCGGCGGGTTTTATATCGAGATTACCTACAGGGAAAATGGCGCCGGTGCGGTGAACAGGACTTATGCGGTTCCTGTTCCGGCCATTGTGGGCGATGCGTATATTTCTTCCATCGCGTTTGAAATGGAGCGGCAATATACGTTCCAGTTTGAGCTGTTTGGTAAAAAACCCATCGAATTTAAAGGCGTTACGGTAAGTCCTTACAGTACAGTTGAACAGGAAGAGCTGCTTCGTTTGCACTGGGCAGGCAGCATGATCTACTGGGACGGTACGAAGTTGACTTTTGCCGACAGTAACGACAAGAGCAAAGATCAGTATCAGGGTGTCTTTTTCAAATGGGGCAGTTTGGTCGGTATGTCGCCGGCAGGTGCAACCGGCTCTGCCTGGTCAAGAGTAACGTATTTCCCGACTAACCCGGGAGTTGATGAAACATGGACAACCGATGATATTACTTATGCTAATTATGCCGACATTCCGTACGCAACCGGTATATTTACTCCTTATTCTCGCGACACTGCCTATTTAACTGCAATAACCAATGACCCTGTTACAGGTGCAGATACTATTGCCGCTCTCAAGGGTGATATTTGTGTTTACCTGGCAAAGATCGGTGCGGCGCCCAAGGGCAAACGCTGGCGGATGCCGACTGCGGCTGAATTTGGTGCCGCAGGCGATTACACTAAAGTTGGCACTATTTCTGCTACTACCGGGAGTGCAGACGGCACCACTGCTATTACCAGCGGATACCGGCGGCAGAACTTAAACCAACCGTATTTCTCCAATAGCGGGTTCCGTAACTACTCGACGGGCGTGTTGAACCAGGTGGGTACGGACGGCAACTGCTGGTCGTCATCACCGTCCTCTAATATCTACGGCTACAGTTTGGACTTCACCGGCACGCTGATTCCTGCACTCAGCAACTACAGGGGGTTCGGCTTCCCTGTCCGCTGTGTAGCCGAATGAAAGTGACCTTGTGTCACGTATTCGATTCATTTGATTTATTTCAGCCCGGCATTTAAAGCCGGGCTGTTGATATCCCCTATATTTTGCGCCAAATGACAATGATTATATAAACTTATGAGTAAGGTAATCAATAAAAATAATAGTAAATAGACCCTCTATTAGCGGTTTTTTTGTAAGATTATTTACAAAAATACAAAAAAAATCTGTTTTTTTATCTATCCTATCCTAAAAAGCATTACTTTTGCAGTGATTTTGTCAAAAGAATATGTCAAATCATTAAACAAAGTAATAAACAAATTAATTAAAAAAGAAAAGTCATGAAGAAATTATCTTTTATTTCTGTTTTATTTGTAGCGGTATCTATCGTTTTATCGTTTTTTTCTTGTACGGCGCAAACCCCGAAAGCGAATTTGAAAACCGATATTGATTCGTTGTCTTACGCCTTTGGCGTTGCCAATACCCAAGGGATAGGCGAGTATTTGTTGTCGCAAGGTATTGATTCCACTCTTATTAGTGATTTTATCGCCGGTTTTGTTGAAGGCTCTAAAATCAATAAAGACGACAAAAAAACCAGTGCTCGTATCTTGGGTCAGCAAATCGGTATGAACGTAGGTTCAAGCATAGAAGGAGTAAGTCGCAATCTTTTGGGTGATGATACAACCAAAGTTTTGAGCAAGTCCAATCTGTTAGCCGGTTTTATTGATGGCGTACTTGGCAAAAAGTTTTTGATTCCGCGCGAAGAAGCAGGTCCTTTTGTTGAAGAAACCGCTCAACGCGTTAAATCAGTGGCTTTGGAAAAACAATATGCCAAGGAAAAAGAAGAAAACTTGAAATATCTTGCAGATAACAAGAGCAAAGAAGGCGTTGCAAAAGGAGGGATTGATCCCGGACGGCCTTCTGCTCCATAAGCTAAATCATAAGGAATATAAAAAATATATTTCGAACCGGCAGGCATTAGTTGCATGCC
>BNTV01000289.1 GCA_025996865.1 Bacteroidia bacterium
ACACTGCGAGCCAGGTATTTGTGTGTTGACAACGACAACAATATTTTTGCCGTACAGCGGGAAAACGGTACGGACGGGCTGATCCGCGTCAATGAAGAAGAGAATGTTGTGACGTTGGTACAGTCCGGATTGAGAGCGCCCAATGCACTCTGTGTGGATAAAGTGAACGGTATTGTTACCGTTCCGTCCGATGAACCGACACCCGTTTTTTATAACAGCGACCCCGAGGAAGGCTGGGGAGTCAGAACCCGGAACATGAGATTTACGGATGATACGGAAGTCCGGATTGGCAACTCAAGCGGCAGGTATAAACACTCCATGGCCGCCTGCGAATGGGACGGATATATTTATACCCGTTTTCGCAGCGGCGACATTGTGAAAACAAACCCCAAGACGTATGAATCGGAAACTGTATATACCACCACATTTGGAGACAGCTACGGAGTTGCATTTCATCCCTTGCATCCTGAACTGCTGTACGTGGCAATGGGCAGTGAATGTGGTGAGAACGCTCATAGCATCTGTGTACTGGATGTAAGCAACCCGAAAAATTCGTTCAGGCAACTCTCCGCGCCCAACAGGAACGGCGGTTTTCGGGATGGAAAATTGGAAAATGCACAGTTCAGGTATCCCTGTCAGATTTATTTCGACCCGGAAGGTTATCTGTATATTGCGGACAGGGACAATCATTGTATCCGCCGAATGACGCCCGACAATATGGTGGAAACTATCATTGGAATACCCGAAACATCCGGATTCAAGGATGGAAACAGAGATGAAGCGCTCTTTAATCGTCCCTGGGGATTAGGCGTTGGTTCGGACGGGACAGTCTATATTGCCGATTACGATAATGCCCGCATCAGAAAATTAGCAGTCGAATAATTTTATTAAAAGAAAAACACATGAAAAAATTATTATTAATAATCATAAGTCTGGCGCTTTGCGTAACCGTTTCGGCACAGCAAACGGCTACATTTACTGTTGAGGGAATTGTCGTTGATGAAACAGGCGCTGCGCTGGTCGGCGTAACGCTGTTTTTGAAAGACAAGCCGGGCGTGGGAACTGCAACCGATCCTGAAGGAAAATTCAGTATCAAAGCATCCAAAAACAATATACTCGTTCTATCCTATCTGGGGTATGAAAAAGTAGAAGTGGTGTTGACCGAAGGCAAGAAAGATTTGAATATACAGTTGAAGCCCGATTTACAACAAATAGAAGAAGTCGTGGTGGTCGGTATGGGTACCCAGCGTAAAGTCAGTTCGGTTGCCGCCATCACAAGCGTGAATGTGAGCGAATTGCAAGTGCCGACAACCTCCGTTGCCAACTTGTTGGGCGGCCGGGTAGCCGGTGTGATATCCACGATGTCCAGCGGTGAACCCGGACGGAACATCGCCGAATTTTGGGTGCGCGGTATCGGTACTTTCGGATACAACGCGGGCGCTTTGGTGCTGATTGATGGTCTGGAAGGCGACATCAACACCATTGACCCCTCCGATATAGAAAGTTTTTCCATCCTGAAAGATGCTTCGGCTACGGCTGTTTACGGTGTAAGAGGCGCTAACGGGGTGGTGATCATCACTACCAAGCGAGGCGTATCGGGAAAATTGAAAATTACCATCCGCGCCAACAGCAGTATTTCGCATCTCAAACGAATGCCGGATTACCTGGACGCCTACGGTTATGCCGGATTGGCCAACGAAGCCAGGGAAGTGCGCGGCGAACCCCTGTTGTACAACCCCGTTGAAATGGAGATTATCAGACAAGGATTAGATCCGGACATGTACCCGAATGTAAACTGGCGGGACGAAATTCTGAATCAAAATTCCTTCAGTCAAAACTATTATGCCGCAGCAAGCGGCGGCGGCGAGTCTGCCCGGTATTTCCTCAGCATGACGGGATCCAATCAGACGGCTGCCTACAAACAGGATAAAAGCAGCATCTATTCCTCCAATGTGGGATACAATACTTACGGCTACAGG
>BNTV01000290.1 GCA_025996865.1 Bacteroidia bacterium
CGGAAGTGGTAGTCGCTTCTTTGATGGAACAAGGCTACAATCCCGAACAAATCCATATCATCCGTGAAGGGTACGGAAGGCGGGGATTTTCGAAAGAAGTGGAGAAAGTACAACTGAAATATTCACTTCATAACCAAATGAATATGTTACATGTCCGGATCAATCGCGAAGGCATTTACGACATGCTCCCGCAGGGATTGTTCCATTTTTAAAGCGGAATATATTAATCGACATGATGGAAATTATGCAAGATGGTATTCTACAGACCCAGAACGCCAAAAATTATATAAAGAAGGATTGAGTAAAGTAAAAGTACGAATTGTTGATACTTTATAACTTTTAAAATGAAATTTTAAAAAATAAAATAAAATGAGAAAATTAAACATGTACAGTAACAAAATTATTGAATATCATTTGTTAATATTCTTTTTCTGTTGTTTAGTTGCTTGCAAAGGACAAACAACAGACAATACTCCGCAGAAAACGCCTGTTGACGCAATTTCATGTAATGAAAAATTAAAGATTTTAATTACAACTTGTTCCAACTTTGACAATCCATTTAGAGACATTTTATTAACTAAAATGGAGAAAAATGGAGAAAACACCTATATGGTAGAATTATGCACAGATGATTCGGGAGAAAATTCTACAAATACAGTAGGATGGGTACAATTAAATTTAAGTGATAACACACTGATTGAGATTACGGAAGATTTACAAGACGGGAAAGCATTAAATTATGATAAAGAATTATATGATAAATATTTATCGGAATGCTTGGGAATTAATTCAACAAAAGACACATCTACTCCAAGTATGGTAGATGAAAATTTACAAGTTTGCAAATTACCGATAGATTTTGATGATTATTATTCGGTTTGTATTTATCCCGTCGATACAAAAAAATGTCAGGAACGATATCCGAAATATCCTTTCAAAAACAATAATAAACTAATCAAAATACTCGAACAAAACAAATACGAATCCCCCGAGGAATACATCCTGTTACCTTTATTAAATAATACAATTCAACCGGTCATTCTATGTTTTACAGAAACAGATATAGAAAGATATGTTCTTATTATCATTCAAAATAATAAGTTAATCTCTCAATTGGAAATTGGGAAAATGAATGATAATGAATCAAAATGGTTTTATATTGATGAAAATTATAAAATTACTATATATAAAGGAGATAAAAATAATATTTGGAAAACATTCAAAATGACAGATGATGGGAATTTTTTTTTGCTTTGATTATAAACGAATAAAAAGTCCTATAAAAAACAATAAGGATATTTTCAAAAACCTGTTAGTTAAAAAGTAATGAATGAATATTATAAACATGAAAACTAATATTTTTTATTTTTTATTTATATTCTGTTTGATTTATATGGTATCTTGCCATACAAAAACAGAATCACAAAAATCAGAAAGTTTCGAAAATGATTCAGTTAACAGAGAAGAAATAATCTCTAATGAAAAACAATCTAATATTGCTTCAGTACAGGAAAGTTTGACATTATTACCTTTTAATAGTGGAGAATGGTTAGATTGGAGAAATTCAGTTGATACCGGTGGTATTGAAGATGATGGCAGATATGTATTCTATTATTTAGAAGATAATCCACATATAGAAGATATATGTGGATCTATCCTTAAAAAAGATACAACAATTTATGGATATTTTCTTTTGGACACGAAAAAAGAATTTAAGACATATTTACTTAGATTAACAACAAATGAAGTTGGAGTTCATTTTGAGATAGTTAATATGCACAATGAGAAAATATTATCACATTTATATTTAGGCGCATTTACCCCATCAATATTTATCGCATTCAATATTTCATTAGATCTGAAAATAGAACAATATAAATACGATTTTTGTTCGTTCTTATTCGGTAAACGAATGAGCGTCAAAAATCCCCCAAAAGAAAATCATTTTTTTTTGTTTATCAAAAAAAGAGAAGAAATA
>BNTV01000291.1 GCA_025996865.1 Bacteroidia bacterium
TTGCTCATTATTTTTATAAATAGGTACTATCACCACCTGATAAGGAGCCAGTTTCGGCGGAAGCACCAAACCGTTATCGTCGGAATGTGCCATAATCAAAGCGCCCATCAAACGGGTAGAAACGCCCCAGGAAGTTGCCCAAACATAATCGCGCTTTCCTTCTTTGTTCAAAAACTGTACGTCGAAAGCCTTGGCGAAATTCTGTCCGAGAAAATGGGAAGTGCCTGCCTGTAAAGCCTTTCCGTCCTGCATCAATGCCTCGATACAAAGCGTATCCACAGCGCCTGCAAATCTTTCACCGGAAGATTTCGTTCCTTTCAATACCGGAACGGCCATGTATTTTTCGGCAAATTCGGCGTAAACGTCCAACATTTTCCGGGTTTCTTCAACGGCTTCTTCTTGAGTCGCGTGCGCCGTATGCCCTTCCTGCCACAAAAATTCGGCTGTCCGCAAAAACAAACGGGTGCGCATCTCCCAACGAACGACATTCGCCCATTGATTCACCAAAATCGGTAAATCGCGGTAGGATTGAATCCATCCTTTATAGGTATTCCAGATAATCGTTTCGGAAGTCGGGCGGACAATCAGTTCTTCTTCCAATTTGGCTTCGGGGTCAACGATAACGCCTTTTCCGTTCGGATCGTTTTTCAAGCGGTAATGCGTAACTACCGCACATTCTTTGGCAAATCCTTCCACATGGTCGGCTTCCTTGCTTAAAAAAGACTTGGGAATAAACAAAGGAAAATAGGCATTCACATGACCGGTTTCCTTAAACATATCGTCCAATTGCCGCTGGATTTTTTCCCAAATCGCATATCCGTAAGGTTTAATCACCATACATCCCCGGACAGCCGAATTTTCGGCCAAATCGGCTTTTAACACTAAATCGTTGTACCACTGTGCATAATTTTCGCTTCGTGAAGTCAGTTCTTTAATTTCTACTGCCATTATCTTTATATTATTTTGTTGCTTGATTTGAAGCGCAAAGATACGGATATTGGACGAATAAAAAAATA
The DNA here is from genome assembly GCA_025996865.1 of Bacteroidia bacterium. Classification (GTDB taxonomy): domain Bacteria; phylum Bacteroidota; class Bacteroidia; order Bacteroidales; family Azobacteroidaceae; genus Azobacteroides. The sequence goes on from BNTV01000291.1 coordinate 1,017, forward strand.
TCTGTCGGCAATTCAAAGCATATTTGTTTATTTCGGAAAAGGTAGTACCTTTGCAGCATGAGATTCAAGCGAAAATATTGCGTATATTTTCGCCAAAAAATAAAGATAATAGATATGCAAAGTATTGAAGATAAAATACTTGTAAATATTAAAAAGTGCGGAAGGGGCAAAGAATTTTTTGCCTCCGATTTTTCGGCTTATGGAGAATCTAAGTCCGTATCGAAAGTGCTGTCAAATTTGGTAAAAAAACAGGTTCTTATCAAGCTGGCAACAGGTATTTACTATTATCCCAAAATTGACAAAAAGTTGGGATTGGGCATTTTATATCCTTCGTTAGACACAGTAGCCGAAGCCATCGCGAAGCGTGATAAGGCACGAATTGTTCCGACCGGGATTTATGCTTTGAACAGGTTGGGCTTATCTACGCAAGTGCCGGCAAACTATGTTTATCTGACAGACGGCTCGCCACGCAGAATAAAAGTCGGCAATGGGAAAGGCATTTTATTAAAACACACCGCCCCCAAAAATCTCGCTTTTAAGAATGATTTGGCAATGCTGATTACTTTTGCATTAAAGGAAATAACGCAGGAAAGAGTTACACAGGAACATTTGGACAGGTTGAAATATGTATTGCAACAAGTGCCAAAAGAACATATTTTGCAGGACAGCAAACTAATGCCTGCTTGGATTAAAAAATTAATACTGAAATTATATGAGTAGTTTTTTCAAATTGACCGACAGCGAACGCAAAACGGTAATTTTGCAGACAGGGATAAAAAAGAACAATTTGTTTCCGCAGGTTGTAGAAAAGGACTTGTGGGTAACAACCATACTGCAAATCGTGTTTTCGTTACCTTTTGCCAACCGTCTGATTTTCAAAGGTGGAACGAGTTTGGGCAAAATCTGGGGAGTAATTGAGCGGTTCTCAGAAGATATTGAT
>BNTV01000292.1 GCA_025996865.1 Bacteroidia bacterium
TATATTACTTCCACTACGCAAATCAGCGGATTGAGCAAAAACGCTTTCGACGCCTATTTGTTCAAAGACGGTAAACCGCTTGCATTAACTGCCGAAAACAAAAGCGATGAAGCGGAAGTGATTTCTGCGGGTGAAGGTAAAATTATGAAAATCAAAGATCTGCTTGCTGTAAGAGACGGACGTTTGTCTGAAACAATCGATACGCTCTTGTGCTATGTGCGGCAAGATGTCGTGGGAACCACTTCTTCTTCAGGCTACCGCGTTATCAAATACGATAATCCGACTTTGCCTATGCCTGAAAGGTCGATGACATCAGCCAATCAAACCGACGCTCCTTTGTTTTGGCTGGCTGTTATTTATCTGAATTATGCCGAAGCGGCAGCTGAATTGGGTAACATTACGCAAACCGATTTGGATAATACCGTCAACAAACTGAGAGACCGCGCCGGATTGCCTCACTTATCGACCAATGTCGGATTCCACGATCCTGCCAATAATGAGAACGTGAGTGATTTAATCTGGGAAATCCGTCGTGAACGCCGTTGCGAGTTAATGTTCGACAACAACTTCCGTTTCTGGGACTTAGCTCGCTGGCATCAGTTGGAAAAATTGGATTCCGAAAAACATCCTGATATTTTATTGGGCGCCAATATAAAAGCCGATGTAACCACTACAATTGATAAAATCGGCGATTATATTGACGGAACGAAAGGAGGAAACAAACGGATTTACAATGCAAAATACGATTTAAGTCCGATTCCGTCGGGACAAATCACTTTGAACCCGCAATTAGCGCCGAATAATCCCGGATGGTAATAGTCCGAAACCCTCTGTCGAGATAGAAAAAACGTCAGGACGATTTTATCAAAACGTCCTGACGTTGTCGTTCTCTTGTACTTTATTGTACAGACGTTGGCCATTGAACAATCCCGTAGCTTCTGAGTTCTAAGATGCAGTTTTTTCTTGGAAAATATTTGCTACTATTACTTGCTCTTGTCGCAAAAATTCACTACTTTTGCGACAGGTAATTGTTAAAATGATGGATTATACTATTGAAAATAAGATATTTGATAGAATGAAAAAAGCCAAGAGGGGTATGGCCTTTTTCGCAAGTGATTTTGCTGTCTATGGCACTACTAAAGCCTGTAATAAGGCATTAGAACGACTAACGCAACAGGAGAAAATCATGCGTGTTGCTAGAGGTATTTACGCCATTCCTCAAAAAGGCATGTTTTCCAATCGCATTCCGCCAAGTGTTGAAACTGTAGCTGCTGCCCTCGCGCGGCGAGACAAAGCTCGGATTATTCCGACAGGATTGTATGCACTCAATGCACTCGGCTTATCTACTCAAGTTCCAATGAAGATAGTTTATTTGACCGACGGAACACCTCGGAAACTGAAAATTGGTAAAGCAACCTTACTATTAAAAAAAACAACAGCCAAAAATACAGCTACATACGGTAAAATAAGCGGTTTAGTCATTCAGGCTTTGAAATCACTTGGCAAAGGGAAAGTGGAAGAATACGAAGAAGAAAAGATTATTGCTCTTCTAAAAAAGGAAAATAGAGAACATCTTGCCAACGACATTAAGTTGGCGCCCGATTGGATACGAAACATCATGCGTAAAGCACTAACAGATTGAATATGGGTTGGAATAAATTAAATACTGAAACAAAATTACGTGTTTTACAGGAAGCTTATCTTACCACAGGTTATCCTCTTTTCATCATCGAAAAAGATTGGTGGGTAGTACAAACCTTACGACTGGTTACCCAAATGGACATTACAGAACACATTGTGTTTAAAAGCTTATGTACAGCTACACATAAGCCTTTTTATGTATAGTAAATGGTTATGTAAATCAATAAAATTAACACACATATAATCAATAGCTTATGCAATAAAAGTTTTTGTTTACTGTACATAATATTTCTATTTTTATGCATCTAACATAAA
>BNTV01000293.1 GCA_025996865.1 Bacteroidia bacterium
ATACAGTGCGGAAGCATACCTTTCGTGTTGAGTCAAAGGCACGCCTTGTATGGCGATAAACTTTTCGTATGCTTCGAGCGCCGCTTTGTAACGACCTTTTTCATAGTTGATATCGCCAATTTCGGCATAAGCCGGGATATAATTCGGATCAATCGCCACCAATCTGTCCAGATATTGCAAAGCCTGATCCGCATTAATTCCTTTATAAATTTGAGCCAATCTCAAATAAGAAACTTTATCTTTGGCGTCGAAAAGGATAGCATTCTCATATTGAGAACAAGCTTCACCGATTTTTCCTTCGTTTTTCAGCCAATCGCCTTCGGCAAGATAAATTCCCGGATATTTTTTATTTATTTTCCGCGCTCTTTCCAAAGCTTCATCCGCTTTTAGTTTGTTACTTGCGGCAACATACACTTCGGCAACTTCAGTCGGTACGGAGGCATCTTTTTTTGCCAAGCCGAAAGCTTTCTTAAACGAATCTTCAGCGGCTTTCGGGTTATTTTTCAATTCCAATTTTCCCAATCCCACGTATCCGAAAGGATATTCGGGATCCGCTTCAACCGCTTTTTTATAAAAATATTGGGCGGAATCCAATAGATTCAGTTTAGAATAGGTTTGCCCCAGATAATAATAGTTTTCTGCCTGTTCGGCAGCCGGAAGATTTTTTTGCTGCGTAAAATATATTTTAGCAGCGCCATACAATCCCGCTCTGTAATATTCAATTCCCTTATCATTGCTACCGGCAAAAATATTTGCCGCCGAAACAAGCAAAATACCTGCCGGCAAAAGCATTTTTTTAGTTCTCATTTTCGTCATCATTTGTTTTTATTTGTTTTTGTATTATTATTCTGTGGAAATTTGTCGTGAAAGGCTACATCCATAATGTGGGAACTATTAATTGTCAATAAACCTGATTTTTGAATTACTTTTTGTCCTATTTCATTAGCCATGAAAATACTAAAAGCGGAAGACAAACCCGATCTCGGATCGGATAAAAGTATATAAACGGGACGCCATAACGGATAATCTTCATGGATAATGTCGCCCGCATACGGAAGGTAACTGTTTTCGAGCGTCGCATTTTCTTCTTTGCTCACCCGCATTAATTTGACATTATCCTCCGCATCAAGGAAACCAACCAGACCTATGGCATTGGGCATTTCTGCAACTTTCCGGATAACTTCTTCCGTATTTTTTAAAGCATATAAATTGGGAGATAATTTTTCTCCTTTAATGATCGAATCAAGAGCATATCGTAAAACACCGGATTCATTTCCGTCAAAAAGAACGCGAATTGTATCCGAACCTGACATGGGACGATTGAGTTGTGACCAGTTTGTGATTTTTCCGGTAAGAATTTTTTTCAAAGCCGGAAGCCCGATAATAGAATCCGGATTCGACAAATTGGTGATTAACGCCACTCCGTCAAAAGCAATCAAAGATTTCTTCACTACCCGGTTTTTTTCTTCAAACGCTCTCTTTTCCTGCGGATTGATATCACGGGTTGTCAGGGCAAAACGGACAGAATCGGCCAACATCAGGCGAATGGCTTCTGTCTCATTTGTATAAACAGGAATGATATACGCGGAATCATAACGTATTTCAAACGCTTCTACTTCCGCATCCATCAAACTTTTAAAACTTTCATCACACGCAATGCGAATCAGACCGCCATCCATGGTGTCGGTCCAACCGTCGCTTGGCGCTTTCTTGCACGAAACACAAAATAATAGCAAGACAAACAGGTATGGAAATATTTTTTGCATATAATAATCTCGTTGTCGCTGTCAATTAAAAATACCGGTTATACCGAAGAGTCCGTATAACCGGTATTTCATCCATTTTTACTTAGCGATTTCTTTGTATCATTCTTTTCGTAGCCCTCGAAACCCTAAAGATTCCATAAAGGCCAAAGAGTACACCTAAACCTATTTTCACACCTTCCGGTACCTGCC
>BNTV01000294.1 GCA_025996865.1 Bacteroidia bacterium
TATCCCAAAGATTATGAGGTTCTGAAAGAAGGTTTGCAATTAGGCCGTTTGGTCGAACTCAAACAACAAGCCCGAAATTTGATTTTATGCGACAGTTTATTGCAAATTCGTCAGGTACAACGGGATATGATTCTGCACAGACCTTCCAAGGACATTGATGTTGTCTGCGTGGGAAGCGGCATACAACTTGCGGAAGCCGTTGCCGGAAATCTGGGAAAGAAAACCAACTTATCTGTTTTTAAAAACTTCGGAACAGCGCAAGTCAAATACAAAGACACCGAAATAGAGTTTGTCGGCGCCCGGAAAGAATCGTATAACCGCAATTCCCGCAAACCGATAGTAGAAGACGGCACGCTTGAAGATGATCTGAAACGCCGCGATTTCACGATGAACGCCTTAGCCATTCGCCTCAACAAAAAAGGTTTTGGAGAACTGATAGATCTGTTCAACGGTTTACAGGATATGGATGATTTGTTGATTCGCACGCCTTTGGATCCGGATATTACTTTCAGCGACGACCCGTTGCGGATGTTGCGCGCCGTAAGATTTGCCTCCCAATTGGGATTTTTCATCTATCCCGAAACGTTCGACGCAATAGAACGCAACAAAAACCGGATTGAAATTATTTCCAAGGAACGGATTGCGGATGAATTGAATAAGATTGTCCTGTCGCCTCGCCCTTCCATCGGATTCGATTTATTGGACAAAACCGGTTTGCTGGAAATCATTCTTCCCGAATTAGTGGCTTTGAAAGGCATTGAAACCAAAGAAGGCATCGGCCACAAAGACAATTTCAGCCATACGCTGTCGGTTTTGGACAATCTGGCGCGAACGAGCGATAACTTGTGGCTGCGCTGGGCTGCGCTGTTTCACGACATCGGCAAACCCAGAAGCAAGCGCTTCGACCCCAAAATCGGATGGACTTTCCATGCCCACGAGTTTTTCGGGATGAAGATGTTGAAAGGAATTTTCCAACGGATGAAATTTCCACTCAATGAAAAATTAAAATACATCGAAAAATTGGTTTCTTTGCACATGCGCCCGATTGTTTTGTCGGACAACGAAGTAACCGACTCCGCCATCCGCCGTTTGCTGTTCGAAGCAGGTGACGACATCGACGATTTGATGCGCTTGTGCGAAGCGGATATTACTTCCAAAAACCCCGAAAAAGTGCGGCAGTTTTTGGCCAATTTCAAATTAGTGCGAAGCAAATTGAAGGAAATCGAGGAAAAAGACAGAATCCGTAATTTCCAACCGCCCATCGACGGCCTGCAAATTATGGAAATGTTCGGTCTTCCACCCGGAAGAATAGTCGGAGAACTGAAATCGGCCATTAAAGACGCAATTCTCGACGGGGTAATTCCTAATGAATACGATGCGGTATATGATTTTTTAATGAAAACAGCGGCAGAGAAAGGGCTAATTACCTAACTATACGACCCATCTTGTTAAAGAAAGCTAAGCAATTTGGTTTATTCCTTGCTAATTATTACTTTTGCAAAAATAAAAACAAACACGATGAAACCGGTATGATGAAATCATCCAATAAAAAAACAAATTGTGTACGTATGAAAAAAATACTATTTCTCTTTTTTAGTGTGTTTTGCTTGCAAACGGCTATGGCACAACGTTCAGCCGGCTATATTTCTTCCGACCGGCTTTTCAAGGAAGGCAAATGGTTATATGACAACCAAAATTATGTGGGTTGTACCAACAAACTCCTTCAATTCAAACGGGTTACTACGGATGAAGAATTGATTCAGGAATCCGATTTCCTGTTGGCGGCTTCCGCTTATCACCAGGGAAAAACAGCTGCAGGTCTTGAATTAAAGCGTTTTCTGGATAACTATCCGGCTAACCGGCATCGAGACGAAGCTTGTTTTATGATTGGTTCAACTCATTATAAACAAGGTGATTATAAAATCGCTATTTATTGGTTTTCGCAAAC
>BNTV01000295.1 GCA_025996865.1 Bacteroidia bacterium
GGAAAGTTTTGTTGAGGAGATAAGGCGTCTTTTCAAAGAGAATGGAATTGATTTGGATGAAAAATGGTTTTGGCAGGACGAATAAATTCAACTCCTCTATCGGAGTTGAGGGGATGATGAGGGGTTGTTCTACCCCGGGCTGCGCTTCGCTTGCCGCGGGGTTACCCAAATAGAAGACCTTACGGTCTTCCGGGTTCAGCACCTCAATTTAATATTTAGCCAAGATTTTTTATCAGAGAAGTCACGAAATATTTAAATCAGATTTTATTTTTTTATTTTTTTCGTTAATTCAACAAACTCCTCCACCGACAATTGTTCCGGCCGCTTGTCAAAAACCGGCAAGGCAGCGATCGGATTATTTTCTCCCAATAAGGATTTCAGGGAATTGCGCAAAGTTTTCCGTCTTTGATTGAAAGCCGTTTTCACCACGGTTTTAAACGAAGTTTCGTCACAACCTAATTCCGTTCGCTTATTTCGCGTCATTCGGATGACTGCGGATCTTACTTTGGGTGGCGGGTCAAAAACTTCGGGTTCGACGGTAAAAAGATATTCGATGTCGTACCAGACTTGCAAAAGCACCGTGATGATTCCGTAGGCTTTTTTGCCGGGTTTGGCGGCCAATCTTTCTGCTACTTCTTTTTGCAACATGCCCGCACAAAAAGGGATTTTATCTTTGTAATCCAGTACTTTAAAGAAAATCTGACTGGAAATATTGTAGGGATAATTTCCAATGACAGCGAATGGAGCAGGAAATAGCGTGTTCAAATCCAATTTCAGAAAATCGGCTTCAATAATCCGGCCTTGCAGTTCGGGATAATGTTCGTTCAGATAAATGACCGATTCTTTATCGAGTTCAACAACCGTTAATTGCCGGTTGGTTTTCAATAAAAATTGAGTTAAAACACCGGTTCCCGGACCGATTTCCAATACCGGTAATTCGGAATTTTCGGGCAAAGCGCCTACAATCCGTTCCGCGACGGATAAATCTTTCAAAAAATGTTGTCCTAAGGACTTTTTGGGTCTAATCTCTCGGTGATACATAAATACTTTTAAAAAAAATAGTATCTTTGCAAGCAAAAGTAATAAAAAAATTGATATGGGGGAAAATTTCAAGTCCGGTTTGATAAAATTCTTGAAAACTTTTATTCCGTTGGCATTTGGGCTTATTGTCTTGTTGTTTATAATCAATACTTTAGACTTCAACCAAGTGATTGCAACCCTTAAAAAGGATGTAAATTATTGGATTATTGCGCTTTCGCTTCCGTTTGGACTGTTTGGGCAGGTTATGCGGGCATTTCGTTGGGATTTATTGATTCGTCCATTGGGGTATCGTCCGAAAAAATCGAATTTGATTTATTCTGTTTTTGGAAATTATGGTGTAAATTTGGCTTTTCCGCGATTGGGAGAAGTGTGGCGATGTACGATGATAAACCGTTATGAGAAAATTCCTTTCACCAAATTAATCGGTACGATGATTATCGACCGCGTATCCGATACGATAACTGTCGGTTTGATTATCATTGCGGCATTCATTATGAATGTTCCTTATTTCAAGTCTTTTTTTGCTCAGCATCCCGAAACTTATGCCATATTTTATGAAATTTTCTCTTCCGTTTGGTTTTATGCCGGAATTGCAGTGATTGGAATTGTGATTTGGTTTTCTTTTTGGAAACTTAAAGAACATCCTGTGATAAAGAAGATTAATCAGTTTTTGTTCAGTGTTTGGGAAGGAATCCGCACCGTCGGACAAATGAAAAATAATGGCTTGTTCCTTTTTTATACGCTGTTGATTTGGTTAGGCTATTTCTTTTATTTTTACATTTGTTTTTATGCTTTTCCCTTTACTGAAAATTTGGGTTGGAATTGTGGATTGATTGCTTTCGGGATGGGGAGTCTTGCGATGGGTGTTCCGGTACAGGGAGGCGTTGGCGCGTGGCAATTCATG
>BNTV01000296.1 GCA_025996865.1 Bacteroidia bacterium
GATTACACCGCAGTGTATTTTGCCTATCAAACACCGGTGCGCACCATCGTACTGGGCGAGGACGTATTCGATACTTCCCTCGACAACGAGCACAAGTGCCAAATCATGGCGACCATGGGCGGTGTGTATGCCAATAATGTGGACAGAATAATTAACTTTCAGGTTGATAATTCACTGTGTAACAGTCTTGTATTTGAAGACGGAAGTGATGTTGCAGCCATGCCGGCGAATTATTATTCCCTGTCGTCCGACAAAATCACTATTCCCAAAGGCAGCGTATTGGGTGGCGTAACCGTATCACTGACAGACGCTTTCTTCGCCGATCCCCTGGCGTTGAAAAACACCTACGTGATACCTGTGGTAATGACCGGTGTACAAAATGCCGATTCGATTTTGCGCGGCGCTCCTTTAACGGCGAATCCCAACCGGGCCATTGCCGATAATTGGGATATCGCACCGAAAGACTACATCCTGTATGCCGTAAAATACATCAATCCCTGGGACGCCTATTACCTGCGGCGGGGAAAAGATGTTATCGTCAGGGACGGTGTCACGGAAACAAAAGTGCGTCAAGCCGACTATGTGGAAAAGGATGAAGTTTTCAAATTGACCACGCTTTCGATGTCGGAACTGGATTTACCTACGGATTTTCAGAATCAGTTGGGCAATAATTTAAATCTGAAAATAAAGCTGAATTTCAGTGCTGACCAGAAATGTACCGTAACGCCGGTAACTACCGCTTACCAACTCAATGACACGGTTAGTGTGTACAATATCACGGCAAAAGGCAACGGTCAATTCGTCAAAAAAGGAGAAAAGAACAGTTGGGGAAATAAAGACCGCGATGCCCTGTACTTGGATTACGAAGTCGGTTATGAAGTGGAAATCCGCTATCCGAAAGCAGGTCTTCCAACGAATAATCAAGTCGTTAAATACAACACGACCGACACGTTGGTTGTCAGGGACAGAGGCGTTAAACCCGAAACATTTACCCCAAAATTGAAGTAAAATGATTGGTTACAAAAAATTTGAATGGATATGAAACACATAAATAAAATAACATTGGCTTGCGTGCTGATAATAGCAGTCGTTACTTCCTGTGTGGACAATTCGATACTGGAGTATGAGGTAAAGAAACCCGCTTCAATAGCAGACATGGAATACCTGAATGCTTATAATGCCCTGAAAACATACATAGATCGCTCCGCCAATCCCAATTTTAAGTTGGGAGCCGGCGTTTCGGTCAGCGACTATAACGCACAAGGCTTGGTTTACCGGCTCATTTCGAGCAATTTTGACGAAATAACCGCCGGTTATGAAATGAAACATGGAGCAGTTGTTCAAGCCGATGGAAGTCTGAACCTCGGCAATATATCTGCTTTTGTGGAAACCGCCGATAAAGCCGGTATTTCGGTTTTCGGGCATACCCTTTGCTGGCATGCCAACCAGAATGCCAAATACTTGAACGGACTGATTGCGCCGACCGTTATTCCCGGCGCCGGCGGTCCTACCTGGGACGCTTTTTACGATCAGAATTTTGAAACCGATGATGCTTCCAATTACTCGTTTTCTACGAACGGAGAACATTCGTTGACGGCTGTGGGCGAAGGTTTTGAAGGAAAAGGCAGAGCTTTGAAAATTGTCAATACGGAAGAACGCGCCAACGACTGGGATGTACAGTTATTCGTAACTTTCCCCCAACCCGTGGCGCAAGGCGACCGGATATTGTTGACAATGGACATCAAATCGGATGCAACCGCCTCTTATTCAACGCAGGCGCACACCGCACCCGGCGCTTACAAGCATTGGGACTTCTTCGGCTCGCTGACTTCAACACCCGAATGGACAACTTATACCAAAGAAATCACCGTATCGGGCGACCAGGCTACAGCCAACACCATCGCTTTCA
>BNTV01000297.1 GCA_025996865.1 Bacteroidia bacterium
GTTCAGCTCCCGGATTCCCCAAGCCCGCAGATTTGCCGCAGCCGGAGGTGCTTGCCCTGACGGGCAATAACCGGGAAGGCGACGGCGTGAAAGAGCAGTTCCGCCATTTTGTCAAAGTGCTGGAAGGAAAGGAAAAAGCTTTTCCGGATGGCTATATAGCGCGTCAGGTCGTCCAAATCATGGAAGGATCGGTACGTTCGGCGATTGAGAAACGGGTGATTGACGTAAAAGAACTGGGCTAAGTGATTAAAACAAGTTTATGAATGTCATAACCGCAAGTATATGAAAGAAGGAGCAGAAGTAAAAACAGCGATTCCGTTAAAAGAAAAAATAGCATACGGTCTGGGAGACGTCGGCAACAATTTCCTGTTCGACCTGGGTCAGATCTATCTGTTGAAATTTTACACGGATTCGCTGGGGCTTCCGTCGGCTGTGGCCGGGACACTTTTCTTAGTTACCAAAATACTGGACGGCTTTACCGATGTTGCAGCAGGAACATGGATTGACGGCAGGAAAACTTATGGAAAACTGGGCAAATTTCGCACGTTCATGTTTTATGCGGTACCGCCTCTTGCCCTGTGCACGGCGATAAGTTTTTATATTCCCGATTTTGAGCTTACGGGCAGAATTGTCTGGGCTTACGTCTCGTATGCACTGTTCGGACTGGCCTACACGATGTTCAACATTCCCTACGGATCGATGATTCCGGCAATGACCAAAGATGCTGTGGAGAGAGCCGGGATGGCGTCCTTCCGCCAGGCGGGAGCCAATCTGGGACTGCTGATTACCATGGTTGCATTCATACCTCTTGTAACCTTGTCGTCAAATCTGTTTGGCGAAAAATACAGCTTCTTTGCAGCGGCGGGTGTGTTTGCCGTGGCGGGCTGTACGCTTCAAATAATCTGTACGCTCAATATCAAGGAACGGTATGTGGTGCAAAAACCCAAAGAAGCGAAAACCTCCATCCTTCGAAGTTACGCGGGGATATTGAAAAACGCTCCGCTGCTGGTACTCGGTTTTATCAACCTGCTTACCTTCTCGGCGTTCAATGTAAAACTTGCCGTTCTGAACTATTACTGCCAGTACGTTCTGGACAATAAATCGCTTGGTTCTTCCGTCGGTTTCTTCCAGATAGGCTGCGTCTTTCTGGGGATTATTTGTGTTCATCCCCTGGTGCGCCGTTACGGAAAGAAGGCTGTCTATATCACCGGTGCGGCAATATGGGCGGTGGCCGATCTTTCGGCATGGTTTTTTGTGGACAGTACGGTTTCCTTTATCATCTTCGCATGTTTCGCCTTCTTCGGAACGGGATTTACCAATACGCTTAACTGGGCGCTGGTATCCGACACGGTGGAATATGGCGAATGGAAAACCGGAAACCGTTCGGAAGGAGTGGTCTATTCCTTTTTTACCTTTTTCCGGAAGTTTTCGCAGGCTATTGCCGGCTTTGTACCGGGGCTTGTGCTGGCTTTTGTAGGCTATGTGCCCAATGCGGTACAGACCGAAACGGCGCTGGAAGGCATCAAGGGACTGATGTTCATTTATCCCGGCATACTTGCCGTTGTTACGGTAGCGGTCATGGCCGTTTGCTATAAACTTTCCGATACCAGATACAATAAAATAGTAGCCGAACTGAACGAACGGAAAAATATCCATGCATGAAGTATAAAACAGAAATAATATCAAAATTTAATTGAATGAAATTAAACATTGTCTTTTTACCCCTGGCGCGCGTTACTTTTTACATGCCCGCCGCCGAAGAAAATTACAGGCTTTCCTGTGACATGCTCCGGGAGGTCTTTGGGGAAATATACTGTCCGGAAACATTGCTTACTTCCCCCGAAGCACTGGGGCAGTTTGCCGACAGCATCGCCGAGCCGCCCGACCTGGTGATATACCAGTGCAG
>BNTV01000298.1 GCA_025996865.1 Bacteroidia bacterium
TATTTTAGATAAAAATGGATGACGTATTATCGTTAAAAATCAACGTGTTGTATAAATACGTCATTGGTAGCCGTAGGTGAGGAATCCCCTGCTAAGGCGTTAAACACCATTCCTGAAAATTACGACAAAAGCCCATTAACGACATTTAGGAGATAGCGGGTCAAGCCCGACATGACAAAAGAGAAATGTAAATTATTATTTAGCAAAAAAATGATTTAGCCTTAAATCTTATCTAAAATTAGCAATCAAATATCTAAAATTAGCAATCCATCATAAAAATTCACTCTACTTTTGCTCAGTGATTTTTTGTTAATTAATAATTTTTAATGCAATGAACAACTATTCTAAAAAATTTACAAAAAAAAGAAACCCAAAGCTGGCTTTATGCTTCCTGCTCGTTCTTTTCTGTAGCCTGTCGGCATTCGCACAGAGTGACCGTACTATTATAGGAACAGTGCTGGATACCCATAACGAACCGCTTATTGGGGCCAGTGTAGTACTGAAAGGAAAGACCTCGGTAGGCGCCTCCACAGACTTGGATGGTAAGTTTACACTGAAAATTCCTACGGGAAACCAAACAATTGTCGTCTCTCTTCTGGGAATGAAACCTCAGGAAGTAAACGTCGGAAGTAGAGACAACATCTCGGTTATCCTGGAAGAAAATGAAGTCGGTTTACAGGAAGTAGTCGTTGTCGGTTTCGGACAACAGAAAAAAGAAAGCGTCGTAGGCGCTATTACCCAGACTTCGGGTAAAGTGCTCGAACGCGCAGGCGGCGTATCCAGTATCGGAGCCGCACTGACCGGAAATTTGCCGGGCGTAGTCACCACCTCCAGTACCGGTATGCCGGGCGAAGAAGATCCACAGATCCTCATCCGTGGACGCAGTTCGTGGAACAATGCCAATCCGCTCATCCTCGTGGACGGCATCGAACGCGACATGACAAGCGTGGACATCAATTCCGTAGAATCCGTTTCCGTATTAAAGGATGCTTCTGCAACTGCGGTCTTTGGGGTACGGGGAGCCAATGGCGTTGTCCTGATTACCACCAAGCGCGGAAAAGAAGGAAAAGCTACCATTAATGCAAACGTCAGCTCCACAGTAAAAACGCCTTCCCAGTTGCCAAGCATGTACGATGCCTACGACGACCTGGCTATACGTAACCGGGTTATCGAGAGCGAATTGGGACTCAAGCCCGAAGCCTGGGCATACATGACGCCGCAAGCCGTTCTGAACAAATACCGCTACCCTGCCAATACGGAAGAATGGGAACGGTATCCGAATGTGAACTGGCGGAATGAACTGCTGAAAGACTACGCCATGTCCTACAATGCCAATGTCGATATCACAGGCGGAACCTCCTTTGTGAAGTACTTCACCAACATCGACTTCCTGAACGAAGGCGACCTTTTCAAGGAATTTAATAACAGTCGCGGCTACCAGCCCGGCTACGGCTTCAACCGTATCAACGTGCGCAGCAACTTAGACTTCACGCTGACCAAATCAACAACCATGCGGTTAAACCTGTCCGGCTCGCACGGCGTAAGGAAAAAACCCGGAAACCGCAGTTACGAATGGACTATGTGGGGAACCTTATACGGAGTAGCTCCCGACGTTTTTCGTCCGCAGTACAGCGACGGTGTATGGGGATATTACAGACCGAGTCCCACCCAGGTTTCCACCAATTCGGTACAGGACGTCGCAACCAGCGGAATCGAATATATTACGAACAACCGCCTTTATACCGACTTCCAGTTGGAACAAGACCTCGGAATGTTTCTGAAAGGCTTGAAAATACGCGGTTTGCTCTCGTTCGACAATACTTTCGAAGAAACCGGGAGAGGAATTAACGATACTCAACACTGGGTGCCTACCCTGCACAAGTGGATCGAC
>BNTV01000299.1 GCA_025996865.1 Bacteroidia bacterium
CGGTAATTATCCCGGAAAAGCCCGTAATATACAGGAAGTACGTCAGGACATTGAGAAAGTATTGACATTGGTTGGAGGATCGCACCGCTTGAATCTGCATGCTATTTTTGGCTCTTTGTTCAAAAATGCGGTCAATGTAAAAACGATTATTTATTTGGCAGGAATTTACCTCACGTGCAACATGATTTCCGGTGTAAACAATAATAAAGCGGAAATTTTATCGGCAATGCTTTCCGACAAATGGAAATGTCCCGTATCCAGCGTAACGATTTTTTGTTTTTTCGCGCCGTAGCCCAAATAGAAATCGTAAGAGCCAACGGTGTAACTTTCGAGGGCAATACCGAATAATTTTGCCTCAATACAATCTTTCATATTCTTATAATCGGTTGCAAAAATATCATCGAGTGATTGTTCCAAAATTTGGCGATATTTGTAACGATTGACGGTTAAATCCTTACTTCCGTCGTGTATCCATAAATTCATGATACAGGGGTCGTTTTGGAATTTTCCCATCGCCTCGGAAATAGCACGGCTGCGTTTGGTATGTTCTATCCAAAAATCACGGATGGCTTTGTCCGGATTAGCAAGCGTTAATTCGCCGCTTTTCGGATGTCCGAAAGAGGTGGAATTGAAATCGAGTTTCAATCCTTTTTCCTTTGCCCAATCCATCCATGATTGGAAATGCGCAGGCTCTATCTCGTTTCTATCGACAATTTTATTTCCGAAATCGCCATAAATAGCATGCAGATTCAAGCGGTGCGATCCTCCAACCAATGTCAATACTTTCTCAATGTCCTGACGTACTTCCTGTATATTACGGGCTTTTCCGGGATAATTACCGGTCGCTTGAATACCACCGCCGCCGAGATTACCCAAGTTTTCAAAACCGGTTACGTCGTCCGATTGCCAACAATGGATGGAGATGGATATTTGTTGCAGTTTTGCCAACACTTCATCCACATTTACACCTAACGATAGATAGCGTTCTTTTGCTATCTCATACGATTTTTCTACTAATGCTGTTTTCATGTGTAAATAATCATTACTTGTTAATTATGTTTATAAATTGTTTGTATGCTTTATCCCAAGCCGCCGTATTTTCCGGCATAAATGTCTCTAACGAAACCGAATCACAGATAATCGCCCGCATTTCGGGTAATGAAGTGACAACACCCAGACCTTTTGCCTGCATCATTATATTGCCGTAAGCCGTTGCTTCGGATGGGCCGGCAATCACAGGAATACATATAGCATTGGCGGTCAACTGATTTAATAATTTGTTTTGCGAACCTCCGCCGATGATATGCAACTTTTCAATTTGGAAAGGCGCTACGTGCTGCAAACTGTCCAAAACGTTTTTATATTTTAATGCCAGACTATCGAAAATGCAACGGACAAATTCGCTGTGTGTATTCGGAGCTTTTTGCCCGGTTGCCGAACAATAATTTGCAATCGCCCGTGTCATACTTTCCGGATTGGCAAACGACGGATGGTCGGAGTCAATTAAGGATTGAAAGCCTGCCACCGATTCGGACAAAGCAACAATTTCGGGATAACTGTATTTTTTGCCTTCCGCCTCCCATTCTTTACGGCATTGTTCCAAAAGCCACATACCGGTGATATTTTTCAGAAAGCGGGTTGTTCCCCCTACTCCACCCTCGTTGGTGAAATTGAGTTGAAACGTTTCTTCCGTAATAATGGGTTCTTTGACTTCGATACCCATCAGCGACCAGGTACCCGAACTCAAATAAGCAAAGTTTTCGTTTTCCGCCGGAACGGCAGCTACTGCCGAAGCCGTATCATGTCCGGCAACGGCGATAACCGGTGTCTGTGCCAATCCTGTTTCTTTGAAAAGCGAATCCG
>BNTV01000300.1 GCA_025996865.1 Bacteroidia bacterium
GGAATGAATTAATCAACAGTGGTAAATTCAAAAAAGGTGGAGATTTTCAGTTGGCTTATACTTTCCTTACTCAAATGGGTAATCAAGGTTCATCCGGAGAAGGCGTCAGTCTTACCTGCGAGTGGATTGCCAACGGTGAAATCGGCGAAGTAACGAAAGTGGAAACATTTACCGACCGTCCCATTTGGCCGCAAGGTCTGAACACACCGGAACAGGGACAATGGGTTCCCGAATATCTGGATTGGGATTTATTTACCGGACCGGCTAAAATGCGTCCTTTCAACGAAATTTATCACCCGTGGAACTGGCGTGGATGGTGGGATTACGGCACCGGCGCCCTTGGCGATATGGCTTGTCATATCTTGCATCCTGTATTTATGGGATTGGAATTAGGTTATCCGATCAAAGCGCTGGGAAGTTCAACCTTGCTGCTTGAAGACTGTGCTCCTGTGGCTCAATCGGTTCGCTTGACATTCCCGGCAAGAACGCCAAAGACAAAAATGAAAATCAAACTTCCCGAAGTAGAAGTAACCTGGACGGACGGCGGTATCAAACCGATGCTTCCTACAGGATGGCCTGCCGGTAAAGACCCGAACGACCAAGGCGGTTACGTTTGCTTCCATGGCACCAAAGACAAATTGATTTGTGGTTGCTACGGACACGAACCTTGGTTATTATCCGGTCGCAAGCCGAATGCACCTCAATTCCGTCGTCGCATAAAAGGATCCCATGAAATGGATTGGGTGGGCGCTTGCAAGGAAAGTCCGGAAAGCCGTCGCAAATTAGCTTCCGATTTCAGCGATGCAGGTCCATTCAACGAAATGGTAGTGATGGGCGTATTAGCCGTTCGTTTGCAGAGTCTGAATAAAGAACTTCTATGGGATGGTCAAAAGATGGAATTCACCAACCTGACAGAGAGTGAACGCATTCAAATCTGTAAGAAAG
The DNA here is from genome assembly GCA_025996865.1 of Bacteroidia bacterium. Taxonomy (GTDB): domain Bacteria; phylum Bacteroidota; class Bacteroidia; order Bacteroidales; family Azobacteroidaceae; genus Azobacteroides. The sequence goes on from BNTV01000300.1 coordinate 946, forward strand.
ACGGTTTCGCTATTCATAACGGACATCCGACATTCAAAAAAGACTGGACTGATCCTGTTCCTGCTAAACAATTTGCAGCTGAATTGATTAAACATACTTATCGCAGCGGTTGGTCATTGCCGGCGATGCCGTAATATTATTATTGCTGAGTCATTGCAAGGGCAAAGCCCGGATTCGTCATTGCGAGCCGTTAGGCGAAGCAATCCTGCATATTGATTATGTTCGTCATTGCGAGGGTGAAGCCCGAAGCAATGACGAATATAATCATTAACATTTATAAAACAAAAGTTATCAAAATAAAAAAAGTAAAATGAAAAAAGTTAGTTATTTTTTGAGCATTATTGCGGCAGCAAGCATGGTTTTAGCTTGTACTCCCAAAAAAGCAGAGCAAAGTTCAACCGAATCCAAAGTTGAAGCAGCTTCTGTTGATCCCAAATTAGTTGCCGAAGGTCCTTATGAAACGCTAATCGAAGCAACAGCGGATGATCCTGCTTACGTATTGATTAACAAACCTCAGGTAAACATTGAAGAATTGGCTAAAGACAAAGATGGTTTTATGGCTATTTTTGACGGAAAAACATTCAACGGTTGGAGAGGTTACGAAAAAGACACGGTTCCCGGCAAATGGGTAATCGAAGACGGAGCAATTAAATTCTCAGGTTCCGGCGCCGGCGAATCCCAAAGCCAAGATGGCGGCGACTTGATTTTCGCCCACAAATTCAAAAATTTCCATTTGAAATTCGATTGGAAAGTGGACAAAGGTTCTAACTCGGGTATATTTATTTTGGCTCGCGAAGTGAAAGGCGAACACATCTATATTTCTTCTCCCGAATACCAGATTTTGGACAATGCCAATCATCCCGATGCCATCGCAACCGATAACGGCAACCGCCAATCGGCTTCTTTGTACGATATG
>BNTV01000301.1 GCA_025996865.1 Bacteroidia bacterium
TTGCCGTTCATTCAGGATTACGATTATAAGTCAAACCGGATTGAAGGCGCTTTTTCAGACGTTAATCAGGCAAGTTACGAACTCCTTCGTTTTTGGATGGGTAAAGGCGAATATTTTCGTAAATATGGTTTTGTAAGTAATACGGGATGGTCCGGCATGGGCGGACGGCACGACGAAACCATGTGCGGCTACGGGCAGGGATTCTTTACGCAGGCGGCGCTGATGGCCGACGATATCAATGTCTATACGAAATGTATGGAAGGTATTGCCCGATTGGGATATGACGGCGGAGTGATCGAGCAGATGTCTTATGAAAAGAATCCGTTTGTGATGCACGAATGTTTCAATTTCGACAATTATGAACATGCTTTGGATCACACCTTCGGCGTTCATCAGGAAGGCCGGCGTGAAATCATGGAAAACCCCGGCGACGAGGGTAATCTCGTGCAGGAAGCCGAAATCATCAAGGCTTTTTCATTGGTTATCGGTGCGAACTGTGTTGGGAAAAAGTTGGTGCTGATGCCCCGTTTACCGTGGCTTTGGGAAAGTATGGAATGTGTGGATTTACCCGTTGCAGACGAAAACGGAAAAATACACCGGATTGGTTTCACCATTCGCCACGACCGCTGGCTGCGCAGCTGTACGGTCGAATTGAGCGGTACGGAAGGGTTTGAGGCTGTCGATATTCGTTTCGGCCCGTTTCCCCGAATGCTCAATAATGAGAAAGGATATGAAACGGAAAACAGTGAAAAAGGCTGTTGGATCTGGAAACGGAATTTGAAAAACAACACCCGGAAAATAACCGTAGAACTTTAATATAAACCGTTATGGAACCAATGAAATTGACAAGTCGTTTTTTCAGTTTTTGCCTGTTAGCCCTTGCAACAGGATTCGTATCCTGCAGCCAATCGGACAGGACTGATTATTCCAAGAGCGACGGCCTGCTCCAATACGTTGATCCGTACATTGGTTCGGGTTTTCACGGACACGTTTTTGTCGGAACATCTACCCCTTTCGGAATGGTTCAGTTAGGCCCAAGCAATATTCAGAAGGGTTGGGACTGGTGTTCGGGCTATCACTACTCCGACAGCATTGTCATCGGTTTTGCGCATACACACCTGAACGGTACCGGCGGTACGGATCTGGGCGATATTCTGCTGATGCCCTATACGGGAAAAATCCGTACCGAAAGAGGCGAACAGAAGAATATCGGCAACGGATATGCTTCCTTTTATTCGCATGATCACGAAATTGCACGTCCCGAATATTATTCTTTGTTTCTGGATTCCTATAACATCAAAGCGGAACTTACGGCTACCGACCGGGTAGGATTTCACCGATATACATTTCCACAGAATGAAGAGGCGCGGGTGATGATTGACCTGAAGGAAGGAAATGGTGACAGGGCTATCAATACTTACCTCAAACAGGTTGACGCCTGTACTCTGGAAGGGTATCGTTTTTCAAAAGGATGGAGTACGCACAAGGTGTTTTTTACCCTGAAAAGCAATACGCCGTTTACCGGTTTTGCGCTTTTTGACGATAATGAGCCGAAGGAAGGGACAGCTTTGGAGGCGCCTTCCGTCAAAGGGGTCGTGTCGTTTGGAAAACAGGTGAAGGAAGTGATGCTCAAGGTCGGTCTTTCGTCGGTGAGTTGCGAACATGCTGCCGAACATATCCGACTGGAGATAAAAGACTGGGATTTCGGGAAAACCGTTAAGGAAGCATATCCGTTGCCGATATTCTTCTGTTCGCCTCTTTCGGTACGGATTTTTCCCGTATAGGGCATCAGCAGAATATCGCCCAGATCCGTACCGCCGGTACCGTTCAGGTGTGTAT
>BNTV01000302.1 GCA_025996865.1 Bacteroidia bacterium
GCTGCCGTTACATGCCATTGCCGGTATCTATACTGGCTCCTCGGCGGAGATTAATTTCAGGTCATGAAGATATATACTGACGGTAGCTGTCAGCTCAATCCGGTCATTGTACGCTTAAATAAGTCGCATAGACATGGCGAAACATCATGATAGTCAGCTACTTCAAGTGTGATTTTAATAAACTTAACGCCGTCCTCATTTCGGCCTAATACGTGAGTTACATTCATCCGCTTATTGATGTTTTGTATGCCTGATTGATATAAATTCCGGCCACCTAAATGTCTTCCTGTCTTCCGGGTCGGCCATCCTCTCACGAATAAACGCAAATAGCGAGTCAGTCATAGCCCTTGCATCGGTCTCGGTAATATCAAGCTCTTCGGCAAGTTGCTTCATGCACCGCTTGTTGAATACGTCGTACTGGTAGGTTCTATTAAGCATTTAGTTGTGCTGCGGGATTCTTAATCTCCTGAATGGAGCCTTGATAGAAACAGGCGTCCTTAGCCAGTCTATCAGCCAGCTCGTTATACATATCACCATTGTGACCCTTCACCCAAACAACATTTACGTTTAGTTTGCAGATGTATTTGTAGATTTGAAGCCATAAGTCCTGGTTCTTGATATTCTTGAAGTTGCAATCAACCCATCGTTCAATCCAATTCTCAGATATAGCCCTGGCAGCGTATTGCGAGTCTGTGAAGACCGTAATGTCATCCATAAAGCCAGAGTCCATACAGAACGCCAAGGCCCTTAGAATGGCCGTAAGCTCCATACGATTGGATGTGGTTGATGGATTGCCGCCAGCAGAGATGATTATCCTGTCGGACTTAATGTTGGGTATAATCACGAAAGACCAGCCGCCAATGCCCGGATTGAGCTGACAGCTACCGTCAGTATATATCTTCATGACCTGAAATTAATCTCCGCCGAGGAGCCAGTATAGATACCGGCAATGGCATGTAACGGCAGCAGGATGCTGTCCTTGAATAAGTCAAACGGCTTCCCTTGAGGTCCCTGATACATCACGATGTCACCTATTCTGAGGAAGTCGAAGTGTGTCGGCATGGACATAGGTAGCTTTAAAACAATGGCGTACTGATACACGGCATATACACTGCGTTTGATGCGTTTCATGCCCTCAGGCAGTGTTGGGTCGATATTGTGACGTTTTTTACGGTATTTGGCGTTGCCCTTGGAGTCGGTAATGGTTTTATAATAATCGGGGTCTTGTTCGACTTGCTCAATTTCAACCATAATTTTTTCCATAGGTTTCGCTAAGACATCCGTCAGAAACTCGTATTTGAGTTTACTGGATATGTCGTTGGCTATCCTCACGTCATCAATTTTGATTTGCTCAATATCATCAACTTTGACTTGCGCAATATCGTCAGTTGCGAGTGGCTTAGCCTCTTCTACGGCCTCTACGGCCAGCTTTACTGTACTCATAAAAATTAATTAAAATTAGTGATCGAGGTAGTTAACATGATGCCTCAGCATGTCGTGATTAGTATAGCGTTTGCAGCCCAAGCTAATCGTCGCAATCATTCGGCGCACGAGTTAGAGTAACTGGTTGGATATAATAATCATCAGCGGTGTAGGTTATGATGAGAAGAATTGGGTGAGGATTTGCAACTCCTTCCCCCCTTCTCCTCAGACTCCTCAACCCCCTATCCTTATGATAGAGGAATTGGTGAGTGTATAGGCTTTACCCACCTCCGCGCCCCTAAGCCACTTCGTTCATATAGGAGCTTGGTGTTTGTTTATATATATATAAACGAATCTCGTTAGCATTTTGTTAGTCCAAAATGCAACTTTTTTTCACTTT
>BNTV01000303.1 GCA_025996865.1 Bacteroidia bacterium
GTTTCCTCGACAGGAGCTGGAGCGCCACCGGCGACCGTTTTCAGAAAGACATCTGGCGGAGTTCCTGGGCAGGCATCCGCAAAGCCAACATGGGCTTGGAAGCCTTGGAAAATGGAATGATGACGGACGCTACATCAGAAGAACGCAACATGATCAAGGGACAACTCCTCTTTTTCCGTGCCTGGTTTCATTTCCAACTGGCACAGTACTGGGGCGGATTGCCTTATATCGACTATGTATTGCCGAGTGATGAAAAACTGACATTGCCGCGGTTAAGCTACAAGGAATGTGCGGAAAAAATGGCCGCCGATTTCCGAGCAGCCGCCGATTTGCTGCCCATTAACTGGGACAACACGGATGTCGGACGCCGTACAACGGGAACAAATGCCTTGCGTATTAACAAAATATGGGCATTAGGTTATCTGGGCAAAAACTTGTTATACGCAGGCAGCCCGTTGATGGCAAACGGTATTAACGGTCCAAGAACCTACGATACCGAACTTTGCAAACAAGCTGCAACCGCTTTTGGCGAAATGCTCAACCTGGTGGAATCCGGGCAAACCCAATACGCATTAGTGGACTTTGCAAACTACAAATCGCTTTTCTACACCTTGCAGCAAAACTGGCTGATGCCCGGCGGAACCGAAGCCATCATGCGCGGTCCCACCTACGGAGCAGATTCCTATTGGCGGCAAGCCAATTCCTACCAACCGCAGGATATGTGCGAAGGAGATAACATTGTACTTGCCCCAACAGCCAATTATGTCAACTATTACGGTATGTCAAACGGATTGCCGCTGAACGATCCCGCATCGGGTTTCGATCCCGACCATCCGTGGAAAGACCGTGATCCGCGCTTCTACAACGATATTATCTACGATGGCGTGAAAGTGGTAGCCGGCACAATGAATGCGACACAGGAAGTATGGCGTTATGCCAACCTGTATTCCGGCGGCAACTACCGCAACGATGAGCGCAAAACCAGCCGCTCCGGCTATCTCAACTACAAGTTCATTCCCTTGGGCGCCAACACATGGGATAAAACCTACGGTTACAGTTTTGCACACCACATTCACCTGAGCTACATGCGTTTGGCAGACGCTTACCTGATGTATGCCGAAGCCGCCGCTCAAGGTTACGGCTCGTCGAACGGTAAAAGTTCCAACTTTTCAAAAACAGCTTTAGACGCCGTCAATGTGGTTCGCGACCGCTCCGGAATCGGACAGGTAGCTGCTCAATACACCACTTCGCTGGAAGGATTTATGGGTGAACTCCGCAGGGAACGCGCCGTGGAACTGGCATTTGAAGGACATCGTTTCACCGATTTGCGCCGCTGGCTGCTGCTCACGGAATATCCCTACAACATAAAAACCCGGCAGGAATTTGACCGCGCCGCAACGCTTGATACGAAGGCGGATCCGAAAGATAACGGCGTCCGGAATTTCAGGGAAGAAGTCATTCTGACACGCAACCTTTCGAGTAAACACTACTGGTTGCCTCTGAAAACCGGCGATGTCAGCATGTATCCGGATTTTGAACAAAATCCCGGTTGGTAACAAATTGATAACTTTAATTAAGATATTGCAATGAAACAAACAGTATATAGAATAATCGTATGTTGCACGCTGCTCGCGTTCAATTTGTCCGGCGCTTTCGCTCAAGAGGCGGAAACAACCGGCAGTTATCCGAAAATTGATTCGCTGGGTGTAAACGATCCGTTGATACAAGTAGCCTTTCGCGCCGTAAACCCGGAAAACCTTCCGGCGGGCGTTGCCGTTATGGATATAACCG
>BNTV01000304.1 GCA_025996865.1 Bacteroidia bacterium
TATTTTTCTGTTTGCAAATGTAGTTGTTTTTTATAAAATAGCAATGCTTTTGAAGTAAATAAGTTCAACTCCTCAGAGTTGAGGGGATGATGAGGGGTCGCTCTACCCCGGGCTGCGCTTCGCTTGCACCGGGGTTACCCAAGTAGAAGACCTTACGGTCTTCCGGGTTCAGCACCTCAATTTAATATTTAGTCGAAAAAATTGACAAATTAAGATACGTTTGCCTTGGCGGTGTCGTACTCAGAATTTCATTTATTTAACCGGAATTTTAATTTTTGATAAAAATTAATCACATTTTAGCGAGTATTATTCTATACATCAGGGCAAACCTTAATTTGTCAATTTTTCTCTAAAAGACATAAATTTGTAGCCGGCAAAACCTTATTTTAAACCTTAAATCAAACAAAACAACCTTAGTAGCAGACAGATAAACAAATCCACCTCAAAACCTTATTCCCTACTAAGTTCCTATGTTTGTAGTCTGGTAGCGCATCAAAAAGAAAAGTAGCATAAGTTCCGGGAATTATTTATATTTGAAAGTTGAAAGAATATAAACACAAATACAAACAAGGAACTTATGCAAGTACAAAGAAAGCAATTAAATTTTGAAGGTCAAAATATTTATGTAGGCATTGACGTTCATAAAAAGCAATGGAATGTAAGTATTATGTCGGAACAATTGGAACATAAGACATTTAGTCAAAAACCGGAAGTTGGGGATTTGGTAAATTACCTGAAACGAAATTTTCCGGGAGCGAACTATTATTCAGCCTGCGAAGCAGGTTTTAGCGGTTTTTGGGCACACCGGGATTTAGAAAAGCTACAGATACACAACATTGTAGTCAATGCCGCCGATATACCGACGACCCAAAAAGAAAAGACACAAAAGACAGACAAACGGGACAGTCGAAAAATAGCCCGCTCGCTTCGCGCAGGAGAATTGGAAGCTATTTATGTTCCAAGCGAAAAGACTCAGGCGGACAGGACGTTGATCCGGACAAGAACCGCTATCCGCAAAGACTTGACGCGTGAAAAGAATCGGGTAAAATCATTATTGAATTTTTACGGGATACAAACACCTGAGCAATTCAATAAACAAACAGGCAACCGGTCAAAAAATTATATGCAATGGTTAAGTGAAATACCCATCGAACATTCAAGTTTGAAATATGCAATGCAAATTATACTGAAAGAAGTATTGGAACTGCGTAAATTACAGTTGGAAACAAACAGACATATCCGTCAGCTTTCACGCGGTGAAGCTTACGCAAAAAACATGGAATTATTGACAAGTGTTCCGGGAGTAGGCTTACTGACAGGGATGACCCTTTTGACGGAAATTGAAGACATTAATCGTTTTCACAATACCGACAAATTAGCCGGTTATGTTGGATTGATTCCTAAAACGCATTCTTCGGGAGATAAAGAAAATGTGGGAGAAATCACCTTTCGAGGACATATCATGAGAGAAATGTTGGTCGAAAGTGCATGGACGGCAGCCCGGCTTGACCCTGCGCTTTGCCTGGCTTACAGCGAACTTTGCAAACGGATGAAACCCAATCAGGCAATCATCCGCATTGCAAGAAAATTGCTAAACAGAATATATTCGATATTACGAACACAGGAAAGTTATGTATATGGTGTTGTACAATAAAATAGATTGCTTAAACAATCTTTTGATAAAAGTGACCGCTAAAAACAACCTGCAGACTCAATAGGTTGGATACAGCACGGGAAAAGATGTCATTACAGGCTTTTTCCCTTTGCCTGATATTTTCAGGTTCACCT
>BNTV01000305.1 GCA_025996865.1 Bacteroidia bacterium
GCTTTAGTGTCTGCGATGATGCAGACTGTGCTGTGCCAAAGCCCCCTTCAGGGGGTTGGGGGTTTACCTGACCGACAGCGGCACTATTACATTGTCGTAGTCCCCCACGTCAATAATAAAGGTGCCGTCGCCCGGCTCGTCGGGAATCACCAGCCGCCCTTCGTTTTGAAGCACAATATCGTATCCGCTGTTGCTGAGCCGCCAGGCCGCCTGCTCTTCGAGGGTGCCGTTTTCGCCCAGTGCGCCCGCTATCTGTTCGCGCACCGTATCTTCCCAGGTGCCGTAATAATAGCCGTGCCTGACGGAAACGACACCCACGGTAAGCCGGTTGCGAAAATGTTCGATATCAGCGGGACCGAAGGTACAGAACGCTCCCGTAATGGAATCGCCCGCCCAGCTTATCCGTCCCTGCCTGTTGCCGAACAGCACGGTGGACGGTTCGACACCCTTCACCCCGTCACCCATCCGGTAAGCCGCCGACATGCCTGAAATGGCGCCGGATGCGCTGCTTATATTCTCTACGCCTTCCACGTCCCGAATCAAAAAAGTAAATTCCCGGAGCACGTTCTGCGGATAAAAATGCAGATACTGTGTCTGTCCGGGAACGGGCCGGACGGTGAAAAGCGAGTCGTTGCGCGTCACAAAGAAGTTGTAGGGGTAAGGCTCGGTGACGGTGTTTTCCTCCGCTTCGCCCGTCGCCGCCCGGTTCATCGCGCTGTTCGGCCCGTAAGAATTGTACAAACCGGTGGCCGGAGCGCTGTAAGCCTCAAACAAGTCCAAATCGTTTTCGTCGCGGAAATGAATGTATTCGTTGCCGTAGTAATCGTAGCAGAGCGGGATATAGGGAATGTTGCCGGGAATATCCATCCGTCCGCCATCCACGGGAAGGTTGGCGCGTTTATATTGCCGGCTGCTGGCGGCAAACAGGTGGACACTCATCCCCTGCTGCGGTTTGTCGGCCGGGTCGATGCCGTCCCAATGAATGACAACCTCTACGGCAACCGCATCCCCGCAGGGATCATCGGCGCTCAGCTCCCGGTTTTCGCAGGAACAAAACAGCAGCAGGTACAGGGTAAAGGGTAAAAGGTACACGGTATAAGGTTGCCAATACCGGTCGTGCACCCTGTACCCTTCACCTTTTACCTTATTTGCAGCGGCTTCTCCCCTCTCCTCAAGGAGAGGGGCAGGGGGTGAGGATATATTGATATTGCGACTCATTTCAATCATTCAATTTATAAACAATTGATACTGCGGCCTGCGTAGGTCCGATATACCGTCGCTGTTTCGTGCTCCGTTTGGGATAACAGTCGGCGCACGAACTGTGATTGTATTCGTTGTACTCCCCGCCCAGATAGCCGACTCCCAGGTTGAAATTCAGGTTCCACCGGCGGGAGAGCGGCAGGGAATAGCCGACGGTCAGTCCCGCCGAATAGCTGAGATTGCTGAGAAACCCCAGGGGTTCACCCCCTTTGGGAAATAAACGGACGTCGTAAGTGCCCACCGCCCCGTAAATGCCGGTGTAAAATCCCGTCAGGGCTTGCGGACGGTCGCCCCACCAGTAGCGATTTTCCAGCCAGAGCATCTGGATGCGGTGACTCCAGTAGTTGGGTGAACCGGTATCCCACCAGCTCCACGCGCCTTGCAGCAGCAGGGACTGCCGGTTGAAGGCAAGCTCTATCGAGAGGTTGGGAAGCAAAGCCGCATCATACAGCAGGTTGGTGCTCACGGCGAATACCCGGTACGACGGTTTGTTGACCGGAACCTGAACGGGGGTATCGCGCTTGG
>BNTV01000306.1 GCA_025996865.1 Bacteroidia bacterium
CATCTGCAAATCTACATTTGTATCTATTTAGAATACAAATGTAGATTTGCAGATGTAAATAATTTTATATACATTTGTAGAGTGAAATTTACAAAATTCCTACATAAGAATTAATTCATTATGGTTGACAGAATTAGGAAAATAATGGAAAAAGAAGGCTTAAATTCAGCCTTGTTTGCCGATAAAATTAGCGTGAGCCGGGGAACAATTACACATGTATTGAACGGCCGGAATAAACCCAGTCTTGAAGTTATCCAAAAAATTTTGGAAACGTTTCCGAATATTAATTCCGACTGGTTGCTCGTCGGTAAAAATCCGATGTATGGTCATGAAAAAGTATTTTTACATCCCCAACAAGAATCTATTTTATTTGATGATGAAATTAAAGTTCCAAACCCTCCAAAAAATGAAATAAATGCGTACAAGGAACCGAACGTTTCCGAATATTCGCCAAAATCCATAGATAAAGAGCCTGTTGAAGTGCTTCAATCTGTTAAATTAAAGGAAGTTACAAATGTAATTTCAGGTAACAGAAAAATAGACAAGATAATTATTTTTTACGATGACAAAACCTTTATGAGCTTTTCGCCCGAAGAATGAGTAGAATTTTGTACTTTTGTATTCAAAAAACGAAAAAATAGCAATTTATGAAGAAATACATTGCGGATTGGGCAGTCAAAGAAAACATACTTTTTAACGGAAACGGGTATTGCCTGTTGAAATTAGGTCTTGATGAAGAAATTCCGGAAATACTTCCCGGACAATTTGTGCAAGTCCAAATCAATAATTCTCCGGCTACTTTTTTGCGGCGACCCATTTCCGTCCACTTTGTTGATAGAGCTAAAAATGAACTTTGGCTTCTTGTTCAAGTGATTGGCGATGGAACTCAAAAACTTTCCGGACTAAAAAAAGGCGATTGCCTGAACCTGATTTATCCATTGGGAAACAGTTTCGGTTTACCTGAAAAATCCGGTAAAACCGGCAAATTTCTATTAATTGGCGGCGGAGTTGGTATTGCGCCTTTGTTGTATTTAGGCGCTTGCTTGCAGGAACGCGGTTACAAACCCGAATTTCTGTTAGGTGCAAAAACGGAAAAAGATGTACTGCAAATCAATGAATTTCGTAAATTCGGAAGCGTTCATATTACTACCGAAGATGGCAGTACTGGCGAAAAAGGTTACGTGACAAACCATTCCGTTTTGCAACCGGCTGATTTTGACTTTATATATACCTGCGGTCCCAAACCCATGATGATAGCAGTTGCCGAATATGCCCGCGAAAAAGGAATTTCTTGCGAAGTATCTCTTGAAAACACAATGGCTTGTGGAATCGGCGCTTGCCTCTGTTGCGTGGAAAAAACAGTCCGTGGAAACGTATGCGTTTGTACGGAAGGTCCTGTAATGAATATCAATCAATTAACATGGCAAATTTAAGCATAGAAATAGGTGGATTAAGGTTTAAAAATCCGGTGCTAACAGCTTCCGGTACATTTGGTTACGGAAACGAATACAGTGATTTTATAGACTTGTCGCGGTTGGGTGGTATCATCGTCAAAGGAACGACACTTCATCCGCGGGAAGGCAATAATTATCCTCGCATGGCGGAAACTCCGTCCGGGATGTTAAATGCGGTGGGCTTGCAAAACAAAGGCGTTGATTATTTTATTTCCGAAATCTATCCGAAAATTAAGGATATTGATACCCGGATGATTGTCAACGTAAGCGGTTCAACGATTGAGGAATATGTTGTCTGCGCCGAAAAAATC
>BNTV01000307.1 GCA_025996865.1 Bacteroidia bacterium
TTTCACCATTTACTGTAACCGATTGATTGTCTTTTATTTGTAAAGCATTCAAACGGATATCGAAATTTTTTTCTTCTACTTTGAAAGAAAATTGGAAAGTATTCAGTTTTTTATCTACTTTCATCACTTTTCCCAACTTGAATTCCGCTTCAACGATTTTCCCGCTTTTCAGAGCGCCCGGTTCGGGAACAAATTCTATGGTTCGCTTGTCAAGCCATTGCGTTTTTCCTTTCATGGAAGGCTTGAAAGAAAACAGATCTTCTTTTATTCCGGAAAGAGTTTGTGCATCAGGTTGTTCTCCGGAAAGTTCTATCCGGATAGTCGAATTAGGTTCAACCAATCCGCCGGTATAGGCGCTGATGTAGGGTGTAAACTCGGAGACCGGGGCGGTGATTTTTTTGCCGCAGGAGGAAAATGCACATAATATCAATAAAAAAATGTACAACGATGGAGGATTAGCAGTGTTTTTCATACAAATCAATTTAATTAAAAATTTAAGCAATCTTAAGTGAAGTTTCATGAGACATACGGATAATATCTTCTAATTCAGCAGAATCCATTTTCTCAATTAATTCATCAGCTTCTTTTAATTTTTCGTCAAGCCCTTCTAAAAATTCTTTGCGTACAGTCTCTTTTTCCGGTTCGGATAAAGAAGAAAATAACGATATTATTTCTTTTTTTACCAATGCTTTTTCTTGTCCATTAGAGGCATCGTGCATTTTTTGCATTAATTGTTTGATTTCCATATTGTTTACTTTTATACCCATTTTTTAATAATCTGTTTCTAATCTCTTCTTCCGATTTAGAATGTCATCCAAATATTGGTTAATTACTCTATCTTTTTCTTTTTCAGATACTTCTAAATAAGGATAAACTTCTAAATAATCACTTAAGTCTTTTTTTAGTTTATCAATTTCTCTTTTGAGTTCTTGCTTTTCTTCTTTTTTCATGTTAAGATAAGAACTATTTAATTTATAAGTTATAATTGTTTCGGTTACAAAGATAATGCACTTCTGCGTATTATGCAAACATTATTACGCTTTTATTAAGGGCTTAGATTGCCTCAATCCCTTGTTCTTTCAACATCATTAAACCTACATCCTTGAGCTTGAATTTCTGGATTTTACCGCTTCCGGTCAAAGGAAATTCCTTGACAAACAAAACGTATTTCGGAATTTTATGGCGAGCTATTTTTCCACGACAAAATTCCCGGACTTCCTCGACCGTCAGATTCACATCATCTTGCCGGATAATGAAAGCGCCCACTTCTTCGCCGTATTTTTCCGACGGAATACCGGCTACCTGAATGTCCTTTATCCCCGGTAAGTGATACAAAAACTCCTCTATCTCACGGGGATAAATATTTTCTCCGCCACGGATAATCATGTCTTTGATGCGTCCGGTAATCCGGTAATAGCCGTTTTCGTCCTTTATGCCCAAGTCACCCGATGTTTTCAATGTTTGATGTCAGTTCACTGCGAACCGGAATTATGGCCGGTGCGCTTTGTCCCATCGAATTGATGCGTAAAGTAACCGAACAGCTACATGTTACCCATATCACCAGTGTTTACGGACTGACGGAATCTTCTCCGGGCATGACTCATTCGGTGATAGAAGATTCTTTTGAAGCGCGCTGTACAACAGTCGGTAAGGAATATCCGTTTACGGAAGTAAAAATCATTAATCCTGAAACCGGTGAGGAATGTCCTGCCGGCGTTCAGGGAGAAGTTTGCTGTAAAGGCTATTTGGTGATGAAAGGCTA
>BNTV01000308.1 GCA_025996865.1 Bacteroidia bacterium
GTATTACCTGACGCAAATCAATTTTGCACAAGGACGTTACGACCAGGCAATTACGGAAGGACAAAAACTTTTAAGTGTCTATCCTTCCCACAATTACAATGCGGAAATGAACCGCTTGGTCGGATTATCCTATTATCAAAAAGGAGATTATCCGAAAACTATCGAGTATTTGAATAAATATGTTTCGACAGAAAAAGTTCTCCATCCCGAAGACTTCTACGCTTTGGGATTGTCCTATTTCTTTCAGAAAGACTATCCGAAAGCCATTGAGTCTCTGAGCAAAAGCGAACCGGGAAACGACCTCCGCGGACAAAGCGCCTATTTATATTTGGGACAGGCCTATCTGAAACAAACCGAAACCAACAAAGCCCTGATGGCCTTCCAATCGGCTTCCCGCATGGATTTCGATTTGCAAGCCAAGGAAGCGGCCATGTACAATTACGCCATGCTTTTACATCAAAATTCGGTTTCCGCATTCGGAGAATCGGTCACGGTTTTGGAAAATTTCCTCAACACTTATCCCAAATCTATTTATACCGACAAAGTAAATGACGCATTGATAGACGTTTACCTGACTACCAAAAATTACGAAACGGCTTTAGCATCCATCGCCAAAATCAAAAATCCCGGAAATAAAATTCGTGAGGCTGCTCAAAAAATCTATTACTACCTGGGAACAGTCCATTTCACGAATGGAAATTACAGCGAAGCCATCCAATATTTCACCAAAGCGATAGCCGCAGGAAATTATGCGGTGAACGAAAAAAACGAATCCATTTATTGGCGAGCAGAATCTCACTATAAATCAAATAATTACACTCAAGCAGCCGGCGATTTTCAAGCATATCTGAACACCGGAAGCAAGGCCGGAAATCTGGAAGGATTAGCGGTTTACGGTTTGGCTTATTGCGCTTTCAACCGGCAGCAATACAATACTGCGGAAACCAACTTCCTCAAGTATATAAACACGAACAAAAGCAAACCGGTCGTATTAGCAGACGCTTACGCACGTTTGGGCGATTGCTGTTTCTACAATCGACGCCTGAGTGAAGCTGAAAATGCCTATAATCAATCGATTCGCATCATGCCTTCGACCGGCGATTATGCTTTGTTCCAAAAAGGATATGTATCGGGATTGCAAAAAGATTACACCGGCAAAATTAACTTAATGGACAATTTGATTGCCGACTATCCCGAATCGCCTTACGTGCCGGACGCACTTTACGAAAAGGGACGCGCATATATGTTAATGGAAAACGAAAATGCAGCCATCAATACCTACGAAAATTTGTGGAATCGTTTCCCTGAAAACAGCAATGCCCGTAAAGCCGGACTACAAATCGGTTTACTGTATTTCAAAGCCGACCAACCGGAAAATGCAGCCCGGGCTTACAAGAAAGTAATCGAAAAATATCCCGGCAGCGAAGAAGCAGTAACAGCTGTTCAGGATTTGAAATCGGTTTATCTCGACATGAACGATGTAAATGGGTATGCACAGTATATCAAATCATTAGGTGGTAGTGTCCGGTTCGATGTGACGGAACAGGATTCGCTGACTTATCTATCCGCCGAACGCTTTTTCATGCGAAACAACGTGAAACAAGCCCAAAGCGGAATGATCAGCTATCTGCAATCTTTCCCCAACGGCGCATTCGGCACAAATGCCCATTACTACCTCGGTCAGACTTATTACATGGAAAAAGATTATCCGGCTGCGAAACAGGAATTTCAAAAAGTCATGGACGCCGGCAACAACC
>BNTV01000309.1 GCA_025996865.1 Bacteroidia bacterium
ATGATTTCGGGACCTACGGCAGCTGCCACGCTTCGTTCGTATTTTGCCAATACTAAAAGCGACGCCTGTCCCGTAGGTTTTTCCCAGGAAGAAACAATTAAAGATATTTGGCGAGCGCCCATTTCGATCGGATTATAAAAATCAATAGTTCGTTCAAAAGTGTAATAAATTACTGATTAACAGTAAAATAAGTTCAAAATATTTGGAAAAAACCGCAGGAATTCGTACCTTTAAAGCATTGATTCACGGTCTAATGCATTACAATATGACACCTGCGATTTATACCCGATACACCAAGATTGTTCTTGATGCGATAACAGATGCAAATTAGGGATACATTAAATTTCACAGGTTTATTTTATTGATTGAAATTTTTAAATTATACAAGCATCGCCGCCACTTTTCGGACTTGCGCGAGGCGGTCGGCAAAAGATTTATCTTGTTTTACCATTTGCATGTTATAGTCGGCTTGTATGCCAACAAGTGGTTCTGCATCAATTCCCAATGCAGCTTCAAAGAGCAAGGCGTATTCGGTTGTTACGGCACGTTTACAATTAAGCACTTCATTCAGTACCGTATATGACATTCCCATTCTTTCGGCAAGTTTTTTTTGTGATATGCCGCGGTATTCAATTTCTTCTTTCAGAATTTCGCCCGGATGTATCGGTTCGGACGGTTGAAGATTGTTTGCTATCATGTGTGGGTCAATCCCTTTTAACGTAATCATAATTCTTTTATTTATAATGATTAGACAATTCTAATATGTTGCACACTGTAACAACGGATTCAACTCCGTTGTCCGTTACTTCAAATTCAATGCGATACTGTTTGTTTACTCGAACGGAAGACCTGCCAGCTTTATCACCTTTCAAATTTTCAAAATTCAAACCGTTATACTTTGCAAGTGCATTTGTGTCCGCTACACGGTGCATTAATTTTATGCAATATTGATATTTCCGTACTATTTCGGGCTGATACCTGTGTTTTTTGTCGGTCGCTTTTCCCGTTTCGTACAATTCTTGCAAGTATTTTTCTTCAAACGTTACAATCATACCGCTTATTTTACGGTGCAAATATAGTGCTTTTATTTTAATAATTCGCAAAAAAGCGAATTATTTTTCAAACTTCACTCAATCTTTACCGACAATTCATGTCCGCAATGCGGACAAACTACACTTGCCGACTTGTGCTTTTCTTCAAACAGTTCCGAAATGGGGACATCAAGCGCGTTGGCAATTTTTTCCAATGTTTGCAATTGTGGGTATTTGCCACGCAAAGACTTATTCAAGCTAATGTCTGTGATGTCCAAAAGTGTAGCAAGTTCTTTTTGCGTTATACCCCGTTTTTGGCAAAGTGCCTTAATTTTTTCTCTGAAATTCATATACCATATAGTTTAGTTTTTCTGTAAATATACGAATAAAACTATTTATTACAATAATTGCTATTCAATTAGTCTATAAAGTTTAATCATTTAACAATTATTAACGACAAAACTATTGTAATATTAGACTAAATAGTATAATTTTGCATCGTGTTATAAAACTAATAAGTATAATAATTAAAAATTTCGGTAGGGCTTTTTGCCCGGCAGAACCCGTTTATTACTCACATGTACAAATCCGCTCTTTTTATCATGTCGTTTACTCTGAAATTTCGATTTTCAACAGTCTGACCGAAGGCTCTGAAAACCCATGCCGGAATTTTCAGGTTGTTGGCGTCGGCGCTTACGTGCTCAAACAAGCATCCTT
>BNTV01000310.1 GCA_025996865.1 Bacteroidia bacterium
AACACTACAAAAATACTAATTATTTTGCTGAAATACAAGAAAATAACAAACTATTTTCTTCTTTAGTGTGAATAATTCAGGTTAACAAAACAAATAAAATGAAAGTAAAAAAAATTAATTTATTAAGATTGAATGAGATTCAATTGGATAAAAAACAACAACAATTGATTTTTGGAGGGCAATCGTGCAAGTGTGGTTCTTGCGGGAGTACTGCAACAAGTGATGATAACTTGAATGCTAATTATAATGGCGGTATCACTGATACAGGTACAAATTCTCCTTATTGCGGTTGTGATTCTAATGCTACGGTAGATGCTGGACGATATGTAAGTAATTTACTGAAAAATTTACCCAATTGCATCATGAAACAAGTATTATGCATCATTTTATTTTTTGTTTTTTCGATAGCTGTGAACCATGCACAAACAAACTCAGCCAAGAAAGAAAAAGATATTGTTATGCCTTATAATTCCAACTTAAAATACATGAATCCCATGCCTCCGTATGCTAGAGATGTTTCCAAAACGACAACAATAGATTCGGGATTTATTCGGGTACTATATGCGCTGAATGCTGTTGATATCAAAGATCTGGAAACTTATGATGACTTACAGCGTCTGGAAATCGGCGCTCAATATTCAAAGTATTACAGCCTCTTTGTTTTCGACAAAGATTCAACAACAACATTTGAGTTAATAGAACGTAGTGCCCAAAATAATGTCAGATATGACTTATCATTAGGTGATGTGGTGATAATGATGATAATTGATGGCAAGTACCAAGGGTGGTCAGAATATTTGTTTTCGGAATACTTCAAAAATTTTTCAACGAATGAATTGACTGAATATACCCGTATGCCCTGTAGTTTGGATAAATACAATGCACAATATTCAGAACCTCTTCCCGTCCAGCATTGGGAAATAAGCGACGATACACTCACGGTTGCCGGCTATTTGTGCCAGAAAGCGACTTGTCGGTTTCGTGGCAGGGATTATACGGCATGGTTTTCTAATGATATTCCTATAAACAATGGACCCTGGAAGTTTGGAGGATTGCCCGGTTTGATACTCAAAGTGTATGACAAAGATAAACTATGCACCTTTGAATGTGTGGGAATGGAAAATCACAAGCAAAAATATCCCGTCACATTATTGAACTCGCTTAAACAATATAATAAGATGGATAGAATGAAACTGTGGAAGCTCAAGAAGTCAGTTCAGGAAAACTATTACCATTTATCAGGATCAACACCGAAAAATGGGCGTGCTTTTCCCAAACTGTATCCCTATAATCCCTTGGAATTGGAATAGGTACTCCAAATAAAAAAGCAATTTATGATAAAAGTGAAATAAAAAATGGAATAGAATGTAATAATTATGGATATATATAAAAACGTTGAACATGTCATTTATAAAAGATGTTATTGAATACATAGAGTCCATTCCTGTTCCTAAACGAAGAACGTTTACATATTCAATGACCACCAATGGAGTCCTTTTGGACAAGTATATGAATTATTTGGCGGAATCGCCGTTTTAGCATTGGTCGCAGTAGCGGCTATAAATATGAATCTGGGTACAAAAGACAACCATTTGTCGGATATTTCTTGGAGAATCGGGACGCATTGGCAAATGAAGAAGGAGAAAATAGTAGCGATACATGTGGAACAAGTATGAGCTACGAGTTTCGACAAGAACTTTGTGGTTCTGGTTCCTCAACGACGTCTCTGTCTA
>BNTV01000311.1 GCA_025996865.1 Bacteroidia bacterium
TCCAAAACAGGCGTTTTGAGAGTAGCCGGAGATGATTACCGTATTTATTCCCTTCCTTTTCAAACAACAGATATTATTACCGTTAAACTGGTTTATAAAAACAATATCCTGCTGGCTTATACCAACAATGGACAAGTCTTTCGCTACAACACGCTGACCGACCGTTTTGACTTTCTGTTCCACCTGAGCCGTATGCTGAAAAACCGGCATTTGTATGTCGCATCCGTATATATCGATCGGCAAGGAAGTATTTGGTTGTCAACAAACTCCGGATTATATAAATACCATAACGGAGATTTTACATTGATAGATAAAGATGATTTGTTATACCTGGAGGAATATGACGAAAACCGGTTCCTTTTTACGAAAGCCGGTGGAATTTGGGCGATGGATATCCAAACAGGGAATAGCAACTGCCTTTACAAAAATGACATCCTGTCTGCTATCCAGATTTCTATGCTTTATTACGACAAACCGGTGAACCGGCTTTGGATAGGTACGATATCCAATGGTTTATTTTATTGTGATATCAACGACAAAGTTTTTCATCAGGCGTCTATCCGGTCTTTTCCCAAACAACCGGTTCAAGCGATTAAAACTTATACCGATTCTACGCTTTTAGTCGGTATCGACGGGCAAGGTATATGGGAAATCAGTAAAAAAGGAAATCAGGCGCTCAATGTTTACAAAGAAAATGCCGATGATATGTTCTCCCTTCGCGGAAATGGCGTTTATGATATTTTTTGCGATGAAGACAAGCGGGTATGGGTTTGTACTTACAGCGGCGGATTGTCTTTTTTCGAGCAGGCGTCTCCGGTTGTCAATCAGATTGTACATCAGGTAAACAATGCCAATTCTTTGAGTAATAACAATGTAAACAAAGTAATAGAAGATCATCAGCATAATTTATGGTTTGCAACCGACAACGGTATCTGTTGCTGGGACAGGCAGTCGGACACATGGAAAACCTATTATCACAACAAGCAGGAACAGGCGCAAGTGTTTCTTTCTTTGTGCGAAGACGACAAAGGGAGAATCTGGGCAGGCTCTTTTTCTTCCGGGGTGTATGTCATAGACGGAAAAACCGGAAAAGAGATTGCACACTATTCAAAAGATACAAAGGAATATCCATTTGCTGCTAACTTCACATTCGATATTTATAAAGACAGTTCCGGCAATCTATGGCTGGGCGGCATCATGGGCGATGTGATCTGTTATATTTCCAAAGAAGACAAATTCAAATCCTATCTTTCCCTGCCGGTTTATGCTTTTTCCGAACGCTCGCCGACCCAAATGCTTGCAGCCTGTACTTTCGGGTTATGCTTGTTGGACAAGCAAACAGGCAATATGGAAATATTACTGGACGGATATTTACTGCAAGACATTTTGTTTTTGGATGGAAACGTATGGCTGTGCACCTGCGGCGACGGATTAATCCGGTTTGACCTGCAAAACAGAACAACAGAACAGTTTACGACAGAATCCGGATTGCCGTCCAATTACGTCAACAGTATTAGATGGGCTGACGGTTACCTCTGGCTGGGAACCGAAACAGGATTGTGCCGCTTTAACCCGAAAGACAAAAGCGCTCAAACGTATGCATCGTTATATACTTTATCCAATGTTTCCTTCAATCATGATTCCCATTATAAACTTCATGACGGACAGTTGGTATTCGGTACGAGCAACGGCGCCGTCTTGTTTGATCCTGAGGCTCTCCGGCAAA
>BNTV01000312.1 GCA_025996865.1 Bacteroidia bacterium
CTTCACCTTGGCCGACAGTCCGGTGAGGTTAGCAATGCCCGCGCCTTTCTGCACGGTCATGGCAAGTTTCGCCAGCACATGGTTGAACGCAAGGTTTACCGGATTGGAGGACTTGTCTTTTCCCGTTGAGCGGCAATGTGAAATTCATTGCCTACTATCCGTACAGTTCACCGCTAACCAATTATGTATTGCCGGTTGATGTGTCCGACCAAAGCAGCCAGTCGGCCATAGACGTGCTGTATGCTCCGGTGGGAACGGCGACGTACAACAAAAGTTCCGGCACGGTAAACCTTCCATTTGCGCACAAACTCGTGAAGCTGGTGTTCACCATCACTAACGGAAGCGGGGTAACGGAGGCTCTCGGCAACGGTATTGACGTGGAGATTTCGGGACAGCAGACCGCAGGCGAATTAGACTTGGCTACCGGCACCGTTACACCAGGGACAGGGACAGCAACCACCATCACCGCTTCGGGCAATGCAACCGTCGAAGCCATCGTACTGCCGAACACAAGCACCGCTGGCATGGGATTCACCTTTACCAACTACGCGGGAGAAACCTTTACCGGCAGCATTCCCGCCTTAAGCGCTTCGTGGGCGGGCGGCAACAAATACACCTATGCGGTTACGCTGCAAAAGACCGGAGCGGTTATTACCGGGACGATTGCGGCCTGGGGCGCCGGTACCGGCGGAAGCGTAACTGCGGAATAAGCTCCTATCAAAAAAAGAAGAACATGAACAGATATTTCAATTACTTGATAACAGGGGCGGCAGCGATAACCCTTTTTGCCGCCTGCAATGGGATGGATGGCGAGTTGGACGGCGGCGGCACAGCAGTGTTATTTACTGCAGGCAATATAGCCGCCGTGCAAACCCGCACAGCCATTGGCGCTTCAGGCGAAACGCAATGGGTGCTGAACGACCCTGCCGGCATTTTTATGACCGGCGCAGCCACTGCCGACAACCGTAAATACACGGTAAGCAACGTTGCCTCCGGTGCGCTTGCCCCCGACGGCGCGGGCAATACGCTCGCTTTCCCGCAGTCGGGCAGCGTGGATTTTATCGCCTACTACCCTTGGAAAAACGGGCAAACGCTCGGCAACTATCCGGTGGATGTTTCCAACCAAAGTAACCCCGCAACTATCGACCTGCTGTACAGCAACAATGCCACGGGAAAAGACAAGTCCTCCAATCCGGTAAACCTTGCGTTCAACCATGTGCTGGCGAAACTTGCCATGACCGTGCAGAAAGGCGCGGGCATTGCTAACCTCACCGGACTGTCGGCCAAGGTGAAGGGAATGAATACGCAAACTGCGTTCAACCTCTCAAACGGCAGCTTCGGCGCAGCAAGCGCCCCGCAGGATATTACGCCGCTTTGCACACAAACGCCCTCGGCAACAGCCAACGGCCTGTATGAAGCCATTCTGGTGCCTGCCGCCGCCACTACGGGCGCAACGGTAGAGTTCACCCTGAGCGGTGAAACCTATATATGGAACCTTTCTGCCAGCCTTTCCGCTCTTGCGGGCGGTAACAGGTACGGCTTTACCGTTACGGTGAACAAGACAGGCATCACCGTTTCACCCGTTTCCATCACAGACTGGACTACCAATGACAACGGCGCGGTCGATATGGAAGAAATCGGCAAGGGCATCGCCAAAGTGCGTATTCCTGCCGGCACTTTTCTGATGGGATCGTC
>BNTV01000313.1 GCA_025996865.1 Bacteroidia bacterium
CTTCATCATCCCGTCCAACAAAGCGCTTTCAAAAGCAATTCCCCGGTGAACGTAAGTATTGTTGTAATTTGTATTGTTCAGAGCGATAGCAATTTGCGCACCTACTGTATTGAAAGTCGATTGGATAAAAGGCGTCGGATTCAGCAAATCCTCCCCGTTTTCGATAAGCGTTTTGAGAAATTTTTCCGTATCGGCCAAACAGCCCAAACCCGTTGCCGTGATAATCGCATCCGGTGTAATTTCCTTGCCGGATAGACATTGCAAAGCCGCAGCAACTCCCATTTTTACAGCCCGGCTCATTCGCCTTCTCGTGGTTGGGTCGGTGATAAAATCCTTATAATCCGGTTCTCCGGAAAAACCGGGATTTATCGAACTGCTGTTTGTAATGTAAATGTTCATCGCTTCGAAAAAATTAAAGTGGACATATTCCCGCCAAATCCGAACGAATTGGATAAAACCGTATGAATTTCTTTATTTTCAAGGAAATTTGTTTCGGGAACCAAACCATGTTCGGGAACCGGATTCTTGAAATTCAGATTAGGAAAAACCAAACCGTTACGGATCGCTAAAATAGAAAAAACCGCTTCAATTCCTCCGCATGCGCCCAGTGTGTGACCTGTAAATGCTTTTGTAGAACTGAAATACGGAATTTTTTCACCGAAAAGCCTTTTGATGGCGTTGCCTTCCGCCAAATCATTGTTGGGCGTTCCCGTTCCATGCAAATTGATGTAGTCGATTTGTTCCGGCGCCAAGTTCCCTGTTTGCAGGGCTTTCTGCATGGACAAGAAAGCGCCGTTTCCTTCGGGCGAAGAAGCCGTTTGGTGGAAAGCTTCGCAAATATTAGCATAACCGGCTAAATAACAGTAAGATTTCGGATATTGACCGGTTTCTTTTTCGAGAACGACATACCCGGCGCCTTCTCCAAGATTCAGTCCGGTACGCGATTCATCAAAGGGACGGCAAGGTTTCTCATCCACGATTTTCAGGGAAGCAAAACCATTGAGTGTGAACTTGCAAAGGGCATCCGTTCCACCGGCGATAACACAATCCAATAAACCTTGTTGAATCAGACGCGCTCCGGTCATAATGGCGTTTGCCCCGGAAGAACAAGCCGTGCTGATAGTAGTGATATAATCATCTATACCTAAATAAAATGCGATTTTTTCCGTACCGTCGCCGCAATCGTGTGAAACAATGTCGCGCAACCGGCCTTTGGAAGGTCCGGATAAATAATCGCTGTAAAAATTCTCACTCAAATCCATTCCTCCGACAGAAGTTCCGGATATAAAACCAATTCTTAATTTTTCGTTTTTCCGTTTGTGCAAATTAGCGTCTTCAAAGGCGGCTTTTGCGGCGAACATGCCCAGCAAAGCGGTTCTGGAATAGGTTTTTCCCTTTAGCAATCCCAATATTTCCGCCAGTTCTTGATTATTTATTTTAATTTCCCCGACAAGTAAATTTCCTTTGTATTTCGATTCGAATAAATTGAGTGGATTTATTCCCGGACGTTTATTTGCCATAGAATGAAGCGCTTCACCGGATGTTTGTCCGATGCTGGAGATGCTGCCTATGCCGGTGATGAGGATCTTCATTTGCTTGCAAAAGTACGAAAATTTTTCGTACTTTTGCAAGCAAATGAAGATCCTCATCACCGGCATAGGCAGCATCTCCGGCATCGGACAAAC
>BNTV01000314.1 GCA_025996865.1 Bacteroidia bacterium
TGCAATCCAAGTTTATTGCGAAAGCCGGGGTTACAGCGTGGTTCGCGAATTAGTCGGACACGGTATCGGTAAAGACATGCACGAAGCGCCGGAAGTTCCCAATTACGGGAAAAAAGGCTACGGACCTTTGTTGAAAGAAGGAATGTGCATTGCCATCGAACCGATGATCAATTTAGGATCGAAAAACGTGAAGTTTGAAAAAGACGGTTGGACGGTGCAAACAAGAGACAGGAAAGCGTCGGCGCATTTCGAACATACGGTTGCCATCCGTCCGGGGAAAGCAGATATTTTATCAACGTTTGAATGGATAGAAGAAGTTTTACAAAAAAAATAAGTTTATGGCGAAACAATCAGCAATAGAACAAGATGGAGTTATTGTAGAAGCCTTGTCGAACGCAATGTTCAGGGTCGAACTGGAAAATGGACATGAAATCACGGCTCATATTTCCGGAAAGATGCGGATGCATTACATCAAAATTCTTCCGGGAGATAAAGTGAAAGTGGAGATGTCGCCTTACGACTTGTCAAAAGGACGGATTTCATTCAGATACAAGTAAATAAAAAATAAAGATATGAAAGTAAGAGCTTCAATCAAAAAACGCGGTGCAGATTCTAAAATCGTGCGCAGAAAAGGGCGTTTATATGTGATCAATAAGAAAAACCCGAGGTTTAAACAACGTCAGGGATAAGTAATTTTTTGCTAAATTTTTAAAAAATGGCTATAAGAATAGTAGGGGTGGATTTACCCCAAAACAAAAGAGGCGAAATTGCGTTAACTTATATTTTCGGTATTGGTCGCAGTTCAGCCAACAAAATCCTGACGGAAGCAGGAGTGGACAGAGACATTAAAGTGAAAGACTGGACGGATGATCAAGCGGCAGCAGTGCGCGAAATCATCGGCCGGAGTTACAAAGTAGAAGGGGATCTTCGTTCTGAGGTTCAGTTGAATATCAAACGATTGATGGATATCGGCGCTTACCGTGGAGTACGTCACCGTATTGGCTTACCCGTCAGGGGCCAAAGTACAAAGAACAATGCCCGCACCCGAAAGGGCAAGAAGAAAACAGTTGCTAACAAGAAGAAAGCAACTAAAGGATAATTACCCCCCAACCCCCTAAAGGGGGAGCGGAGGCCAAAGTTCCCTTTAGGGGATTTAGGGGTATAAATTGTAATTAAAATAAAAGAATATGGCAAAAAAAACAGTTGCAGCTAAAAAACGAGTAGTAAAAATTGACGCAAACGGTCAATTGCATGTCCACTCTTCGTTTAACAACATCATTGTTACCCTTGCAAACAGTGAAGGACAAGTGATTTCTTGGTCTTCGGCAGGTAAAATGGGTTTTAGAAGTTCGAAGAAAAATACGCCTTATGCAGCTCAAATGGCCGCTCAAGATTGCGCAAAAGTTGCATACGATTTGGGTTTAAGGAGAGTGAAAGCTTATGTAAAAGGTCCCGGTAACGGCCGGGAATCAGCAATCCGGACAGTTCACGGAGTCGGAATCGAAGTAACCGAAATCATTGACGTTACGCCGCTTCCTCACAATGGATGTCGTCCTCCGAAATCGAGTTTGAGATTCTTAAGCAATTCATCCAATTCCGTCAGTGATTTTTTACCAAAATTCCGGAATTTCAACAAATCGTTCTTCTGGTATTTGACCAATTCGCCCAACGTTTCCACATCG
>BNTV01000315.1 GCA_025996865.1 Bacteroidia bacterium
AGGTCCGTAGCCTTTTTTCCCGTAATTGGGAACTTCCGGCGCTTCGTGCATGTCTTTACCGATACCGTGTCCGACTAATTCGCGAACCACGCTGTAACCCCGGCTTTCGCAATAAACTTGGATTGCATGGGATACATCTCCTAATCTCTTCCCTTCAACCGCATGGCTGATTCCTTCGTACAAAGCTTCTTTCGTTGTTTGAAGCAGTCGTTTGATTTCAGGAGACACTTCTCCGATTTCAAACGTGTAGGCCGAATCGCCGCAATAACCGTTGATTTTCACTCCGCAATCGACTGAAATTATATCTCCTTCTTTTAGCGGCTGAGCGACGGGAATACCGTGAACTACATTTTCATTGACCGAGGTGCAGAGTGCATTCGGAAATCCGTTGTATCCTTTGAACAAAGGGACTCCGTTGTTATCCCGAATGTATTCTTCTGCTATTTTATCCAATTGAAGCGTAGTGACCCCCGGTGCAACATGTTTTGCGACTTCGGCAAGCGTGGCGCCCACCATACGGTTCGCAATACGCATCAATTCTATTTCTTCGTTTGTTTTTAGATAAATCATTTTACGAATAAGCCGTACCTTGTCTTCCCTTGATTCTTCCGGATTTCAATAATCCGTCGTAATGACGCATTAACAAATGACTTTCCACCTGTTGCAAGGTATCCAGCACAACCCCTACCAAGATCAACAATGAAGTTCCTCCGAAGAATTGCGCAAATGATTGTTTCACCCCGAACATTCCGGCAAAGGCAGGCAAAATAGCTACCGCTGCCAGGAACAAAGATCCGGGAAATGTTATTCTTGACATGACTTCATCAATATATTCGGCGGTTTTCTTCCCCGGTTTGATTCCCGGAATAAAACCGTTGTTCCGTTTCAGGTCTTCCGCCATTTGTTTCGGATTAATCGTAATTGCCGTGTAGAAATACGTAAACGCAATAATCAACAGCGCAAAAGTGAAATTATAACCGAAACTTTGGTGGTCGGCTAAGGGAGCAAACAGCTTCACAAGCCAACTGTCCTGATCGGTGCTGCCAAAACCAATCAAAGTGATGGGAAGAAACATAATTGCTTGCGCAAAAATGATAGGCATCACATTGGCGGCATTGACTTTCAGAGGAATATATTGTCTTGCACCTCCATACTGCTTGTTTCCGACCATCTGTTTGGCATATTGAACCGGTATTCGCCGGGTTCCTTGAACCAACAAAATAGCTCCGGCGATAACGAGCAGTAAAGCGACAATTTCACCCATGAAACCGATCAAACCTCCCGCCGCTTCATTTAACCTTGAAAGGATTTCCTGAAACAGGGCTTGTGGCAAACGGGCAATGATACCGACCATGATGATGAACGAAATACCGTTGCCAATTCCTTTATCCGTGATTCTTTCTCCAAGCCAAAGTACAAACATCGAACCCGCAGCCAGTATAATGGTCGATGAAAAAGTAAACCACCAACCTGAGGGAATTGCCGAACCGGCTTGGTTCATTTGTACATTCAGGTTAACTAAGTAAGCAGGCGCCTGAAGAAGCAAAACCGCCAATGTCAGGTAACGGGTGTACTGGTTCATTTTTCGTCTTCCGCTTTCACCTTCCTTTTGCAGTTTCTGGAAATACGGAATGGCGATACCCAACAACTGAATCACAATGGATGCAGAGATGTAAGGCATG
>BNTV01000316.1 GCA_025996865.1 Bacteroidia bacterium
TGGAAAGTTTGTACTTGAAAGAAACGGGGACGGAATTTGCGGAGATTGGTAATGTCGCTAAGGGAGGAATTGTACGCCAAAACTGGAACGGTTATGCCAATATATTCAAAGCCAATGCTGATGAAATTGCGGAAGCAGCTGCGAAAATTAAAAACTATCGAACAACAAATAATTTAAGCGGAAGAAATTGTGGCTATTTGGAAGGAACTGTAAATGGTAAAACAGTAGATAATAAAATTTGGATAAGTGGTGAAGCAAGACCTGAAATAGAACCTCAAATTTTTGAAGCAATTAAAGTTGAAGGTGGTGGTGGGAGGTCTTGGTTAAGAGATACAGACAGTGAATATAAGATGCTCAATAAATTAGCGGACGATTTAGGCGCAAAGAAAGGAAGTACATATCCTAATATTAATGGGGAAATAAAAATTGTCTCCGAGTTAGAATATTGTGCATCTTGTCAAGGAGTAATTCAGCAATTTAATGAAATGTTTCCTAATATTAAACTCATTTTAGTCGATGGAGCAAAATAATAAATATCAAGTATTTGAAATTATTTGTGATGATAAGGAATTAATCAGTAAGGTTATATATTTATATAATAATACTTATAACACCAATTTTGAATTAATTGATTACATTTTAGATGAAGTCAATTTTGCAAAAATTGGAGGGAATGTACAAGCATCTGATATATTCAGTTTAGGCAGTATATATGGTCGGATGTCGAAATAGATTGGTAAAAATCATTTCAGAAAATCCGTATTGTGCATCTTGTCAGGGTATAATACAACAGTTTAATGAAATGTATCCAAATATAAAATTAATTTTAGTCGATGGAATCAAATAATAAAACAGTAGAATTTAGTGTCATTAGCAGTGATGATATACTAATCAAAGAAATCATTGAAAGTTATAATGAAATTTATAATACAGATTTTGAAATCATAGAATTTATCTATGATGAAGTTGTATTTGCAAAACCCAGAGTTAGTAAATACACTTTAAGGGATATATTTTCTTTAGGGTATCAATTTGGCAGTTATGCTGAAAATAAGCGGCAAAAGGGCGAAATAGATTGGTAATACAATCGTTTAATGAAATGTATCCAAATGTCAAATTAATACTATTTGATGGTGCAAAATAATTAAATTCAAAATATAATGGAAAATAAAGAATTAATATTTACAATAATGGTAACTTCTCCCGATTTACTAGAGAGAGAGATACGGAATTACAATGATTTTTTTAAGACTGATTTTGAGATAATCGAAATTATTGATGATGAAGTTCCTTTTTGTAAACTCAAAGTAGCAGAATATACAATGGCTAATATTTTCGGATTAGGTTATAGCTTGGCTCTTTTTGAAGAAAGACTCCGTAAAAAAGGTGAAATAGATTGGTAACAGCAATTTCATGAAATATTTCCTAATGTAAAATTACTATTAGTAGATGGAGCAAAGTAAAAAAATAACAGTTAGTATTCCATCTAATGATAGATGGGTTGTAGAAAATCTAGTAGATAGATTTAAAAAATCGTATCAAATAGAAATATCTATTGATAAAGAAGAAGATAGGGAGGGGGTTAACTTTTTTGTAATCGCATCTTGTCAACTCACTCACGATTTAATTTTTGAAATGGGCTATTACTATTCAGGATATGTAGACATATTACGACAGA
>BNTV01000317.1 GCA_025996865.1 Bacteroidia bacterium
TTCCGTTACCCTTCCCTTTTCGTCGTATTTCCATGATGATACTCTTCCTCCGGGAGATTTGGCATATATCAGGTTATTATTGTCATCATATTTGTAATTGAATGATTCATCATTTTCGTTTACATACTGGATTATGTTGCCGCGGTCGTCGTACGCAAACAATACTGGGTAACACCTATGGTCACGAGGCTATTTAGTAGCAACAACCGGCACGATAACCGACGACATCATCAAAGAGTATATAGAAAATCAAGATTCGGAAATTCCGGATGATGATTTTCGCATCGGTTCATAAAAAGTCAAACATCTCGCGGACTCAGTCTGTTAGGAGGTTTTAGCCTCTACAGGACTCTCAGTCCGTTATTTCAACCCACCGCCTTTAGGCGTGTGGTCTATTGTGTACATTCCCCTTTGATTATTCTAAAATGTTTATAATTTTTTTATAATTTTTAATAGTCACCTCATGCAAATTAGATTGATCTAAAACCGTCTTAAATATTTTTATGACATTGTTTTTATATATCTCAGGAATGCTACTTATATTATTGCTAATTATGCGATAAAAAGTATTTATTGATTTTTTCATAGGTGCAATTTTAGGAATTGACATGATATAGTCCCATTTATGATCATAATTTACGAATAATGGTAATTCAGTTATAAAAATAGAAACATAAAAATTTACTTTATTGTTTTTAGTTTGAGCAATAAGGAACTGAAAAACCTTATCTGTGATTTCTAAATCATATCGCTTGTGTATATTATCAATAGAAGATACTATTTCAATTAATATCTTTGAATTATTATAATATTTATCCCCAATTTTTAACAATATCTCAACTAACTCATTATTTGCTAGAATGCTCTTTCTAAGCAAGGACGTTTCATCTCTACATATATTCCCAAACTTCTTCAAAAGGACTTCCATCTCTTTTTCTAATATAAAATTCCAATTGTTATAAATGGGATTAATTACTTCAGTAATTTCTTTTTCTATTTTTTCTTGATATTTATTATTCATATTTAATGAATATTTAGTTTAACTTTACCATCTTCTATCGTGCCTGTTTCGGCATCTTTCATTTTTGCATCTATTTCTGCTTGAGTGTAATAAGTTCGTCCTTCTGCAAGATTATCTGGATCATATGAGTGATAATATTCTCCATCTAATCTTTTCTTATTCTGTAAGCCAGAACCTTCAGCATTATGTAAAGCTGACCCTTCCAAATCTCGAGAAGCTATCCTACCGTCAACCTCAATATATCTAAAATCAGTAAAATCTTTACCAGGATTACGCATATGATCACCTATCCTCCCTTGTATAGGATTACTAGTAATACCATTATATACAACATTACCATCCTTGATCAACTGGTAAAAGAAATCTAATCCTAAAGGATCTATAAATATATTTACATTCCTTACATAACTATACAAATTGATTTCTTTTGAAGCAAGTCTAATGGGGTCTTGACTGATATAACTTCCAATATTTGGATCGTACCACCGAAACCGATTGTAATACAGTCCTGTCTCCTCATCCTGATACTGCCCCTGATACCTGAACGGACACTCATTCAAAGACCTCCCCGCAAAGGTACGAACTCTCCCATAAATATCCAACTGCGCCTCCCAGGTTTTTTCACCATTTGCATCAAACATCTGGGTAGGC
>BNTV01000318.1 GCA_025996865.1 Bacteroidia bacterium
ACAACGGGAAAACCATCGTGGTCATTCTTCCCGATACCGGCGAAAGATATTTATCAACTCCGCTTTATCAATTTGAATAAAATACGTAAACAATAAATAATATGGCAAAAATAACAGTAAACGGAAAATCGCAAGAAATAGAGGATAATACAACACTTGCAAAACTGATTTCTCTGAATAATATTTCGCAACCCGACATGGTTTCGATTCAACTGAATGAAGAATTTATCCTGAAGAATGATTACGAATC
The DNA here is from genome assembly GCA_025996865.1 of Bacteroidia bacterium. Lineage (GTDB taxonomy): Bacteria > Bacteroidota > Bacteroidia > Bacteroidales > Azobacteroidaceae > Azobacteroides. The sequence goes on from BNTV01000318.1 coordinate 251, forward strand.
CATCCTCTTGAAAGACAGTGATACGGTTGATTTTCTGTACTTTATGGGAGGCGGACAATGATTATTATTCCAAAAAATATCATCGACGGCATCATCGAACAGGCGCAACGCGAACTGCCGGACGAAGCTTGCGGACTGCTTGTCGGAAGCGGAAACGAAGTGGTAAAACAATACCCTTTGACCAACATCGATCATAGTTCCGAGCATTTTTCGTTCGACCCGCGGGAACAATTCCATGTCTTGCGAGAAGCTAGGAAAGAAGATTTACGGATTATCGCCAACTACCACAGTCATCCGGAATCGCCGGCGCGCCCTTCGGGAGAAGATATTCGTTTGGCTTTTGACCCGGAAATTATTTATATTATTCTGTCTTTGCAAAAGAAAGACCAGCCGGTTTTAAAAGCTTTTTCCATTAAAGGAGGAAAAGTCGAAGAAATGATTATCACCCAAAAATCTTGTTCTTGAATACTTATAAAATTAAACAATAAAAAAAATAAAAATTATGGCACAGAACGATTTACAACGCAGCATCGCCACCGCAACGGCAAAAAAATTAGCAACAACCACCAAGACGCCCCCGCAAATGGGCTCTATTACTCCGAGGTTGTTATTGAAATTACTCCCTTGGGTGCAAGTCGATTCGGGAACTTATCGCGTAAACCGCACGAAAGTTGATTTGAAAAAAGCGGAACGCATTGAAGTAGAATTTTTTGACGGTGTTCCGTCTTTCAGGGTCGAATCTTTCCGAAGAATCCCTTTATTCGCTCATATCGAACAAGATATTGTAAACCGGCTGGCAAAAAAATTCCAAATAGAAAATATAACCTTAGGTGGAAACCTGATTGAAGAAGGGAAAGACTCGCAAAAATTCTTCATTGTTGTCAAAGGACAAGTGGAAATATCAAGCAAAGGTACGCATGGCGAGGATTTACGAATCGCTATCCTTTCCGAAGGCGAATATTTCGGAGAGGCGAATTTACTTTCCGATCAACCCGCTTCGGTAACGGTAAAAGCCATTACGCCGGCAGTCTTTTTTACGTTGAACAGCAATGAATTAGAAGAAATAATCAAAGATATACCCACTTTCAGGGAACAGTTCCAAAAAGCAATCGACGAACATCTCCGATTGAAAGCTACGGTCAACGCTCACGGCGAAAGACATATCGACCTGGCTTCAGGTCACGAAGAAGACAACATCATACCCGAAACATACATTGATTACGAAGAAGAGCCGAGGGAATACCCGCTAAATACCTTGCAGACGGTAGTCCGCGTCCACACACGGGTTACCGATTTGCACAACAATCCCTACAACCAGCTCGAACAACAGATGCGTTTGAGTATTGAAAGCATTAAGGAAAGGCAAGAATGGGAGTTAATCAACAATAAATCATTCGGTTTATTAGCAAGCGTGGAACCGGG
>BNTV01000319.1 GCA_025996865.1 Bacteroidia bacterium
ACGGTAAGAGCGGTGAAGCGCAAACGGCTTTTAGCTCTTCTGTCAATTATGCCAATCAGGTAATAGACGGAGGCACTTACTCGCTGATGAATGCCCGTTTCGGCAGCCGTAAAAATGAGGAAACATTCCATATTGATATCCATAAGGAAGGAGCAGAAACCAATCCGGTGGTTGATACGCTCCTATTTCAAGCCAATTACTATTGGGATTTGTTTCAGGAGGACAATGTAAACTATCAGGACGGTAACAGGGAATGTATCTGGGCGGCACAAATTGATTATGCTGCATACAGGAAAGAGGACGGAGGCTCAAGATTGGATTATTCCCGCGGATATGGTCCCGTTTTACGTGGTTATTTGGTAAACGGTTTATTAGAGGATGTAGGAGGCAGAGGCACTTGTTTTGTCGCGATAACCATGTACGCTCGCGATGTGATTTATACCGATAAATTTGCCGGCGATATGCGCAATTCCGAGGCTGTCTTCCGCAGACGGCTCAAAGGAAATATGGAGCTTGACGGGGGTAACCCAAGTGAATATTACTTGAAACTGATACCTTGGGAGTTGTTGTACAACAATCCGGACTGGGACGAAAAGACCAATATGAATTCAAGAAGCATGGCGTATCCTATTTCGTGTAAAATCGCAACCGATAAATATACCGGTTTGGGGGATGGACAGGATAGAAGTAACTTGTTCCGCGACGAATATATTATCCGTCTTCCCGAAACAATACTGCTTCGGGCGGAAGCGAAGCAACGCAACGGCGACAAGGCAGGCGCAGCCGCCGATGTCAATCTGTTGCGGACGCGCTCGCAATGTTCTTACTTAGTTACTGCCGCCGATATGGATGATAACTTCGATATGATTCTCGACGAGAGGGCGCGTGAATTAATCTATGAAGAATATCGCTGGAATACGCTGCTCCGCATGGGCGGCACCATCGCCGTGGACAGAATAAAAAAATACGCTTTCTGGCCTGAAACACAAGCGACGCTGACATTCAACTATAATCTGTGGCCCATCCCGCAAATCATTATCGACACCAATAAGGATGTGGTAATGAAACAAAATCCGGGTTGGGAAAACAGGTAGTAAACTGAGATTTAAGTAACACCCTGTAATAACTATTACAGGGTGTTACTTAATCTGAAAATTAATCATAAGCATTGATAATTGTATCTTTGCAACAAAATGTACTTTTATATCAATTTTTTATTGTACATTGCAGAAAATTTTAGTGATTTTTCGTCAGAGTTTAATGCACCTCTGCTTTGACGAGAAATTCAAATAAAAAAAACAATTTTTAGAGGTGCCCATAAATATTTACATGATGAAGTCTTTAATACCTTGTTTGTTGGCAGCCGTTCTGTTATCTGCCTGCGGTTCCAAGCCCGTTGTGATGAGTGGTAATCCCCTTTTTGACGGTTGGTACGCCGACCCCGAAGGAATTATCTATGGCGATACCTACTGGATATACCCCACGTGGAGCGACCATTACGACCGGCAAATCTTTTTCGACTGTTTTTCATCCAAAGATTTGACAACATGGACAAAACAAGTGCCTCTGCCTCCTACATCCTCTAATAAACCGTTTACCAAATAACCACGTAAAACGGGACCATATCCGCGGGAATAATCCAATCTTGAGC
>BNTV01000320.1 GCA_025996865.1 Bacteroidia bacterium
GACGGCATCGACCCTGCCGACAAACCGCAGCAGGGGATGAGTGTCCACCTGTTTGCCGCCAGCAGCCGGCAGTATAAACGCGCCAACCTGCCCGTGGACGGCGGACGGATGAATATTCCCGGAAATACTCCCTATATCCCGCTCTGTTACGATTACTACGGCAACGAATATATTCATTTCCGCGACGAAAACGATCTGGATTTGTTTGAGGCTTACAGCGCGCCGGCCACCGGCCTGTACAATTCTTACGGGCCGAACAGCGCAATGAACCGGGCGGCGACGGGCGAAGCGGAGGAAAACACCGTCACCGAGCCTTATCCCTACAATTTCTTTGTGACGCGCAACGACTCGCTTTTCACCGTCCGGCCCGTTCCCGGACAAACGCAGTATCTGCATTTTTATCCGCAGAACGTACTGCGGGAATTTACTTTTTTGATTCTGGACGTGGAAGGCGTAGAAAATATAAGCAGCGCGTCCGGCGCCATATCGGGCATGTCGGCGGCTTACCGGATGAGCGACGGGGTGAAGGGTGTCGAACCGGCCACCGTGCTGTTCGGCAACAGGCAGGGACGGGTAACCTGGGCGGGCGATTCCATTACGGGTGTCTTCTGCACCTTTGGTCCCGCTGATATTGAACATCTTCTCAACCGGCTTACCGTGGGAGTCGTTTCCGTCAGGCACGGCTATTATTACGGCACCTGGGAAGATACGGTGCGCGAACAGATAGCGGGCGCGCTGGGCGAAAACGGCACCCCCGAAGAGCAGGCAGCCTGGCGGCTCAGCAACAGCGGATACGATATTGTGCTTCAAAACGAAGGACGGCTGGTGATTCCCGACGAGCCGGGCGACGGCACCTTTATTGTTGACGTGGGAGACTACGACAATGTAATAGTGCCGCTGTCGGTCAGGTGAACCCCCAACCCCCTGAAGGGGGTAATGATTTTGACTATGTTTTGCAAAATTAGTAATAGTGAGTTTTTAAGGTAATTTTTTAAATTTAATTTTTTACAAAGATGAAAAAAAAGATTTTTTTTCTAATTATGATTGCAATTGCGTTAATAACAGGCAGTTGCAGCAATGACCTCGATGAAGTTCCTACTCCTGCCGCGGGCAACAGCGGGCATGTAATCAAGTTCGATTCCTGGGCAAACAAACAGCTCCGGGCGGCGGCTACCAAAGCCGACGATGTTACGGATTTTGCCGTGCTGGCTACGGATACTGCCACGGGGGCAGCAGACCCGGTGCTTATCGACGGTAAGGTCGTTATCGGCAGCAACGCGTCGGGCTGGACTTACTCTCCGCTTGCCTTTTGGCCGGAAACAGCCGCGGTTAATTTCTTTGCTTTCTCTCCGACGGCGGCAATGGGTATTACCAAGGGTGCAACAGCATTGGCGGGTCAAACCGATGCGAACCCCAAGGAACCAACCATTGAGTACGAGTTGCCCACCGCGCTTGCCGACCAGGTGGACTTGCTGGTGGCCCGTCATTCCGGCACTTATGCCGCTGAAGGCGCTACGGGGGTGACCTTGAATTTCCGCCATGCCCTCTCGCGTGTCCTGTTCCAGGTCAAGAGCGAAAGTTCGATGGATTTTATCGTGTCGAGCATCAAGTTGAAAAACCTCAAGAGCAAAG
>BNTV01000321.1 GCA_025996865.1 Bacteroidia bacterium
CGTTCAAAGAAATTCATTTTCTCGAACTGAAATTCACCTCCGGCAAAGCATGTTGAAACGGCATGTTGATGTAATGCCTGGGGATAGGCATTTGTCAATTCCTGTTGTCGCTTGGACGTGTCCGGTTCCATTCCGCAAATGAACAATGCCAATCTCTTTTGTGTCAATACTGCAATGTTGTCCTTGCAGAAACGTTGCATCGTTTTTGATGATGTTCCGGCATAAATGGATGTGCCTAAAATTATTCCGTCAAAGGAATTGAGGTCGGGACATTTCACTTTTTTCAGGTCAATGATTGATACCTGACTGCCGGTTAATCGTCCGGCAATCATTTGCGCAACCTTGGCGGTTGTTCCATGCTTGGATGTGTAAATGATGGCTGTTTTCATTTTTTCAATAATTCTTTTGTATGCTGCAATAATTCTTTTCCGCCAATCCCTCCATGCCCCGGAATAACAATTTTTGCTTCGGGAAACTTCTCAATCACTTTTTGAATGGTTTTTGTCCATTCTTCCGGTTGGGCATCCGACAGGTTTCCAAGTCCTTTGGAATGAATGTCTTTTACCATGCATCCGCCAAACAGAATTTTTTCGGAAGGAATCCAAACCACAATATTATCCGTCGAATGACCGCCACCCAAATAATAACAGTAAACATCTTCGCCATACAGGTTTAATTGCAGGGAATCTGTAAATCCGTTTTGTGGAACAGGCTTTCCATGTTCTTTTGCCAAATCAACCGTCATCTGATTGGCGTATGATTTTACGCCCTTTGAATGAAGATAATCCAAGCCGCCGAGACAGTCTTCGTGCCAATGGTTGGGAACGAAAGTAGAAACTGTGGCTTTTAACGAATCGGCAATCCATTTCACCAAAGTTTCCGTTTGACTGTCGGTTACCGGAGTGTCAAAAAGAAACGCTTCGTCCTTGCTTACCAAAATCAAGCCGTTGGAAGATACTTTGCCAAATCCGTCCATTTCAGAAACAGATACATGAACGTATGCCTTTTCCGAAAGTTTTATCAATTCGACGTCTTCGGAAATCCGTATCTTCGGGTAATCGGATTGCGCCAGTAAAGGTAACTGAATGAACAATATAAAAAGAAAAAACAGATATGTCTTCATTTTATTCTAATCCTGTTTAATAACCGGAACCCATATTTCACTTTTATAATCGGGAGAACTCATATCTCCATCGGAATACCACTCAATTTCCGGAGCATCGGCATGTTGATAACCCGACGATGGAAACCATTCATTGAATATGTACCGGCATCCGTCCTGTACGGCTTTGGGCATCGCGCCGGTTATCTCGAAGACAATCCACTGTGCGGCGGGAATATCCAATTTTTCAAATCCGGCGGGACATTCTTTTGTTGTCGCGGCGGCAATCCAGTAGTCAAAGCCGTTATCGTGCATTTCCGCGCATACGCCCAGTACGCCCGACGGCTTCAGGTTGGAAAGTTCGCCCAGCCTGTTCATTGTTTCTTCGGGCAAACTTGCCCACATTTGCGGAATTTTGATGAAATTCTCGCCGTTTTCGATGGATGTAAAATTCTTTACTCCAATGACGCTGAATGCGTCTAAATTAACTGTTCTGTACTTCAT
>BNTV01000322.1 GCA_025996865.1 Bacteroidia bacterium
CCCGTTCGCCTGTTCTCTATCAGGTCTAAAGCGCTATTAACAGCGTCCTGTGATGTTTGTATGTTAATCATTCGTCATTATTCGTCCGAGTAAAAATAATTTTATTTTCATTTCAATAGCCTTCTTTCTAATTGCAAGATCAATTACGTAGGTTGCTGCTATGCCAACCCAAGCAAGAAAAGTCCTGTCGTCACCCTCAAATTTTATTTCTCTACACGAAGCTCTATTCTTCGCTCCATGATATTTGAAGTCTATATAATTAGATATTAACATAATTATACCATTGCACTGGTTTTATTTCACTGCAATCAAGCAGATAAAATGTAGTTCCCAGTAAGTTTTCATACTTGGACATATGATGATGTCCGTAATACCATTCAGCAGGCTTCTTTCCGCCAGCACTTAGATCATTATATATAAACGTAAGTTTTGCCCTACTTGTTATTATATCCTGCTCTAATGTTGTATCGTTTAGATGCCATTGGCTTGTAGGGAGAGACTTGGTTAGAGGATAACAGAAGTCTGGAGCGTCATGAGTAGCCACTATATCGACCTTTTCTTCCATAATAGTAATCTCTTCAAGAGCCTTTCCATCTATATATACATCCTCGTTCTCCCAGTACGTCTTTCCTTTCATCCTCCCAGTTCTATCAATACTAATCCCGCCGCCTATACATAATATATTGGCCTCTTTGTATTCCCCGCTGGCATTAATTAAGGTGTAGTCGGGGATTGTAAAGATATTAGATTTGCGATATGGCTTTGATTTTACCGGATCGTTATATGCGGCAGGATCTGAGTGATTCCCTCTATATAAAATTGCATAGTTATTAGATTTCTTCAATAACTTATTCATTTTTGTGAGCGGAGGGAATGAACTAAATCCAACACCTACATCTCCGCAGAATATAATAAGACTTTCTCGCTCTTCGTATACCATGCAGAGTTTATGTATAACGTCTTCGATCTTTCCATGCACATCTCCAACGAAGAATATTTTATTTATCTTTAATAATTGTACTCTGTTTAGCATAAAATTAGCTATTGATAGGATAAGAAGGGAAAGGAATTTTATCAGTCCCAAATTTCTTATTATAAAGCTCATAAAACTCAACCATTTTCTGGGGAACCTCACCCGAAGAACCCTTGAAAAAGTAACGTGGGTTAATAAGCAGTTCATTCCTTGAAAGTCTATAAATAACCATCTTTCGCTCAAGTCTTCGGATGTACTCTTGAAACGTCTTTTGTGTCATTTTTAGCTTTTTGCCTATCATATGTCTATCTGTAGTGCCCAAAACCACCCTAAATGTATCATTATTTGTTGTGAATGACATTAAATAGGTTACAAGCTTAATCTCTTTCCCATCCATATCGAGTAACCAATCAAGGCCTTCTGTTTCGCGATACATGCCAAATTTCTCAGTATATTTTTTCGTATTTAGATATGTCGCCTCCATAATTTCTCCATCAGGAGTGACTATCATTTTTTGCAATAAACTGCCCATTTTTAGTGTAAATTTTAAGTTTCATATCAGGGGTTAAACCCCTTTCATATCAGGGGGCGTA
>BNTV01000323.1 GCA_025996865.1 Bacteroidia bacterium
GTCCCACATTCTGCGAGAAAGTGAACAGCTCCATTTCCTTGCCGATTTTCCGGTGGTCGCGCTTTTTGGCTTCTTCCAATAAAACGAGGTATTCGTCCAACAGTTTCTTTTTTGGAAACGTAATTCCATAAATACGAGTCAATTGCGGACGTTTTTCATCCCCGCGCCAATAAGCTCCCGCCACCGACATCAGTTTGATGGCTTTGACGTAAGAAGTATCGGGCAAGTGCGGGCCGCGGCAGAGGTCGGTAAATACGCCTTGTGTATAAGTTGTGATTGTTCCGTCGGCTAATTCGCTGATTAATTCGGTTTTATAGGTTTCATTCCTGTCGCCGAACATTTTCAAAGCCTCTTCTTTGGCAATGCTTGTCCGGCAAATCGGACTTTTTTTAGCGGCTAATTCCTGCATTTTCTTTTCGATGACAGGAAGATCGGCATCTTTGATGGTTACGCCTTCACCCGGATCCACGTCGTAATAAAAACCGTTTTCAATGGCCGGCCCTATTCCGAATTTAATACCCGGATACAATATTTGCAGGGCTTCCGCCAATAAATGTGCGGAAGAATGCCAGAAAGTATGTTTGCCTTCTTCGTCCTCCCATTTATATAATTGAATAGTCGCATCCGAATCAATCGGGCGCGACAAATCCCATGTTTCGCCGTTAACACTTGCAGACAGAACGTCTTGCGCCAAACGGGGACTAATACTTTCCGCTATTTGCATAGCAGACGTTCCTTGCGGGTATTCGCGAGAGGAATCATCAGGAAATGTTATTTTTATCATATATCAACGCGTCAACACTCTAAGGTGCCGGTTCTTTTCTTGAAATTTGTGCAAAAGTACAATTTTTTTTTCAATGTAGCAAATTATATTTTACTTTAATCCGCCGTCATCTTCTTAATGATACTGTAAGCATCCGCCATTCCCAACTCGCCGGCCCGGCTCAGGTCGGCAATCCCTTTCTCGGTTTCGCCAAGGTACAAACGGGTTAATCCGCGGTTGTAGTAAGCTTCTGCAAATTCGGGATTCCGGTTGACGGCTTCGTTGTAATCGGCAATAGCTGCCTTGTAATCTTTCTGGAGGCCATAAAGATTTCCACGATTGAAATAGGCATATACAAAATCGGAATTTAGTCCGATGACTGTCGTATAATCTTGCATAATCTGCTCGTAATTATACGGGCGTTTATTGGGAAGATCAATTGTTTGAGGCAGATTATCACTCTGCGATTTATTCGGAAATTTTGAATTGGTTGGATTTGAACTTAGATTCAACGATAAATCATTTGTGTTTTTGTCGTTGATATTTTCGATTTCCATTTGTTTGTAACGGACAACAGCGCGGTTGAAATATGCCAAAACAAAATTCGGATTCAAAGCAATTACCCGGCTGTAATCGTCGATCGCTTCCGATAAATCCTGCAACACCATAAAATCCAGCGCGCGTCCGAAATAAGCATCGGCATCGTTCGGATTCCGGTCGATAGTCAGAGAATAATCGTCAATTGATTTGAAATGATATTCGGCTTGCCAGTCGGTCAAAGCCGCTTCGTCGT
>BNTV01000324.1 GCA_025996865.1 Bacteroidia bacterium
ACCCCGATTCGGTTTCTCAGATCCTCGATCTTCCAAATATTCTTTATCGTTTGAATTGCTCTCATTGATGCATCGGAAGTTTTACAGCTGTTCCTCCTGCCTTGACGATTGCTTCTTCGGCTGCTTTGGAAAAAGCATGCGCTGTAATTTCCAATGCGGAAGTAATAGTCCCTTTGGCAAGGATTTTAACTAAGTGTTTGGATGACACGAATCCCGAATTCACTAACTCTACAATGCCTATTTTTGTTAACTGCTGAGCTTCAGCCATTTGCTGGATAGTATCCAAATTAATCGCTTTGTACTCAACCCGGTTGATATTTTTAAACCCGAATTTAGGCAAACGTCTTTGGATAGGCATCTGACCTCCTTCAAAACCAATTTTTTTGGAATATCCGGATCTTGATTTCTGACCTTTATGTCCTCTGGTAGAAGTTCCTCCTAACCCGGAACCCGGTCCGCGACCGATTCTTTTCCGTGTCTTTACGGAACCCGCAGCAGGTTTTAAACTTGATAAATTCATTATTTTATTGTTAATTACGAATTACGAATTACGAATTACGAATGATTTGCCGTTCATTCTCAATTCTCAATTCTCAATTCTCAATTTGTACTAAATGTTTAACTTTCTCAACCATCCCCAAGATAGCGGGATTTGCTTCGTGTTCTACTACACGGCCGGTTTTTTTCAAACCCAAAGCATCTAAAGTTCTTTTTTGAACTTTCGGACATTTGATGCGACTTTTTACTTGTTTGATTTTTATTGTTGCCATATCTTTTCCTCCGAATTAACCATTAAATACTTTTTCTACCGAGATACCCCGATTTTGGGCGACCATAGCCGGATCCCGCAATTCACTCAGCGCTGCGATAGTCGCTTTCACCAAGTTGTGGGGATTGGACGAACCTTTGGATTTTGCCAACACGTCGGTGATTCCAACACTTTCCAGCACGGCGCGCATAGCGCCTCCCGCCTTTACTCCGGTACCGTGGGTAGCCGGTTTGATGAACACTTGAGCGCCACCAAATTTAGCTACTTGTTCGTGAGGTATAGTACCTTTATATACAGGAACTTTTATCAAGTTCTTTTTGGCTGCTTCTACGCCTTTGGCAATAGCTGCCGTGACTTCGCCGGCTTTACCCAAGCCCCAGCCGATGATGCCGTCTTCGTTTCCGACTACGACGATTGCTGCAAAGCTGAAAGTACGGCCACCTTTTGTAACTTTCGTTACGCGGTTGATGGCAACTAACCGGTCTTTTAATTCCAGGTCGTTTGTTGATTTTACTTTATTATTTATTGCCATTTCTTATTAAAATTTAAGTCCGCCTTTACGGGCTGCTTCTGCCAATTCTTTCACTCTACCATGGTATAAGTAACCATTTCTATCGAAAACAACGGCTTCGATGCCGGCTTCTTTCGATTTTTGTGCAATCCAAGTTTATTGCGAAAGCCGGGGTTACAGCGTGGTTCGCGAATTAGTCGGACACGGTATCGGTAAAGACATGCACGAAGCGCCGGAAGTTCCCAATTACGGGAAAAAAGGCTACGGACCT
>BNTV01000325.1 GCA_025996865.1 Bacteroidia bacterium
ATTGATGAAATATGTATATATACCCCTGTTCTGATTTTCAAACATAGCCCTGGCATTGTAATAGAGAAGCAATTTACGAACATTCTCGTAGAATTCATCAGCTGTATTAGGCCTGCCAGGCATCTAATAGTCGTGGGAATGACCCAGACTCTTCAAAGAATATTAAACTACCACGAACCCCACGAGAACCGTCAGGATTGTTGTGTAGCGTCATGCCGATAATCTCTGATAGATACCCTGTCTCTATGGTCTTGCCGGCTTTATTCTTGACTCTATAGCCCGAGCGTCGATGCAGCTTATTATCAACCACTCTCGACTTAGACCAAGCTGTATTGTCATCTATAAAGTCCATTATCTTGAAGACCTTAGACATCGTACCATCTCCTTCAAGGAAGCGTTTGTCGCCTACATAGATGTATGATTTAGACTGCTCTTTGAGGAAGTAGTTGCGGTTACACATGGATGCCATCTTGTATGAATACCCACGGTCACGCGCTTTAGCTACGGCCCCAAATTTGCCATTTTCTATACACTCCTCTACGTATTGGAAGAAGTAGTGGTCATAGTCAAAGAATCTTGGAAAGCCGAACTCCTTGTTACCAACCACACGAGTATTGCCTGTTCGCCTATCGGTTATCTCCTCATAAACCATCTTTAATATTGGGCAGAAGTTGAGATAGAAGTAATGGAAACCTGTTATAAAGTCACCATCGTCTGCCGTATATCCATACAAGCACCTGTCCGTCTGCTCGGCCCAGTACTCGGTATATTCTTTTGAGCCTGGCCTTGCTTCTGTATAATAGCCATTCTCGCCAAAGAATATAGCTGGACCACGCCACTTATCCGTATTCTTAAATTTGCGAAAAAAATCTATCATAGCTATAAAATAAAAAAGACCCACACTATTTCAGTATGAGTCTTGGATAATATTAATTAAATGTTCTGTCTCTAAAAATATTTTTAATCCACTCTTTGAATTTTTGCCATGCTGATTTCTCGCAAGCTTTTATGTATTCTTCTGGAAGTTCATTTACAAGGTTTATATTCTTGTAGAATCGCTTAATGTTTTTAATCGCTTCAAGAATCACCCTGTACTTCTTATTGCCCATTATTTTTGGCTCGCTATAGATTAACTCTACGTCCTGCTTTGCCCAATCTCGCTTATCAATCAAATCGATATAATCGAAGAACGAATATTTCTCGCCGTTATTTATCCGTACGATTAGGTCCTTGTCTACATGAATAGCTATTTTGTTGTAATTCCTATCCTTCTTGGTTTCTCTCTCACAAAGACTGTCTCTGCCGTAGAATGATAGGATATTATAGCCCACGCCTTTGTATTTATCGACCAGCTCGTCACTTGGGTTGACTATTTCTGATTTATCAATTATATTCAGTGATTGGAAAGCTATCCTGAGCTCCAACACAAACGCCGTATATAGTTCTCGCAGATGTTGAGACACGGCAGGATCCTCGTCTTTTAGCTCAATTGTAAGATTAGGCTTAATTTCATATATGGGAAGTTGAGCCTGTTGATTAAGCC
>BNTV01000326.1 GCA_025996865.1 Bacteroidia bacterium
ATCCCCTGAGAATTGCTCAAAGCTTCTTTCGATAAACATTGGGCATATTCAAAAAGAAACTGTATCCGGTCGTTCAAATAAGGATAAAGCGATTCGTAATTTGGGATGGATTCTTTATACATTCCGGCATGATAATAAATGCGATTCTTGTTCCATGTTTTGTAAGCGTTATAAACCGGATATTGTTTATACAAGCAAAAAGCAGTAATGAATAGGCAAGAGCAAGCCAGCGCAATGGAACGCAGATGACACGGATTAGGCGGATTTACGCGGATACTTGCATTGCTTGCCAGCAGAAAAATGAAAATGGTCAGGAACGGTAAAACACTAAATGGATAAGAGAAAAAAGCAAAAACCAGCAAGGCGGTTAGGGAAGCCATATTCCCCCATGCCTTGTTTCTTATCATGGAGCGAAAAGCCAAAACGATAATCCCAACAAATAGCAGAAGCGAGACGATACCTGATTCAATCCCGATTTGCAGGTATTCGTTGAAACCGTATTCCGGATTACCAGCTATCCGTTCTTCCGTTTCGGTCGCTTTACCGGAAGCAAAATAAGCGGCTTGTTCTTCTCCGTAAGCACTGGAGAAATTACCAAGCCCAACACCCAACGGATGGTGAATCATCGTTTGCAGGGAAACTTTCCATGTTAGTGTTCTTCCGTCGGCAGAGTCTTTTTTGAGAAAATACATTCCGGTGAAAGCCGTTGCTAATAATAGAATTGCGACACAACTAATGATTAATACCCCCAACCCCCTCAAGGGGACTTTTGCCTTTGCTCTATTATAAACTTTTGCGAACCGGTCGACATATTGTGTGTAGAGAACGATTGCGCTTCCGGCTATTGTTGCCAACCAGGAAGCGCGGCTCATCGTAGCAGGAAGTACTAACAAAATAGCTATACTTGTAATTACCGCTATGTAAAATTGCAATCTCAAGAAAAATGCCGTTATTGATTTCGTCATCTTTCCCTTTTCTCCTTTTTTCAAAACAAAATGTAAGGTCAATGGAAAAACTACCGCCAAATATCCGGCGTAGGGTCCCGGATTAAAGAATGAGCCGGTCGTTTTGAACAGACTGTGTTGAGACGGTTCAAAGCCATAAAGTTGTAACAATCCCCAAACCGCTTCGACTAATCCGGTAAGAACAATAAAAAAATAGAAAAATCTATGTAGAGACGCGGCATGCCACGTCTCTACGATGCGAATACAAAAATACAAAACAATTAACAAAGCCAAGATTGTGGGTTTGGTTATATTTTGCGAAGCATCGTTAAAGACAAATGCCGACAAATAAACACTGCCTACAAAGAGCAATACAAATACATCCAAAAGTGAAATACGGAACGGTTTTTTACTGAAGATGGCAACACTCAAAATCGTTAAACTTACTAATCCCATACTTCCGTAAAACCAAAAATATTTACCGGATACCACACCGTTAGCCAAGTCTTTGCTGACAATAAAAACCGTAGATAATACCAATAAAAACGGCAAAATCAACAGGAGTGATATTTGTTTTCTATTTA
>BNTV01000327.1 GCA_025996865.1 Bacteroidia bacterium
ACCCAATCGGGATGTTTTTCGTAGAGTTCGCTTTTCGGATTGACCATTTCGGGTTCTACCCAAATGCCGAATTTCAGGCCTCTTTTCTTACATTCGTTAATCAGGTAGGGAATGCCGTGCGGCAATTTATCCGTATTGGTTTGCCAGTCGCCCAAACCTGCATTGTCGTTGTTACGGGGATATTTTTTACCGAACCATCCGTCATCGAGCAGGAAAAGTTCAAAACCCATTTTGGCTGCATCGTCGATGATGCGGGTTAATTTGGGTTCGTCGAAATCGAAATAGGTTGCTTCCCAGTTATTCAGTAAAACACTCCGGTCATTATCGCCATGCCGGATACCATATTTCAACGCCCAATGATGGAAGTTTCGCGTCATTTTTCCGGTTCCTTTATTGCTGTATGTAAACAGGAAAGCCGGTGTCGTAAATGTTTCGCCTTTCGACAGCGTATATTCGGAAGCGTAGGGATTGGCGCCCGATAATACCCGTAATTGGTTAAAATTATCCACCTCGAAACAGAATTGGAAATTGCCGGGCCAGGCAAGTGTTCCGCCGACGATTTCACCTGTGTTTTCCGCTGCGGGTTCATTCAGAGAAAGGATAAAAGCCGGATGGGTGAACTGGTGGGTTCTCACGCCCAATTTTGAGTCGATGATTTTGATGCCTTCAACCAATTCCTGTTCGGACATATTCATCTCGTCCGCCCAGTCGCCGTGGAAATGACTCACATAATAGCGGTTTGCATTGAAAGATAAATCGGAGGAGGCGAAATTATTCAGCCGGATGCTGTTTTTCTGTCCGTTGCGAATTTCCACCCATTGTTCCAGTATATCTTCCTGTTGGTAAGCATTGTAATGAATGGTTACGAAAAGGTCGTAATGTTCATCTTTCAACGAAATAGCTGTGTGGCTCATGTTTTCGCTCTTTTTCCCGGTGGAAGAAGAAACATAAGCCAATTCGACGGAGGTATTTCCGTCGGACTGTATCGCCCGTAAAGCCGCTTCGAATACGTGATTGGTTCCAAAGGTGGAATAAGCGGTAAATGTTTCCAAGTCAACCGTTTTCATCTCTTCCATATTCCTGATTTTTTCTCCGAAATAGGTTTGTTCCAGATGTTTTTTGTCATTTACTTTCAACAATAAACAAGTGTTGTTGGTGGTTATCGGGATGTATTCCTCGGCGTGGACGAGGGCTTGCAGTAACAATAACGCAAGTAGTATTGCAGTCTTCTTGTTGGTAATCATATTATATTATTTTAAATAACATTACATCTTTTGCAGGAACTGTGATATTGATTGTTCTTTCAACAGTAATTTCCGTTCCTCCCCATAATTCTTTGGCGGTATATGATTTATGGGTGTCAAGTCCCAAGCGTTCGAGGGAAATGCTTGAAGACTGTTCGTTGTCGGAATAATTGAAAACCGCCAGATAACAAACGCCTTCTTTGTCAATGCGCAGAAAACGGTTTTCGGATTTTTCACCATTGCCTTCGAGCGGACGGAAAGCTTCTCCGGTAGCGATAAGGTT
>BNTV01000328.1 GCA_025996865.1 Bacteroidia bacterium
GGATGTTGAGTTTACCGCCACCCATTTGCAGCGTGCCGTTCACACCGAAAAAGGTATCCAGCGCCGTCGAGCCATAGTTATATACATTTCCGCCGTAGTTCATCAGCGACCCGTTGGCGTAATACGCAAGCACGCCGGAATGATCGCTCGAATCGCGTTTGCGGAGCGAAAAATTGTTCACTCCCTGCAGGCTGACGACCGATACCGGTTCACTGTCGAACACCCAGTTTTTGACGTCAATGATATGCGCGCCCATCTCGTAAACCACGCCACCGCTACGTTGCTGACTCAGCCGCCAGTAGGGTGTTCCTGCGGGATACTCGTCCGCTTCCGGCACGCGCCAGTCGCCACGGAAATCATACAGGCTGGACTGGAGAATTTTTCCCACCGGTTTGGTGCGGATGGCCTCAATCAACGTTTTATATTCGCCGGAATGGCGGCGTTGATGACCAATCTGTAAATGGCGGCGTGTACGTTCCGAAACGCCAATCATCTCGTTGCAGTCTGCCACGGTTAAAGCCAGCGGCTTTTCGCAAAAAACGTGTTTACCCGCTTCCATGGCTGCAATCACAATCTCGCGGTGCGTGTCGTTAGGTGTAACCACTACCACTGCGTCCAGTTCGCTCATTCCGAGTACCTCTTTCAGGCCGGAGACGAATTTGGGTTTCACGCCCGTTTTGATCAGTTGTGCCCGCTGTTCCATCTTGTGCGGTACAATGTCGCAAAAAACGCTCATTTCCAGTTCCGGTACGCTGTTCAGCGCGTCGATCAGCGCTTTGCTCCGGTTACCGCAGCCGATAACGGCCACTTTGAATTTTTTATCGGCGGTCGTTTCCGCAAAGGCAGGCTCTGCCGCATGGAGAGACTGTGTTAAGAGTGGGTTGCCAAGAAGCAATCCGGCGCCTGCGAGGCCACTCGTCGTAATAAAATTACGTCTTGATAAATTCATGTCTTTATTCATCTTTATTTTCATTTAATGGATTAATATTTGTATTGTTGTCATTGTTTCCATCTTTCAATATTCTTTATTAAATCGGACGATTCTCCCTTAACTTTCCAAAATCTTTGTTGGGAGTCTTTCCCATTTGGTATTTCAGGTTACCACCTTTTACGACATCTTCGTGCAGGATATAACTCTTTTGATACGGCTGTCCGTTCAGTTCGACACTTTGTATATAGACGTTTTCCTTTGAATTGTTGACAGCCTCGATCACAAACTGTTTTCCTTCGGGAAGGCGGACAGTTATTTTATCCGTTACCGGACTGCCGAACACATATACGCCCTTTGACGGGTTTACGGGATAAAAACCGCAGGCCGACATGACATACCAGGCCGACATCTGGCCACAATCTTCGTTCCCAATAAGACCGTCGGGTTGATCCGTATAAAAATTGTCCATAATAAACCGGACTTTTTCGGCGGTCTTCCATTGCTGGCCTCCAAAAGCGTACATATAAGCGATGTGGTGGCTCGGCTCATTGCCATGCGCATATTGACCGATCAAGCCCGTAATATCTATC
>BNTV01000329.1 GCA_025996865.1 Bacteroidia bacterium
TCAACGTTCCGATAGTTGTTCCGGGCATAACGATGGGTAATAAAATTCCGGAATTTATGCCCATAATATCCAACAATTCAGGCTCAAACCTTTTTGTTTTCGGATTCAATAATTGGGAAGTAGAAGCAATCGTATATTCGCAAATTTGTTTACCGGTCAAAAAATAAGCCAAAGCATCGGGCATAAACAGGATATTCTTTGCCGATTTCAAAGCCGGAGAATTTTCTCCTTTTGCCGCAAATAACTGATACAGGCTGTTGAAATCCATGATTTGAATCCCTGTTAAATCATATACTTTCTTTCGCGGCACTATTTTGAAATACGCTTCCGGTTTGCCGGATGTATAGGGGTCACGATACGAACGCGGCTGACTCAAAATACTGCCGTCCTCGCCGATATACACAAAATCCACTCCCCAAGTGTCGATACCGATAGCATCCAAACGGATATTTTCTGCCGCTGCTGCAATCAGCCCCTCTTTGAGCGATTCGTACAAAGCAAAAATATCCCAATAGTATTTATTGTGGATATGGATGATTTTGTTGGGAAAGCGAGTCAATTCTTTCAATGCTATTTTGCCGTCTTGCAACGTTCCCAGAATCGAACGCCCACTGGTCGCGCCCAAATCAAATGCTAAAAAATGATATGTTTCCATGTTTAATAAAGATTCAAAAAATCAAAGATTCGAAAATATTTGGTACAAAGATAAATTGCTTTTATTATAGATATACTTTAAAATATGATATTTTTACTTTAAAATATGATACGGGACGGCATGCGGTGACCGATACGGAGGTTAATCATTGGCCGGAACAGTTGCGCATCATGTCATTATCTTGTTTTAAATACTTTTTTCACCGCCTCCAGAAATCCGTATTGAAACTTGGTATCAGGTTCCAGATAACTACCCTCAGCCCATTCGTTCCATGCATTGATGGTAATCAACGGTGGTTGTTCGGGATGCCTGTCTGCATATTCTTTTGCTTTCCACAAGAAATACTCGAATTTTTCGGGAGTAACGCCCGAAACGCAAGGTTGAATGCCTTCCGGAAAACGTGGATTCGGATCCCAGTCTATCGAAACATGCGGAAAATAGGGAACGCTGAAATCACTGTCAAACGCTTTGTATTTGGCAATGGCTTCCTCGCCCCATAATTGATAATCCCTGTCGGTGGGAACCAGATGGCACCATTGATAATTGGTGAGGCTCTCAAAGCCGAAATAACGTACGGTATTGTCTTGTGTCTGATTTTGATCGCCCGGCGTTGCGGATAAAGTGGCCGGAATATTTCCCCAAAGGATTGCCTGTATATGAACTCCCGACAATCCGGCCTCCGTACATTTTTTGCGGAATGCCTCCAACGCTTCTTTAGCCTGTTTTTCACCGCCCAAACCCTGTATGAAAGTACTGACTTCATAGATGGCGAAAACCGGTTTGCCGTCTATTTTGTAATAATTGGGACGTTTGAAATAGTCTTTGATGAGGTGATCGGTAATGTTGT
>BNTV01000330.1 GCA_025996865.1 Bacteroidia bacterium
AAAAAAGAAAAAAGAAATTCCACCTTTGCCTTGAATTAGAAAATAATATTTGTATGTAAACGTCACAAATTTTCATGACAGAAATATGTCATAATTTTCAGGAATGGTGTTTAACGGCTTAGCAGGGGATTAATCCCCTGCTAAGCCGTTAAACACCTTCTGGATTGCTTCGCTTCGCTCATAATGACGAGTTCTCGCAACTCATTGATTTTTAATTACTTCGCTTTATCTCGTCTTTTTCTATTTACAGGCAAAGATTTTATAAAAAATTTTGAATACCTGACAAGGGGTAAAGGTTTATTTTTTTATGTTTAAAAACATAAAAACAAAAAAAATATAAAAAAGTGTGTATTTGTTCAATTTTTTATTTCTACTTTTATAGCAACTTTATCGCAAAAATAAAATAAAACAAGAAAATAAACAAAATATAAATATTTGCTACAAATGAAAAAACAAACAAAAAAACAGGCCGCTTTATTCAAGTGATTTCCAAGAGAAAATATTATACATTATAGTGTTTTATTTTTAATAATTTTAATGCAATATGAAAAAAAGGAAGTTAATTAATTGGATTGCCATACGGAAATTGGTATTCACCGTATGTGTTTGTATTTGCACGCTTTCACTTTTTGCGCAGGGAGGCGTTACTGTAACCGGCAGGGTGACCGATGCACCCGGCGAACCGCTACCCGGCGTAAGTATTGCCATCAAAGGGACAACAACCGGTACGGCGACCGATTTAAACGGTAATTATTCCATTTCAGTACCAAATGGAAATGCGGTATTAGTATTTTCTTATATCGGGTCTTTAACACAAGAAATAACGGTAGGAAATAAGAGCAGTATTGACATTACCTTGAAGGAAAACGTACAGGAGATTGGAGATGTGGTTGTAACCGGCTATGGCGGAACCCGCTCGCGAGCTAAATTAACCAACTCCATTGCAAAAGTAAAAAACGAAACTTTTGATGTAGGTGTCTTTTCCAACCCGGCTCAGGCATTATCAGGAGCGGTTGCAGGACTTAGGGTCATTAATAATTCCGGAAATCCGACAGCTACTCCATCAATTATTCTAAGAGGAGGAACCAATCTGGATGGATCGGGCGCCCCATTGATTATGGTAGATGGACAAGTACGAAGTAATTTGTCCGATATTAATCCTGCCGACATTGAATCTATGGAAATCATGAAGGATGCGGGAGCTACAGCGCTTTACGGCGCTCGCGCCAATAACGGAGTTGTGCTGATTACCACCAAATCGGGAAAAACCGGACATACGGAAATATCTGTGAATATAAAAGTAGGACTGAATTACCTGAATAATCCATATAAAATGATGAATGCAAGGGATTATCTTTACTGGGTAAGAACCGGATACAGAAATGCCGGAGAAATCTGGAAAGATCAGAATGGAAACTGGCAGGGATATAGCAGTTTATCTTTATTGAAAAATCCTGCGCCATACGGCACAGGTAATCTATACTGGAATCCTGCTGATCCGC
>BNTV01000331.1 GCA_025996865.1 Bacteroidia bacterium
CCGGATTCAAATACAAAAGAATATCCGGATTCTTTTGTCAATGTTTCCATGGCGCTTTTTACAGATACATTGTTTACATTGAAATTAATATTCCGGAGATGTAAATACCCAAAAAATCATTTCCGTAAAACTTCAGAATCGTCCGGTTGACGAGGCCGTAAAACAAATACTGCAAGGCCAGGATGTCTCTTTCACAATCACGGACAAGAATATCATTATCCATGCTATTAAACAAAATACACAATTGACTGCTACACAGGATAAAAAAACCGTTTCCGGAACTGTTGTCGATGAAAAAGGCGAAGCCGTTATCGGCGCAAGCATCGGGGAAAAAGGCACGACTAACGGCACGATAACCAATCTGGAAGGCCGGTTCTCGCTGAACGTTTCGTCCGATGCGGTATTGCAAGTATCTTATATCGGATATTCGACGCAGGAAATTACGGTCGGTAACCAGAGCAATCTGAGCAGTTCTTCGGTTTTCACGCCAAAAGGTAATTTTTCGTTTCGGGTCACTTCAAAATAGCCTTCACCGCTTAATTCCACCTTCCGGTCGTTTACGCCAAATCCCTGTGAATAGCTGATTTTCGAACCGGAATTTAGCCATACAAGTGTTCCATCGGGAAGATATGTCTTCGTTTTAGATCCCCAGGGCGATTCAATAACAATAGCTGCAAAACGATTTTTCACTTGCTCGCTTCCCTGTCTGAAAGAGGCGTAGGAAACGGTTATCAAGATAGCGATTGCCGCTGCACTCTGCCAAATAATCTGCTTTAAAAATTTCCGGCGACTGTTTACCGAAACTTGTCCGGTACGCGCCAAAAAGTGTTTGAAAGCTTCGTCTTTATCAAATTTTGTCCGGTCTGAGGCGCTAATCGTTGCCAACCAGACTTCTCGCATGGACAAAAACTGTTTTTTATTTTCCGGCGAAGCGTTTACCCAAGTTTTCAGTTCATTTAACTGGTCAGGGCTTATACTTTGCGAAAAATAACCTGCAAGCAAGTCGTCCATGTCTGCGTTTTTGTCTTTCATATTTGTTTTCTTAATTATATGACAGTTTAAAATGGATTAGGGGTAGTGAAAAAGATTGTTTTTTTTCAAAAATAATTTTTATTCAGATAAAATGAATACATTTTTTGCAGCCATCGCATTAGAAACTTTTTTGAAATATAACCTGTTGTTATAAAGGGTGTACGACAAATTTCCCAATTAGTGTTTAACGATTATCGGTAGATGTCTCCATGCGCCTCCTTTCCCCTTTTGCAGCCGCGTCTTGTCGACCGAGCGCAGCGAGTGGAGACATCTCCTGATAATCGTTAAACACTAATTGGGAAATTTGTCGTACACCCAAAATATCTGCAAAAATACTATTTATTGGCTAAATATTAAATTGAGGTGCTGAACCCGGAAGACCGTAAGGTCTTCTACTTGGGTAACCCCGCGGCAAGCGAAGCGCAGCCCGGGGTAGAGCAACCCCTCATCATCCCATCAACTCCGATATA
>BNTV01000332.1 GCA_025996865.1 Bacteroidia bacterium
TCCATAAAAGATTTTTATATAAGGCGCATATTACGTATTTGGCCTTTATAGTATGCCGTAATTTTAATTGCGTATTTTGTGCTTCCTCACTTTGATTTGTTCTATATTCAAGAATTAAATACCGGTTATAATACATTCTTTTTTTTGTTATATCTATTGTTTTTACCGAATATCATTTTAGCTTGTTATGGTGTTATAGTTCCGTATGCTTCCCAATCTTGGTCTGTTGGAGTAGAAGAACAATTTTACTTGATCTGGCCCGTTTTAATGAAGTTTTTTAAAAATAAACTCGTAGTATTATTTTCTGTGATTATTATTTACTCAGGAATGAAATACATTGGATTCCCTTTCATCAATATTTTTTTAGGATGAATAAAACTATGGAATTTTTTTTTTTCTTTTTGAAATTTTTTTCCCGCAATACCATGGGTTTAGGGGGTTTTTTTTTATTTTTTTTTCCCCCCCCCCCCCCCCCCAAAAAAAAAACTGGTGCAAATTATTGCGTATCAATAAATTATATAGTTTTATTGGATGCTGTATTGCTGTTCTTCTGCTTATTTTTCTTTCGATTCGAGTTCCTAAAGAATTATATGCATTGTTTTTTGGAATAATCATTATTAATCTGACAGCAAACAAAAAATTGTCTAATCTATTAGAACATCCGATACTAAGCTATTTAGGTAAAATTTCTTATGGATTGTATATGTACCACGCTATATCTATTGTTTTTTGTATTAAAGTGTTTAATTATTATGGAATTTTACACCAACATTTCTTATTATTAGCTGTAGTGATATTAATAACAATTCTTTTGGCGAGTTTGTCTTATCATTTGATGGAAAATAAATTTATACGGATGAAGACAAGACTTTCGAAGATATTGAGTGGCGATAATGTGAAAAATTCTATTGACAATGGTGGATTGTTTGGACATAAAAGAAAAAATTAAATAAATATAAATCAACTATATACAATGTATAATATTCCTTTATTTGAACTGAATTTTGGTGAAGAGGAAATTTTAGCTGTTTCTGAAACGATAAAGTCAAGATGGATTTCCACTGGACCAAAATGTGATGAATTGGAAAAATTATTTGCTAAAATGCTAAATGTCGATTATGCAATTAGTTTAGATAATTGTACGAATGCGCTTCATTTGGCAATGAGGCTTTGTGAAATTGGAGAAGGCGATGAGGTTTTATGTCCATCATTGACATTTGCAGCATCTGTTAACTGCATCAGGTATGTTGGCGCTACCCCGGTTTTTTGTGATATCACCGGATATGATAATATGAATATCTCTCCCGACGAGATAGAGAAATCCATAACAAATAAGACGAGAGCAATAGTTGTTGTTCACATGGCAGGATTTCCAGCAAACATGGGCAATGTTAACCCATTATCAGCCACATATTCTGTTATAGGAAGAGGTTTCGCAAAAGACTTATAAATAGAAAAACGATGTATAGCTGGGTAATGTACACTTGTCTGGATTCCTTTT
>BNTV01000333.1 GCA_025996865.1 Bacteroidia bacterium
CAAGTTGAAAAACCTCAAGAGCAAAGCTACGCTGGACTTGGACACGGTGCCTAAAGATGCCGTTGCGTTTGATTACCCGACCGACAATGCGACCATCGCTTCGCCGGGCTACCAAACGTTTTGGGAATTTGACGCTGCAAGCCCCATCATTGAGCTGGATGCAAATCTTACAGATACTCTTGTTGCGGGCGGCGGCGCCTGGACTAATGTTGTCGCAGACGCCGATGCGCTTTACGTCATTCCGCAGGAAAACAGCGAAATTGCGACTTTGTCGAGAACCACCGAAATAACAAACGATCCTTCTCTCGCTCCTTCCACCCAGTTTTATATCGAGATTACCTATAAGGAAAAAGGCGCCGGTGCGACAGACAGGACTTATGCGGTTCCTGTTCCGGCTATTGTTGGCGATGCGTATGCTTCTTCCATCGCGTTTGAAATGGAACGCCAATATACCTTCCAGTTTGAATTGTTTGGTAAAAAACCCATCGAATTTAAGGGTGTTACGGTAAGTCCTTACAATACAGTTGAACAGGAAGAACCGCTTCGTTTGCAATGGGCGGGTTCAAACATCTATTATGACGCTGGACTTGGTCACCTGACGTTTGCAGACTACAACGATAAGAGCAAAGAGCAGTATCAGGGAGTTTATTTCCAGTGGGGTAGCCTTATAGGTATCACGCCCGTAGGTCCGTATACTGCCACTAATACGGTGACTTATCAAAAGGGAGTCGAGGCCGCCGCTTCCGAAGCTCCGGCTTGGACGGATATTCTTAAAGATCTCCCTGCTGATCCCGCCGGCACCATTTATGACCGTACCCTTGATTCTAAATACCTGACCACAGTCCATGACACTACCAAGAATATAGGCGATATATGCCAGTATTTAACAGAGTTGGGTTATGCTCCGAAGGGCAAACGCTGGCGTATGCCAACTTCGGCTGAGTTTGGAGAAGCGGGCGATTACGGTAATGTCGGCGCCACTACTTGGGGTGCTGTTACTTCCGTGAATGCAGACGGCACCGATATTTTTGCCAACGGAAAGCAGTTGCGAAAATTAAACACTCCGTTCTTCCCCGCTTCCGGGTTTCGCCACTATTCGTCAGCTGCATTGGGCGCCGTGGGTCAGATCGGCTATGCATGGTCATCATCACCGAGCAGCGCTACTGACGGCTTCTACTTGTACTTCAATAGCTCAGCGGCGTACCCAGCGACCAGCAACTATCGGACGTACGGCTTGCCTGTCCGCTGTGTTGCAGAATAATGGTATATACTTGACAGGTGCAAATTCATTCGCGCCGGTGTCGGGTATATTTTTACGTGTATATCGTGTGTGGAGATGCGCGGGAGCGTGTCTCCACACTTTTTTAGTTACGTTTTGCTTTGTTCGTCCTTACATTTTTTCAAACTTCAAGTTGACTATAAAAATCCGTAGGATTTTCATATCAAGGCTAAATATTAAATTGAGGTGCTGAACCCGGAAGACCG
>BNTV01000334.1 GCA_025996865.1 Bacteroidia bacterium
ATTAGCCTTTACTCTTCCAAAATCGTTGGAGTTCGTTACTTGCTTCATTAACTTCTGATAAAGCGCCTTCAATCCGGTTAGTCTTATTATCGTTATCCTGAATGATCGGCAATTGACTTGTCCAGTTCCAGATATGCCAAAGTGTACCTCCCCAGTCGGAGATGTCGTAAGCGCGTCCGTCACGTCCGTCAAACCCGTTGAACCAGCAACCGTTTGGGGCATAACTGAATTTACCGTCCGAAATGAGATGGGACAGCGCTTCCTTCATTTTTCCCTGTAGGGAAGTTGCCTTGTCGGCCAGCGAAACTTCACCGCAATGTTGAGCCATGTCGGCGATCTGTTCCAATACGGTGTACATCCCGTAGTTGGCGAATATACTGTAAACATAAAAGGCAGGTCCGGGATTTCCGGACAGTTCGGAACTGGAGGGCATCAGTCCGTAATAGGGCGAAGTTTCCATGGAGGAGGCCACCCAGTCAACTACCGGTTTGAGTTCCTGACAAAATTCCTGCCCCAGCGCCCTGTCTTTTCCATTCACCCGCCATGTGTTGCATACAGCGGCAATAATCAGTGTGTTTCCATCCAGTTCGTAGCCGGTATGAGGCGCACCGGAGCGATGCAACTCACGTCCCCAGTGGTCTCCAAAATTCTTGTGAGCCAGAAAATAGCGACTGATCATTTTGGCGTCATCAATAAATCCCAACCGGCAGAGTTCAATCACTCCGCGACCGCAATCCCGCGACCACATGTCTTCATAATACTGGGGAACGCCTTTTTCTTCGGTGGACGTATGGAAAAAACCGGCCGGATATTTGCTGTTGGCGCCATATTCTATTTTGTTGCGCATATCCTGCAAGGTCTCTGCAAAGATGGCTGTGGCCATTTGTGCAAAAGGATCGCCGGTAAAGCGAACGCGGGGAATTTTTTGCGAAGTATTCGTCTGACGGTTCTTTTGTCCGTATAATCCGCCACAGGAAACTAGGGCAATGATTAAAAAAATTACTGTTCGTTTCATCATTTTTCTACTGTTTATTTATTTTTCATTTCTTACTTTTCAAAAATTACAACGGCAGACTGGGGCGGTATGCTTGCCGATCCGCTGAAGTCCACAGGATTCTGTTTTTCCGGAGAAACCATTACCTGCCGTCCACTTCCCCCGTCAATGGATACGGTTGCCGTTACGGCATCATTGATGTTGGTATTGAGCACCACTACCGCTTTTTTCCGGTCGCTCCGGCGTTCAAATACCGAATATACAATATCTTTTCCTTCTACCGTCGCTCCAAGTACATCCCTGTATTCGCCGTTCCACAGGAAATCGCTGTATTTTCTTCTCAGGTCGTCCACTTTTTTTCCGTATTCCATCATTCTTGGCATTTCACTCAATTTTCCCTTGAAATTCCGGGGTTCGTAGCTGATGGAATATTTGCAGCGCAGACAAACATTGATTTTGTTACGGTCGTTGTGCCGGGTGACG
>BNTV01000335.1 GCA_025996865.1 Bacteroidia bacterium
AATATGTTTTGTTTCCACGCCGTAGAGTTCTGCCACATCGCTATCAAGGATAACTTGCTGTCCCTGAATAGTGATAATTTTACTTTTAATTTTTTCTAATTCCATGATTAAACAATTTTATGTGTTAATTATAAATTTTCAAAATTCATATTTTATCAGACAATACGCATCGGTTTTGTCCCGTCCTTGAATCTCCTCCAAATCCGAACCAATTACATCACGGTCGAAATAGCGGGTATTTGCCCATTTGAGGTAAATTGTCAGTGAAGGAGCAATTTTCCATTTCACAACCGTATAGAGCCGGAGTCCTTCGCCGGAAAAACTCGGATAATAAAAAGCATACAGAATATTTTTCTCGTAAATACTGATACGGCTGTTCCAATCGCTGGTATGAAAATAACCTAAGCTCCCGTCAATCCGGAATTTGGATTTGTCCGGCGAAAAACCGAAAGTCTGTGTTAGCGACCAACCGGGTTGCGACTGCGAATCATCGGTATAAAGATTATAATCCGCTTGCGTTTTCAGTTCCAAGTTTTTACAGCGATAATCGAGCCTGAATTGCCAACGTTGCTGTTGGTAAGGCAAAACGAAAGTATTGTTTCCATTTCCCTGAATAACATTCTTCTCTTTTTGTTTGTACTTGTAACGCAATTGCATTTGTAAATTTATTTGGGGTTTATAAATGATTTGAGCCAAACCGTCCACACCGGAAGAAGACGAATTAACACCATATCTCAACCAAGGAAACCGAAAAAAATCCGCATAAGCCGACAATTCCCACCGGGAAAACGGATGAAGTTTGACGCCCGTATAAAAACCACTTTCATTCTGAACATGGGAAGATTCCGAAAACGCTTTGGCATAGAATGCGTTATAATCACGGGCATAATTCCGGTATGAGAATACCCAATTGACCGACGAAGCCGGATTGATCAACAAATTATTGACCGTCGCCCACTTACCGGTTGCATCCAAAGCGGTTTCTCCCTGAAACGAAAATCTTTTTGTCCTGAAACTGTAATTCATTCCGGTATTGAAATAGTTTTTTTCCCTCAGGTAAAACAAATTATACGGTTTAGGATCGGGATTCAATTGTTTTCCGCCAAAAGAATAGTAAACAAATGTCAATCCGAGGTTTAGCGATTCGTTTCGCCAACGGATATGCGAGCCGCTCATATCAACGGTAGCCGTTCTTCGTTTGTTGATATCGTTGGGAATGCGGTTGTAACCATCTGTTTTGAAAGTATAGATAAACGCGCTATCGGCATTGGCATCCTGATTTCGATGGGAATAGAACAGACTGACTTGCAAGTTCTTGAATTTTAAAGCACCGGCAAGTCCCCGGAAAAAATCCGTTTCGTTCGGAGAAGCATGGCGTTAATTCGTCTTCTTCCGGTGTGGACGGTTTGGCTCAAATCATTTATAAACCCCAAATAAATTTACAAATGCAATTGCGTTACAAGTACAAACAAAAAGA
>BNTV01000336.1 GCA_025996865.1 Bacteroidia bacterium
TTCAACCTCAAGGACACATTTTCTTCCAAGAACTTACCGTTTCGGGGCGTTCCGTCAGAGACAGTTCCATCATAGAATTGCCGGCTCCCTTAGACAGTTTGCAGGAACTTACATTGAAATATAATCAAAACAACCTGACTCTGGAGTTGCTTCCGCTCGGAAACGTGGTTTCCGGAGCTAAATTTTCATGGAAATTAGAAAATCAGGATGTAGAATGGACGCAAGCCTCCAATCAGCGAATACTCACTTATACCAATATTCCGGCAGGGCGTTATACGCTGAAAATAAAAATGTATGACAGTTCTTTATCGCAAATGATTGCCGAACGGCAATTATTGATCCGTGTAACGCCGCCATTCTGGGAAACAACTTGGTTTCGCCTGCTGGTATTTTCCATGCTTGCCGGTATTGTTTATTTCTCTTTACGGTTTTACATCAACCGGCTCAAACAACGGCATACGGAGGATAAAGTGCGTTTCTTCGCCAATACGGCGCATGATATCCGCACGGCGCTAACCCTTATCAAAGCGCCTGTTGAGGAATTGAACAAAGAGCCGAACTTGTCCGAACAGGGCAAGTATTACCTTTACCTGGCCATCGAACAGGCTAAACGGCTGTCCGCTGTGGCGACTCAACTGCTGGATTTTCAGAAAGTAGATATTGGGAAAGGGCAACGGTCTCTGTCCATGATTGATATAGTCAAACTGATTGACAACCGCCTGCTGATGTTTGAATCCTTTGCCAAAGGAAAAAATATCGAACTGTCCCGTACATTTACTCCTTCCACCTATCTAACAGCGATAGACGAGTCGATGATGGAAAAAGTAATTGACAACCTGATTTCCAACGCCATAAAATATTCAAATCCGGACAGCCGGGTAGAAATCCTGTTCAATGGCCATACACATCAGTGGACATTGGAGGTAAAAGACTATGGAATAGGCATCAGCAAAAAAGTACAGAATAAACTTTTCCGCGAATTTTATCGGGGCGATAATGCCGTCAATTCCAAAATCGTCGGGTCGGGAATCGGCTTGCTTCTGGCGAAAAATTATGTAGAATTGCATGGAGGAACAATCAGTTGCATCAGTCAGGAAAATGCCGGATCTACATTCAAAATCATTGTGCCGGTAGGGGCAGACCCGCGTGTCTGCCCAAAAAGGCTTTGTCATTACGGGCTTGACCCGCAATCCCCTGAAAAGGATACGAATGTTGGGCTACAGAGCGATGTAAAACAAGGGATTGCGGGTCAAGCCCGCAATGACAAGGGAACCGGCTCCATGCGTATATTGATCGTGGAAGACAACGACGATTTGAGAAATTTCATGCAGTATCCTCTGGCGGAAACATTCGACGTTCATACCGCAGAAGACGGTGAACAGGCATGGAAATTCATTCAAAAACAACAGCCTGATCTGGTTGTTTCCGATGTTATGATGCCCAATATGGACGGTTTTGAAC
>BNTV01000337.1 GCA_025996865.1 Bacteroidia bacterium
TATCGCCGTTGACATCCTTATATTTGATATCTCCGGCTCCATATTCCCCAAAAGTCTGGGTAGGCGAATTAGCCACTTCTTCATCGTCGATAAACAGGCGTTCGGCAATATACCCGTATGTCCGCGACAGTTTCCGGCCTATATGCGAGCGCCAGGGAGCGCCGGCGGCAGCATAATCGGGTTCTTCATAAACATGATATTTGCTGGCTGCGTAGGTGAAATTACCACGGAAAAGCGTCCAGATATCTTTGGTGAACGATTTGCTATAATCGACCGATACTTCAAAACCGCTTCCGGTCGCTTCGCCGATATTGGCGCGCGGCGTTACCTGCAATCCCATGTTAGTTGGGATGGAAGAGCGTTCCTGCAAGATATTGGTTCTCCTTTCATGAAAATAATCAAGCTGCACTTCCAGGCTGTTCCAGAAATTCATTTCCAGGCCGTAATTGCTTTTGCGGCTGATTTCCCAGGTAATATCCGGATCGGCATAACGTTGAATCGAAATACCGTTTCGGTGGTAGCCAAATTCGTCGCCCACGTCATATCCCCGGTTGCCGTCGTTCATATTCAACTGGGACATATAATAAAACCGGTCTTCATCCCTTCCTATCTGGTCGTTACCCACCAGACCGTAAGTAGCTTTAAACTTCACCTTGGAAAGCGTTTGAAGATAAGGCTCCATAAATTTTTCATTGGAAAGGATGTAACCGATACCTGCCGAAGGGAAGAATCCCCAGCGCTGAGAGGAATGAAAACGTTCCGATCCGTTGTATCCGAAGTTGAGCTCTGCAAAATAGCGACTGTCGTAGCTATACGTAAACCTGCCTGCCAATCCGAGATTGCGATGGGGCAGCGATAACTGGAAATCATTAGTCGTACCGTTGTGCGACTCCCGGACGGTTGCTACCAGCAAGCCGGAAATGGAATGTTTTTCCTTAAAAGTCCGGTTGTAAGTCAAAGCTCCCTCAGCATACAAGGTGCTTTGCAATTCCCTGTTGGAAGTTACAAAATCCAGATAATCGGTACCGGTATCGGGATTAAGAGCCGAGAGTTGGTATTCGTTCGGATCGGCTGTCGTCGCCAAGGCATAAAAGAAAGGAATATATTGCCGGCGGATGGGTAATTTTGAATAACGATCCACATTGAATAAGGCTCTTGCAGACAATCCTTTTGTCACGAAATTCAAATCCTGCTTCAATTCGAATTGGGCATACATGTTGGAACGGTCTTCCGTCCGGTATCCTTTCAACATTTCTGCATAAGGATTCAGATAACCGCCCGATGAGTAATTCCCGAACAGGATGTGCTTGGTAAAAATATTGCCGGCATCCGGTTCGTAATAAGGGCGGAAATAGACAGGATTGGAATTAATCGCCTTGGTATAGAGGTCTGTTCCTCCATCCAAAGGCCCTGTATAATCGTCGAAAACGCCATTCAGACGGACGGTAACATCGGTCGATT
>BNTV01000338.1 GCA_025996865.1 Bacteroidia bacterium
TTTGGGGTGTCCATATAGCGCCAACAACTAATGCAATCACTAACAAAACAACCATTATAACACCGGCTGTATAAAATCCGGATTTGTTAAAAATGCCAATGAAGATAAACGACCAAATAGCTCCGCCACTACGCGCCACAAAGAACATTACTCCTTGTGCGGCAGCGCGATATTCGGCAGGAAAAACTTCCGATGCCCACAAGGCGTAAAACGCTTGCACGCCGAAACCTGCATGTACTCCCCACAGTACTGTAAACATCCAAAGGGCTGTTGTACTGTTGATACCGACAAAAGTAAGCACCACCCAAGCCGCTACGCCAAGCAATGTGCCTCCAATGTATAACAGGCGTTGATTGACTTTATCCGACAAAAGTGCGAAGCCGAAGAACGATACCAAGGCGGTTAGTGTCCACATAATGCAAGTCAATCTGTTGGAATATTCATTGGTCAGATTACCCGCAGTTTCGTAAACATGAGGCATGAAAAATCCCATCGCGCCTGCTACTAAATTCCACGTGAGGTAAATTCCTGCCAAATAAATAATCGTTTTTACATTGACCGCATTTTTGAACAAAGAGCCAAACGAAGAAAAAATACCGGATTGCTTGGTTTTAGACAGTTTTTGCTCTGCTTTGACATTTTCCCAATCTTTCGATTCGTCCAATTGCCGTTGCAATATCCACGCAATGAGAGCCACTACGAACAGCGTTCCGAAAATAATCCGGTTGCCAAACAGTTCAGCCGATTGCTCCGACCAACCGCTATTCACTAATGCCGTATAGATTTTTTCGCCGATAATGCCGTTTTTCGCCAGCAACATACCTAAACCGAAAATAATAGCAGGGCCTACTGACCATGCAAGTTGTGAAATGCCTATGTTTCGTCCGCGATTTTTGACTTCCGATGTTTCGGATATATACGTCCAAGATGCCGGAACGCCTGCGCCCACCGAAATGCCGGTTATCAAAAAACCTGCCAGCAGCATCGGGAAACCAACCGAAAACATCACTATCGCTACACCCAGCATATAGACCAACATATTGTAGGTATAAATGGTTTTTCGTCCGTATTTGTCGGCAAGGAAACCACCGATAATTGCTCCGAGCGCCGCACCGAAACAGTTTGCCGAAATCGCATTCAGCCAACTTAAATGCACTTCTTGCAGCGAAAGATAATTTTGCCACAATGTCAATCCGCTTGCTCCGGCAACGATAGAGCCTGCATCCAAATAATTCGTTAAAGATACCGCTATGGTGCTTTTCAAACTTCCTTTTTGTTTTTCCATGATGTTGTTTTTTGCACGCAGATGACGCAGATAAAAAAATCTGTGTCATCTGCGTGCCTGTTATATTCATTTTCTTTTGGATGTAATGTCTTTCTCGTACTGCTGAATCTCGGTAATGTATTCTTCGCCGACAGCAATATTGTTTTTCAAACAGAAATAATCCCAAAC
>BNTV01000339.1 GCA_025996865.1 Bacteroidia bacterium
GGTCATCCCCTTTTGAGGCTTGTCCGCAGGATTGATGCCGTCCCAATGGATGACGACCTCTACGGCAACCGTATCCCCGCAGGGATCATCGGCGCTCAACTCCCGGTTTTCGCAGGAACAAAACAACAGGAGCAGGTACAGGGTGAAAGGTAAAAGGTACACGGTACAAGGTTGCCAATACCGGTCGTGCACCCTGTACCCTTCACCCTGTACCTTATTTGCAGCGGCCTCTCCCCTCTCCTTGAGGAGAGGGGCAGGGGGTGAGGATATATTGATATTGCGACTCATTTCAATCATTCAGTTTATAAACAATTGATATTGCGGCCTGTGTGGGGCCGATATACCTGCGCTGTTTGGTGCTTCGTTTGGGATAACAGTCGGCACAGGAACTGTGATTGTATTCGTTGTATTCACCGCCCAGGTAGCCAACTCCCAGGTTGAAATTCAAATTCCACCGGCGGGAGAGCGGCAGGGAATAGCCACCGGTCAACCCCGCCGAATAGCTGAGATTGCTGAGAAATCCCAGGGGTTCACCCCCTTTGGGAAACAAACGGACGTCGTAAGTGCCCACCGCCCCGTAAATGCCGGTGAAAAATCCCGTCAGGGCTTGCGGGCGGTCGCCCCACCAGTAGCGGTTTTCCAGCCAGAGCATCTGTATGCGGTGGCTCCAGTAGTTGGGTGAACCGGTATCCCACCAGCTCCATGCGCCTTGCAGCAGCAGGGACTGACGGTTGAAGGCAAGCTCTATTGAGAGGTTGGGAAGCAAGGCTGCATCATACAGCAGGTTGGTGCTCACGGCGAACACCCGGTGCGACGGTTTGTTGACCGGAACCTGAACGGGGGTATCGCGCCTGGCCGTGTCATTAAGGACTTTAAGGTCTTTAAAGTCCTTAAGGTCCTTAAAAAAATCCACCGGCGAACTCCCTTCCAGCGGCGGGATATAACTGCCGTCGTCCATCAGGAGACGAACGCTCACATATTGCAACCGGCTGAAAATATTTGTCCGGAGGTAGGTTTGTGTTGCAGGGGGAAGGCTGCGCAGTTCCCTGAGAAGCTGCTCTTCATCCTGCGTCCGGCCGGACAGGTAAAGGATTTTTCCCCTGTCGGGAACGCCGGCGTCACGGGAGACCAGGGATTGGAAACCTTCCCAGTCGATGCCCGCCGCTTTTTCGTCGATGCGGTTGCGGTCAAATCCGGGATGCTTCCACAGGATATATGCTTCCATCGCTTTGGCGCGGGCAATCGACAGGGCGCGGTTGTGATCCGGCGTGCCAATGGGTGAAGCGGCGCCGGTAATCAGTATGCTGTCGATGTGGTTATAGATTTCCGGCATGTTCAGCAGGAAATCCAGCGCCTCGAAAGCCTGCAGGTTGGTTTTGAAGTCGCGCTCCAGCTGCTCGCTGTCGATACGGAAGAAAAAGACTTTGAGGCCGGATGCCGGGTCGGTATCC
>BNTV01000340.1 GCA_025996865.1 Bacteroidia bacterium
GCAATCGGGATTGGTTTTACAGGTGTGTTAATCCAATTCCTTTCCGGAATCGCAGGAAGTTTTTATATCTATTTGTTAGGCGCTTTTATTGCAGGTTTCTCAATGTGTATGCTAAATGCCGTTGTAAATCCGATGCTTAACACATTAGGTGGCGCTGGAAAGAAAGGTAACATGCTGATACAAATCGGCGGATCTTTTAATTCATTAATGGGAACTTCCGTCCCATTATTGGTAGGTGTTTTGGTAGGTACGATATCTAAAGCATCTATTCCTGATGTTAATCCTGTGCTTTTCATAGCGTTGGGTATATTCGCATTGGCAGGAATTGTTTTATATCTCGTTAATATCCCTGAACCGGAATCGACTATTAACAGAGTGGCAAAAGGAGAAAAATCAAAATACAGTCCCTGGTCATTCCGTCATTTTGTTTTAGGAGCTATTGCTATCTTTGTTTATGTAGGAGTGGAAGTAGGCGTTCCCGGGACAGCAAATCTATACATGACATCATTCACAAGCGAGCAAGCTCAGCAAACAGTTGCCGAGTATAATAAACAAAAGGCCGATGCTTCGTATAAAGCTCAGTTAGAGTCGGAAGACAAAGCCAAGTTTGTAACGAAAGAGATCATCCCAAAGAGGAGAATCATCATAATTATTGCAACAGTGTTGCTTTGTTGTTTGTTTGTCATAAAATATATAATTAATAGTTTGTGAATATATTGATTTTTATTTTTCTACGGAAAAGAATATCATTTGGCGATAAACAATGGCCCCAACAATTTACATGGTGGAATCAAAGGTTTTAATTCCGTAGTTTGGGATGCCGAACAACCGGATGAAAAAACGCTGAAACTGTCTTATCTTTCCAAAGACGGCGAAGAAGGTTATCCCGGAAATTTATCTGCAACAGTTATTTACCGATTGACCGACGAGAATGCCCTCGAAATTGACTATCAAGTAACGACTGATAAAACAACGATTCATAATCTAACCAATCACTCCTATTTTAATCTATCGGGTGAGGGTGACCCCTATATCGGCGATCATGAATTGCAAATCAATGCTGCCGCTTATGTTCCGACCAGCGATGTTGCCATTCCTTTCGGCAAATTCGAAAAAGTGGAAGGAACGCCTTTTGATTTCCGCACGCCGCACACAATCGGTGAACGGATTGGGGAAAATGATACGCAGTTGATATACGGAAATGGTTATGACCATCCTTTTGATTTGGGTAAAAAGGATAACGCATTGACTATGTGTGCGAAAGCCGTTTCTCCGAAAACAGGAATCGTTCTGGAAATCCTGAGTACCGAACCATGCATCGTGCTTTACACCGGTAATTACCTGGACGGCAGTTTCCCCGGTAAAAACGGACATCATTACCCGAAGCGTTCGGCTTTTTGTTTGGAAACGCAACATTTTCCGGACAGCATTCATCAACCGGATT
>BNTV01000341.1 GCA_025996865.1 Bacteroidia bacterium
TTCGCAACCATGCCTTTTTCGGTTTTTATTTGTACAAAATAAATCCCTGCCGGCAAATGCGATACATCCAATGTAGTTTGTTGCGTACTAAATAAATGAATACCTGTTATATCAAAAAATGAAATCTGTTGTATTCTCAATTCCCCATTCTCCATTCTCAATTCCCCCTTGGTTGGGTTGGGGTAAATGGAAATGGCGTTTAATCCCGGTGTTGCAGGTGGCGTTGCAATGGCAGTGAGGTCGGCAACATTTATATAAGATGCGGTCAATTTGTGACCACCCCACTTGAAATTGCTTTGCATGTTATTGTAGTATAATGTTGTCTCTGTCATTATATCGCCTGCCGCTAACCAACTATCTTTTATCCAAAACCAAAATTCTACCGATGTGCCATTCCCATTTTCATCATAAGTCATCAGGTATTGTTCCATATTTACCCATGAATTATTTTGCCAATCTTGCACTAATTTTTTGGTTGGCATATTATTGTTGGAATCGTAGGTGTAAGTGGA
Organism: Bacteroidia bacterium; assembly: GCA_025996865.1. Classification (GTDB taxonomy): domain Bacteria; phylum Bacteroidota; class Bacteroidia; order Bacteroidales; family Azobacteroidaceae; genus Azobacteroides. Next base: position 513 of record BNTV01000341.1, read on the forward strand.
TAACCAATAATTTTCCCCTGAACCATTTTGCATAAGGTCGGTTAGTACATTATTGTTGGAATCGTAAGTATAAGTATTTAACCATAAATTTCTCCAAGAATTATTGAACTGTTCTTGCCGTAATCTGGTAAGCATATTATTGTTGGAATCGTAGGTATAAGTATATAACAAAGAATTATTTTGCAAACAGGTAAGCCTATTATTGTTTGAGTCGTAGGTATAAGTATTTAACTGGTTATTTACCCATGAATTATTTTTCCAAAATTGACTCACATAGGTAAGCATATTATTGTTTGAATCGTAGGTATAAGTATCTAACTCATAATTTACCAACAAATCATTTTCCCATATTTGGATCCGTTCGGTAAGCATATTATTATTGGAATCGTAGGTATAAGTAGTCAGATTGGGTCCCAAACTGGTTAGTACATTATTGTTTGAATCATAGGTATAAATCCATGAATAGTTACCTATATTTACCCATGAATTGTTTATCCACCGTTGTTGGATGCGTTCTTCCAACAATCCGTGGGAGTTGTATTTGTTAATGAGTCTTTGGTTCTCTCTATATTCAAATCCATTCCCATACGGAATAATGGCGTACACGGTATCCGGTTCCCACCAATCCTGTCCGGAATTTATTTTTTTTATTGTCGGCAATTGGGACTTTTCGAAATTCGGATATTCAAATCTTGCGTTTTCTCCCTGATAATTCTTAGGTAATGAAATATTGTTCTGCGCTATGGCGGTTAGAAATCCAGCCGTTATCAGCGCTATGCTTAATAATACTATTTTTTTCATACGTCTAAACTTAAAATGGTTTGTATTCAATAATATTAAAAATTCAAAACAATTTTTGACAAAGTTAATTAAAAAATAATTATTAATTGCCATCAAACACTTAAAAAAT
>BNTV01000342.1 GCA_025996865.1 Bacteroidia bacterium
AATTGAAGAATAAAAATACAATGCAGGCCAATATGGCAAAAAAGATAAAATCAGGATCGGTAAAAGGAATGATTTTATAGTTAACATATTGTAAACTAATGAGTATTGATAAACTGTACAAGCCGGTGATTCCATTGATGCCATCCATGAAATTATAGGCATTCAATACGCCGACAAAGAAAATATAGGCTGAGAGAATTAAATACCAAGGCAAAACGGCATATATATTTAATCCGTAAAAAACAAAACTGATTGATAAAAAATGAATTACTATACGGACTTTATTCGGCAAAGAAGAAATATCGTCCCAAAAGCTGACGGCGGAAATCAGTGTGATGCCGAGAGCGAATGGAAACGGTAGGGGCGTTGCGCGCAACGCCCCTACAAGGCAACACAGCATCGCGGCCAGCCAAAATACTACGCCGCCGCCACGGATGGTAATGTAATCGTGCGAACTGCGTTCGTTAGGCTTGTCGATGATATTGTATTTGTCGGCGATTCGGAAATACAGCAGCATAGCCGAAAAAAGCAAAATAGCAATGAAAAAGTAAAGCATTGAATCAGAATGTGCTCAATGTGTGTATCAGACCGGTGCGGACATCAACCGGAAGTTGGTCGATACCTAAAGCGGTTTTCATTTTTTGGTTGGAAACGATATAGTTTTCCGTTAATTTCCGCAAACGTTCGGGATTCAGCGGTAAATGTAAAATACCGCCTGCTTGAGCTGCAAAAGAAATCAGGGATTTGTTGATTTTCCAAATCCTGGGTTTACGTTCTTTTGATTCGGCGATGAGTTCAATGAGTTCATTGGTTGAAAGCGGTTCATCATCAGCCAGATGATAAATTCCGGAAGGGGGACTCTTTTCGATAAATTGTTCGACAATGTACGATAAATTCCAGATATTCAGGAATGAACGTCGATTGTCAAATGCGCCAAGCGGCCATGGAATGCCTTTGTTCACAATGTTGTATAACAAGTTTAAATTCCCTTTATTTCCGGGGCCGTGGATCATGCAAGGGCGGAAGATGTAAACCTTCTTTAATGGAGAATTGAAAATTGAAAATTGAAAATGAATGTATTCTTCTGCCTTGATTTTGCTTTCGCCGTAAGGCCCGACCGGTTTGGGAACAACGTCTTCCGTCAGTAGAGACGCAATGCATTGCGTCTCTACAATCCTGTCTGCGGCAGCTTTTACCGAACTGAAAAAGATAAACTGTTTCGCATTCGATTGCAGAAAATAATCGAAAATCTTTTGTGTCAAGCCGGTATTGATATCGAAATAGGATTGCGCTTGGCTCTTGTTTTTTGTATCGTGCGCTTTGCCTGCCAGATGGATAATGGTGTCGATGTCCGGTAGGGGCGTTGCGCGCAACGCCCCTACATCATCCCACGAAAATGTTTTGATAACTCCTTCTTTT
>BNTV01000343.1 GCA_025996865.1 Bacteroidia bacterium
CAGTATCAATTGTTTATAAACTGAATGATTGAAATGAGTCGCAATATCAATATATCCTCACCCCCTGCCCCTCTCCTCAAGGAGAGGGGAGAAGCCGCTGCAAATAAGGTACAGGGTGAAGGGTACACGGTGCACGACCGGTATTGGCAACCTTATACCGTTTACCGTGTACCGTGCACCCTGTACCTTTTACCTTTCACCCTGTACCTGCTGCTGTTTTGTTCCTGCGAAAACAGGGAACTGAGCGCCGATGATCCCTGCGGGGATGCGGTTGCCGTAGAGGTTGTCATCCATTGGGACGGCATCGACCCTGCCGACAAACCGCAGCAGGGGATGAGTGTCCACCTGTTTGCCGCCAGCAGCCGGCAGTATAAACGCGCCAACCTGCCCGTGGACGGCGGACGGATGGATATTCCCGGAAATATTCCCTATATCCCGCTCTGTTACGATTATTACGGCAACGAATACATTCATTTCCGAGACGAAAACGATCTGGATTTGTTTGAGGCTTACAGCGCTCCGGCCACCGGCCTGTACAATTCTTACGGGCCGAACAGCGCGGTGAACCGGGCGGCGAGCGGCGAAGCGGAGGAAAACACCGTCACCGAGCCTTATCCCTACAATTTCTTTGTGACGCGCAACGATTCGCTTTTCACCGTCCGGCCCGTTCCCGGACAAACGCAGTATCTGCATTTTTATCCGCAGAACGTGCTTCGGGAGTTTACATTTTTGATTCGGGATGTGGAAGGCGTAGAGAATATAAGCAGTGCATCCGGCGCCATATCGGGCATGTCGGCGGCTTACCGGATGGGTGACGGGGTGAAGAGTGTCGAACCGGCTACCGTGCTGTTCGGCGGCCACTCCGGCAGGGTAACATGGGCGGGCGATTCCATTACGGGAGTCTTCTGCACTTTCGGCCCCGCTGATATTGAACACTTTCGCAACCGGCTCACCGTTGGGGTCGTTTCCATCAGGCACGGGTATTATTACGGAACCTGGGAAGAAACGGTGCGCGAACAGATAGCGGGGGCGCTGGGCGAAAACGGCACCCTCGAAGAGCAGGCAGCCTGGCGGCTCAGCAACAGCGGATACGATATTGTGCTTCAAAACGAAGGACGGTTAGTGATTCCCGACGAGCCGGGCGACGGCACCTTTATTATTGACGTGGGGGACTACGACAATGTAATAGTGCCGCTGTCGGTCAGGTGAACCCCCAACCCCCTGAAGGGGGCTTTGGCGCAGCACAGTGTGCATCATCGCAGACACTAAAGCCCCCTTCAGGGGGTTGGGGGTAATGATTTTGACTATGTTTTGCAAAATTAGTAATAGTGAGTTTTTAAGGTAATTTTTTAAATTTAATTTTTTACAAAGATGAAAAGAAATCTTTTTTTTCTAATTATGATTGCAATTGCGTTAATA
>BNTV01000344.1 GCA_025996865.1 Bacteroidia bacterium
CGTCATCGCCGGGCTTCGCCGCATTGGATATAAATACGCCGGCAACGCGTCCTTGCAAGGCTTGATTGATGTTTGTAACCGGCTTTTCTTCCAGTACTTGGTTAAGAAACTGGACGACAAGAAATACACAGGCCGTATCAATGCCGAGCAATCCGTTAAACCGTGGCTGAAAGTCGGTACAAATACTTCATTCACGCGGACAGAGTCGAAAGTACTCAGCAACGACAACGTGTATAATCAGGCGCGTACAGCAAATCCGACGCTCGCTGTTACAGATACCTTAAAATTTTTACCGAATTGGAACGGAACATTTAACGATAACAGTTTCAACCCCATCAACTCATTAAAGATGGATAACGACCGCGTTCGTAACCGCATCGTTTCGGCAAATTTTGTCAACCTGAATCCGGTTAACGGATTGAACATCCGGACTTCATTCTCCGTGGATTATTTCACCGAAGGTCATTATCAGTTCCAGCCCAACGATATAGCAGAAGCAACTCGGTCAGCAAACGACGGTAATGCCAAACAGGATTTCGACCATCTGTTGGTTTGGCAATGGGACAATTCAATCTCTTACGACAAAAGATTCGGGCTGCACAGACTCTACGCAATGCTCGGTACAAGCGCCATGCGTATCGATCGCAACTGGCTCAATGTTTCGGCTAACGGTTATGCCACCAATAATTTCTCCTATTATAACATTGGAGCTAACATAAGAAATGAAGAACGAAATATCAGCTCCGATTTCGTTACTTCAACGCTGCAATCCTATATTGCTCGCGTCAATTACGACTATATGAGCAAATATTATCTGACGGCAACCGCCCGTTACGACGGTTCATCAAAGTTTGCGGAAGGACATCAATGGGGTTTATTTCCTTCGTTCTCAGCTGCTTGGAATATTGCTGAAGAAGATTTCATGAAAGATCAATCATTCTTCAACCAATTAAAATTGCGTGTAGGTTACGGTTTGGTCGGTAATCAGGAAATCCCCAACTTCGCTTTCCTGACCTTGTATTCCCCGCGCAAGGATGGAGATAAAATAACCTTCATACCGAACGGACGCCGCGGAACGAAGGATATAACCTGGGAATCACAACATCAAGCCAATATCGGTCTGGATATGTCATTCCTCAACAACCGCATCCGCTTTTCCGCCGACGTATTTAATATCACAAACAAAAACCTGTTGATGACTCGTTCGTTACCCTTGACTTCCGGTTTCAGTTCCGCCGTCGAAAATGTCGGAGCAATTGAAAACAAGGGCGTTGAGTTCACGGTAGATGCCGGAATAATCAGAACACGCGACTTTGAATGGAACGTATCGGCAAACTTTTCTGCCGACAAAAACAAAGTGACGCAACTATTCGGAGATGTACAAGCCGTTTACGTATATGATGACTA
>BNTV01000345.1 GCA_025996865.1 Bacteroidia bacterium
AATCAAGGCCGGATAAGTAAAGTCACGGCCAATATTGATACGGATAAATCATTGGACAAAGCCGCTCAGGAAATCCGGTCGGTCGTAAAAGACATCGAACTTCCGGCCAATTATTCCATAGTCGTAACGGGTGAAGAAGAAAAACGGCAGGAATCGATGAACGGCTTCATGTTCGCTTTGGCGCTTTCCGTTATTTTGGTTTACATGGTGTTGGCTTCTCAGTTTGAATCGCTGCTACATCCTTTTACGATATTGCTTACCATTCCCATGTCGGTTGTGGGCGCCGTCTTCCTGTTTTTTATCACCGGTAAAACGGTCAATATGATGGGAATAATCGGTATTGTCATGCTGGTGGGTATTGCGGTCAACAACTCCATCATATTGGTTGATAGAATCAACCAGTTAAAAAGCAAGGCATCGCTTATTGACGCCATTGTACAGGCCGGTCAGCAAAGAATCCGTCCGATTCTGATGACCAGCCTGACTACCATTCTCGCCCTGTTACCATTGACGCTCGAAATCGGGGAAGGCGCTTCGCTCCGTTCACCCATGGCCATTGCGGTAGTCGGCGGATTGGTGACTTCAACTCTGATGAGTTTGATGGTTATCCCTTGTGTTTATTGCGTTTTGGAACAGGCAAAAAATAAAATCCTAAAGCGACAAGCGGAATGAATTTTTTGATAGACAGAAAAATAACAATCAGCATGTTGTTTATAGCGCTTACCCTGTTGGGGTATGTTTCTTATAAACAACTGCCGGTTGAGTTGATGCCCAATGCAGAACTTCCGAACATGTACATCCGCGTGTCTTCCTCGCAGGACATGGACCCGTCGTATGTGGAATCGAGTGTGATTATCCCCTTAGAGGGAGCCATCAATGCGATTGGCGGCGTCGATAACATGCAATCTACCGTCGATGGTCGCAACTCTACCATCCGGATTGATTTCAAGAAAAATATAAATTTCAAAACCACCTCTCTGAAACTTCAGGAAAAAATCAATGAAGTGGCCACAACACTTCCCGACGGATTCAATGTTTCGGTACAGAAAATAGATTTGGCGCCTGGGTATATTCGAGTTTGGCTATTTCCTGCAAACGAAATTCTTTGGCGCCGGTTCTTACTATCAAGTTGTTCATTTCTTTCAGGGAAATGTCGGGTACTTTGATGATGATTTTGCGCATTTCGCCGCGGTATTCCATTTGTCCCGACTCGCGTCCGCTCAATTGTTGTTTGAGTTGGTCGATGACGGTGGCAACCGATACATTGTTAATCCCGGAAACGGTGCGGTCGATGGAAATGCTAATTTCCGGCGCACCGTCTTCAACCGACGAAGATACGTTGAATAAACCGTCGATGCCCAGCATTTTTTCTTTTACTTCTTCTGTAATTAGCGCA
>BNTV01000346.1 GCA_025996865.1 Bacteroidia bacterium
CGCTATCCCTCGATTGAAGGTCTTCCTTGCCTTCGCCGGTACACGATAACGCCCATCATCTTGTTTACAATTACGCACCTGCTAACGTTGGGATGAATCCCAACGTCGGCAGGTACTCAGGTCACACCTATTCTACTACACAACGAACGGGAAGCGTAACTGCATGAACATAGAACCCATTCGTACTTATTCCGCTTGCGGTAAAGTACGTTACGTAGCTGGAGCTGGCATTGTTGGGCGATGACGTCCAATACAGGCCGATTGTACCGACGGTCATCAACACTCCTGACCCGTTGCGCTCCCCGGATGCCGGGAAGTACGGCCGGTTCGAGACGGCTCTGTCATAACCGCTTGAGATAGGGCTTGTTCCGTCATCATTAGTAGCGCCTATAAGCGTAAAGCCTCCGGTTGCCGGATTGCGGGCGTATTCACCCGCGGTAGTCAGGAGAGCAAACTCATTCATCGTCGGCATCCGCCAGCGTTTGCCTTTGGGAGCCGCGCCGATCTTTGTCAGGTAAACGCAGATGTCGCCTTTGGGCACTGACGCCGCAATATTCGCTTCGGTTACATCGGTCAGATAGGAATTGTCCCTACCATAAACGCCAGGATCTGTATCAATGTGTGGAATGCTTCCCCAAGGCATGGCGTCATCGATGCTCCAACTGCCGTCGATAGCCGTAATATCAGGAACGTAAGCTCTTTGCGGCGACCAGGTACCTCCTGTAGGAGATACACCGACCAGGCTGCCCCATTTGAAAAAGACTCCCTGATACTGCTCTTTGGATTTATCGCCGCTGTCCGCAAAAGTCAGAGTCTGCTTGGCGTCGTCCCAATAGATATTGCTGCCCGCCCAGGTCCGACGGAGCGGCTCTTCCTGTTCAACCGTATCGTAATCGCTTACCGTAATCTTGGTGATCCTGATGGGGTTACGGCCGAACAGTTCGAATTGGAACGTGTATTGGCGTTCCATTTCAAACGCGATGGAAGAGGCATACGCATCGCCCACAATGGCCGGAACGGGCACGGCATAAGTCTTGGCGTCCGCATCGGCCTGACCAACTTCCTTATAGGTAATCTCGATATAAAACTTGGTAGAAGTGCCGGTACCGGGGCCGCTCAGTTCGGTTGTCTTCGCCAAATCCGATTTGTCGTTTTCCTGCGGAATAACGTACAGCGCATCATCATTGCCGATAATATCCGTATAAGCGGTGGTGCCCCTGACGGTGTCTCCGCTTATCGGGATATTGGCCACCAAGTCGCCGTCGGTTCCGCCGGCAGTGTTCCAAAACGTTTGGTATCCGGGCGTACCGACGGTTGCATTGTCGGTCGGATAAGGAAACGCCGTGGCGTCTTTAGGCACAAGGCTCAAATCCAGTGTCCCGCTGCTTTT
>BNTV01000347.1 GCA_025996865.1 Bacteroidia bacterium
AACCGGAACAATTAGGTATAAAAATAAACGGAAATTCCATGGTACTGAATTTCGCACGTGAAGAATTAAATCTTTTTCTCGGGAAAACATATAAATTATCCGGAAAAGGGAATGAAGTCTGGCAATTGATATTGGAAACCGATTCCAAACTGCCTGAAGGTTCATTCAACATTCAACATACCAATGTCCGGGATAACTGTGGAAAGTGATAAAGTTAAACCGCAAACGCGCCAAGTTCCGAATGTATTCCTTGGCTTCATTGAGCGGATAGGACGATATATCCATCGGGAAGTTGATGTGTTGTCGAATGCCGCGCTTTTTCACTTTCGGATGGATGGTTTCCGAATAGCCGGTAAGTTGGGTAATATCCACTTTCACCGGAATAAAAGCGCCTGTGATTTCAAACCGGACGCCTGCTTTTTCAAGGAAAGTGTACACGGCATGAAGTACGGCGGCATCATTGGAACCCCGCAGAATAATTTGATTCTGTTTGCCGTTTTTCAAGTGTTGAATGTTGAATGAACCTTCCGTCAGTTTGGAGTCGGTTTCCAACACCAACTGCCAATCAGGATTGCTATTTCCGGATAATTTGTACGCTTTTCCGAGAAAAAGATTCAACTCTTCACGTGCAAAATCCAATACATCCGAATGTCCGTTGATGCTTAGACCTATTTGTTCCGGCTGAGCGAAACAAGTCATCCATCCCCAAAAAGTGAAAAATAATATTGACAATATCGATTTCATACGAAAATAATTTGACAGTTTGATAATCTAACAAAATGATAGTTATAATACGCCAACTTTCCCTTTCGGGCCGGATTCTTCTTTTACTTCTTTATCTTGTGTATTGTTGTTAAGAAGTAAATTATCCCGGGTTGTCGCATTTCCGGCGTGTTGTTCCTTGATCAGATCAACATTGATCAAGTTAGTCATCACATTATCAATTACCCAGATGTATCCGCTGCTGTTGTCCAGAAACACGCCGTTGGTTGGAAATGTGTCCGACCATTTGGCCTTTTCGTAGTCATGCAACCAGTTCCGGGTAATTTTTGTTCCCGGTTGAACAGCCAGCGTATAGATTGCGCCGCCGTCATCATGCAATCTCATCACATGATGGATGTTATTCCGGCGGATCACATTATCCCGCATTCCGCTCAGATTTTCACCATAATGATTTCCGATCTGCATTCCGCTATAAGGGCCGTAACGGATTTCATTGTTTTCAACCATCAGACGAGATACACAACTGGCCAACAGGCCCATTCCGTTGGTATAGTGTATCCCGTCTGATGGTTGAAAACAATGAAATCCGTTACGGCCCTTATAGCGGAATGCAGATCGGAAATCATTATGGTGAAAATCTGAGCGGAATGCGG
>BNTV01000348.1 GCA_025996865.1 Bacteroidia bacterium
GATTACAATAATATCAATACATGCTTATTGTTCTAATGGCTTTATTGACATAAAAGGATTTATCATATCTAATAAATCAAACAGAAAGCAAAAAAAAAGTAATGATACGGATAAAGAAAATCAGTATTCTTGGGAAGATATTGAGATTGGGGTAAAGGATTTAAAACAAAAGGTATTAGATTCAAATTATCAGCCAACCCTTCTTGTTGGAATCGGTAGAGGAGGTGCAATTATTAGTTCTCTGTTATCTGGTAATCTTAGCAATGAACGGCATATTCCTTTCATTGCTCTTGAAAGAAAATATGAAAACAAAGATGGTATGAGATGTGCCTCATTATTTGATGATGTCTCTTTTAAAAAAGATTTAGATAGAGTTTTACTTGTTGCTGGAGACCTTGTAACGGGGGGGACTGCTGATGCTTTTATCAATTTTTTAAAAAAGCAAGGCGCAAAAGAAATAAAATTTCTTGTTTATGTAATGGTTAGTTCAACCAATAGAAAACCGAATTTTTATCACATTAAAACGGATAATGGTGTTTTAAAATTTCCATGGATGTTTTCCAATGATTATAAACGTGATTCTCGTACATAAAATAATATGAATAATAGTGATGATATTTTTCATTTAATTTTGGATTTGGATAAAAATAATTTTATTCAATGGGTAGATTTATTTGGAAAAACAGAATTTGCCATAATGTTAAACAATAATATAAATACCTTACTGAACAAACCCAATACGAAATATATCATAGCAAATTATCTAAACTTAGAACAACCAAAAATTGGTGAAAAAATTGAACAAATTATATCAATAGGTGGATTCGCCGCTCATAATCAAGGAAAGATAGAGGCACAAAAACGAGGAATAGCATTAATAACGGTTCCAATTCCTCTGTCAAACGATTCTTTTGGAACTAATAGATGTAGTTTTGATGACGAAAATGAAAAAATGCCATCGTTTGAAGGTATATATCCAACTCAATGTGTGTGTGTTATAAATGAATTAATCAAATTTGGGATAGAAAAAAATTTAGGTGGTATCGGTGAATTTATTGGTCTATATTATTCTGTAATTGATTATTGTATCCATAAGCAAATTGATATCAATTGGAAAATATTACATTTTTGTAGCCAACAATTTAATGATATCATTTTATTATACAAGCAAAATGAAATATTACTGTGTTTGAAAAAAATAACACAAGCATTGATATTCAAAAATTTAGTGATGCGTACAAATTGTGACCATGAAATAGGATGCGGAATAGACCATTTTTTTGCAAGAGAATATGAAGAAAAATACGGATACATTCATGGTAAAGCAGTTTATTTAGGAGCAATTATTTCATCTTTTCTTTATACAGAATGGGAAC
>BNTV01000349.1 GCA_025996865.1 Bacteroidia bacterium
GTAAGTTTTTTTGTCGTCGCATAATTGTCTTTGGTAATGCCCGATACCGCTTCCGCATGGATAAAGTCGGCTGCCTGAATGCCTGCACTTTGGTCGGCAGGAAAGGTATAGTTAGCCGGATACCACGCGAATGCGTCAACGGAAGCGTAGTCGTTCCAGTACTGCGAGGCGCAGGTAAGCGTCCCGTCTGTTGCCGCCGTGAAATTATACTCCGTTCCGTTTACATTCACGCTCACTGTTTCCGTTCCGTCCCATGTATTGCCGGAAGTGGCGCGGGTTTGCGGCGCACCGGTTTGGGCGGACAGGGTGAGCAGGGACGATTCGGGCAACATCCCCGCGCCGTCGTCCTGCGAGCAGGAGGCGAATAGCGTCGCTGCCGCTGCAATCATTATTATTTCTCTGAAATTCTTCATTTCTATTCTTTATTTTATTTCGTTCTAAAAAAAAAATCAACCGCTTCGCGGTAATTATCCTTGTCTCGCCTGCCTGTCGCTGCGCTCGTCCCTCGCTTGCTTTTTGGCAGGCTTGCTTGCTCAAGGAACGATGAACTAAGGGACAAACACGACGCGGAACCCGATGTTGCTGCTAGCGTAGTCGGGACTGTCGCGGCGGCGATACGCGGAGCGGCAAAGCTGAGCGCCGTCGTCCCAGAAGCCGCCGCGAAGCACGCGGCGGGAGCCGGATGCAGAACCCTTAGGGTCGCTAACAGAGCCGCTGTCGTAATTACCGTACCAGTCGCTGCACCACTCAAATACATTGCCGTGCATGTCGTAAAGACCGTAATTATTTGCATAAGGATAAGCGCCAACGGCAGTGGTCCTCCATTTGTTGAGGCTGTTTTGCGTTGCATCATTATAGTTGCCGCTTTTATCCAAATCGTAAGGATACATTGCGTAAAAATTAGCCATATCGCCTGTCAGCTTCCTGCCCGTGCCGATACCGAAAGGCAGGGTATTGACCTCGGTGGCCTTATCCGGGTAATCGCCGCGGCAAGCATATTCCCACTGTGCCTCGGTCGGCAAACTGCCTCCGACCCAACGGGCATATTCATCCGCGCCGTACCACGTTACATAAATCACGGGGTGGTTATAACCGCTTACCGGAACCCACTTGTTGTTTCCGTTGTCCCAGTTAAGACCCCAATTGGAACTGCCGCTGCTCGCCGAAACCAAACTTTGGGTAGGATATGACCCTGATGCCCATAGTCCATTGTTCCCGATATTGTTAGCGTTCAGGAACGCTGCATACTGGGCGAAATAGACGGTGTGATTGGTAATATAACAACTGTCTTGGAATTGTTGAAAAAATACAACAGTACACTTCCTGAACAGGCAGATAAATTGCAAGCCATTGTTGATTTGGCAATGAAAGACAA
>BNTV01000350.1 GCA_025996865.1 Bacteroidia bacterium
TCCAAACGAAACATATCCGACATCCGGGCGGATGTGTCTAAATTGGTTTCAAATATCAACGGCGCAGAAACCGATGTGTCGGATGTTTTCAGCGGAAATTCAAATTCCGACCCGATGGCGGGAATGGCCCGATTCATGAGCATTTTGGGCGTCGGTAACAATCGGGAACGCATTGTGATTAAGGGAAGCGATTACGACATGATGCAACTTGTTGGTGAAGATTTGCGTTACTATTTGAGCGAACAGAATTTTATTCGCAACTCAAATGTATCATACACTTCCCGTCAACCGGAGTTGCGCTTGGCTTTCGACCCGATTTTACTGCTTACTTACAACGTTTCCCGAGGCAATATTTCTTCCGGAATCGCTTCTTTGAACAACGATATTTCTTCGGGAAGTACATTCAAAGTCGGTGAAGATATATACGACATCATCATCCGCAACCGGATTCCCAAAGCAGATGAAGATAAAACGGAAGAAGAAAGAGCGGCCAAAATGAAATCCGTTGACGACCTTCGGGTAACCATGATTCAGAATAGCAACGGTGGTTTGCATCAATTGCAAGATATATCAACCCTCAATTACGGTTTCAGCCGTTCGCAAATAAAACGGGTCAATCAGGATAAACAGATTGAGGTGTATTACAATTTTTCAAGAGACATAGAATCGTCTAAATCTTTGTTGGAGGGGTACCGTGCGGATATCGACCAACTTATCGCCGACTACAACCTGCCGGCCGGTATTGCGGTGCAAGTTTTTCACGAAGAAGACCAGTTTTCCGATTTCAAATTCCTTTTCTTGGCGGCTTTCATTCTGATTTTTATGATTATGGCTTCTGTATTTGAGTCGATTACTACGCCATTCGTACTGCTTATCTCCATTCCTTTGGCGGCGATAGGCTCCTTGTTGGCGCTTCTTTTTACCGGCAACAGTTTGTTGAACGCAAACACCCTGACCGGATTTCTGATTTTATTGGGCGTGGTCGTGAACAACGGCATCATCCTGATAGATTACAGTAACATTCTGCGAAAGCGCGGCTACCGGCGCAACCGGGCGCTGATGGTTTCCGGACTGTCCCGTGTCCGTCCGATTTTAATTACCTCTATCACGACTATTGTGGCGATGTTTCCACTCGCGATGGGCAATTCCGAATATTCGGGCGTTATCGGAGCGCCTTTCGCCATCACCGTCATCGGCGGATTGTCGTTCTCCACGATGTTGACGCTTTTGTTGGTGCCGACCGCTTGCATGGGATTGGAAAATACCTTGAAATGGTACAAAACATTATCAATCAAAACATGGATTTTCCATGCCATCCTTTTTGTTTCAGGCGTAGTTTGTATTTATCTGTATGTGGACGAATTTTTATGGC
>BNTV01000351.1 GCA_025996865.1 Bacteroidia bacterium
AATCAATACATGTAATGCCGTGGGGTAAACCGATCAAGCAATCCATTTCAATAATTTCGCTATGCAAAGGAATAATTTCTTTCAAAAATTCAATCTTGGCATTGGAACAGGACATGTAACAAACTGTTAGAGCAAAAAATATAAAACGTTTCATATATAAAGTAATAATGAATAGTTAATATGAATATGGGGCAGTTGATGAGCAATTAGTACCATCAGGAATCTCAGCTGCCAACGCTTCCACATTAGCCAGCGAAACATCTGACATATCACTACTTTGTGAACTTAAATTCACATTCCACGCAGCTACAGCTGCAATTGCTAAAACGGCGATTCCGCCAAAAATTTTCTTTTTCATTTTTCTTGAAATTTTGTTTGTTAATATTTTTCATATTCAGTAAACCATTCGATTTACCAATGAGAGAAATCCGGCACCAGTCGGATTAAGAATCATTCCAATGTTCTATTTCAACTTGTATTTCATGATAATGAGATTATTATCTTTCTCGACTTTATCAATTATCTGCTGCAATTGCGGATGAAGGTCTCTGCTATAATTTTCTTTCTTTTCCAAAATGGAATAAGGCTGTATCAACGAATAGCAATCATTTTCACAACAATAAAACGGATTGTTAAAGACCAGTATTCCAATATCATCTATAATTACACTTTCCAAGGAATTATTTTTTACGACACTGACGGGAAAATATATACTCTTGCCGCTTGCTTTGTTGTGTACAGCCATGAAATAAGTGTCACCTGCATAGAAGTTAAAGCAATATGCGTTACCGGTTTCAAAGGTTTCAAAATAATTTATATAGCCGGATTGGCGCATATCGGGGACAAAATTGCCTTTACGTTCAATATCTTCCAAATACTCAAGCGGAGGAAATTCATGTTTCTGAAAATGAATATTCAATAAGGCTTTAGACTCGTCCGGCAACAATTGATATACTATTCCTTTGTATGGATGCGAAAACAAGACGGATGAACGTGTTTCAAAGAAAGGAGATTTGGGTCTTAAAATATAACCTGTGGAAAATTCTATGGGAATCATCTTCTCTAAGAGGCTATTATCACTGTTTGTAGTAATGATTTGATAAGGTATTGCTTCGTTATCGAAAACGATATTTGAGACGTTGTACCATGCAAGGTCGCTATTGTCGTTCAAAAAACAAAAATATTGAAACTCGATTTTAGGCATGTATTCGTTAATGAAATCTAAGGAGCCGGCATCGAAGACAAGCATCTTATTCTGCATGGCATCATATACATGAAGCGTATTGTTTATCCTGTTTATCGCCATATAATACGGCATAACATATTCGCCCGGCCCTTGCCCTGTCCGGTCTATCTTGTTTATATATTTCC
>BNTV01000352.1 GCA_025996865.1 Bacteroidia bacterium
AGGTCATGATGTCGTCGTTGCCGTAAGTACGAAATTCTTCGGAACTGTATTTATAGGTTTTATAAAAACCGCTCAATCCGAATCCGGAAGTTGAATTGTAATTATCGTGCAAATCCCAGTCGATGATTACGCGGTTTTCCCTTACGCCCGGAGATGTTTGAACCGAGTATTTTTGCTTGAAATAAGTATATCGCAAATTGACTTTGTAATTTAATTTGTTAGGCGTATCCGAAAAAATTCCGGCATGGGCTTCCAACATATTATTTGCTTGATTGGGATAATCCAAGATTTCATAAATAGGAGGATATGATGGCCGCATAGATGATGAGATAATTTCCGTCCAATTGCTAATGGTCAATCCCGAATAATTGAATGCGGAATAGGTATATTTTAAGTCTGCCAATAACTTTGCTTTGTCAAAGTCGTGACTGAAATTGAAACCGCCCCAGTTGTCGTTCATGAAAAATTTTTGCGATTCGATGGGAATCTGGAGACTCGGATTCTTGGAATTACTCGAACGGTGCGAAAAATAGACATCCAAATAATCGCGGTTGGTATTCAAAATCTGATAAGCAATGTCGCCATCAACGTCCAGAATGCTGCTTAATTGGAGGCTCGCGTATCCTGCATATTTTGAAGTGTTCAAATCCGTAAGCATGGACTTGGGAATCAGGGAAGTAAACCCCGGTTGAGCTTTGTAAGCCGTT
The DNA here is from genome assembly GCA_025996865.1 of Bacteroidia bacterium. Classification (GTDB taxonomy): domain Bacteria; phylum Bacteroidota; class Bacteroidia; order Bacteroidales; family Azobacteroidaceae; genus Azobacteroides. The sequence goes on from BNTV01000352.1 coordinate 708, forward strand.
GAATAGTTGGAAAATTCCACTCTTGTTTTGGGCGCTTGGGGTTCGCGCAATTCCGGCAACTGATTGATTTTAGCTGCAGGTTCGATGGTGGGATTGTATTCCTTTTCCAAAGTCATTTCGCGATTCAGCAAGGTATCTTTCGCGGCGGTTTTTTGCGCCTGTACAGGCAAGGCGCAAATCCAAACCAACAACAATATATAGATTGATTTCATATTCTTACAATTTTTCTAAACGGTTATTAATCATATTTTCAATATCGTCTCCTTGTTGTTTATAATTGTTTTGCAAACTTTCCAGATACTGACGGGCTTGCAATTTATCACCTTCCGAGAGGCAAATGTCCGACATCAGGATAAAACTGCGGGCAAGCCAATAGGCGTGTGGCGTTCCCTGCTTGATGTAATCCGAGATTATCTCTTTGGCTCGTCCGCTTTGTTTGTTGTCGAAATAATTTTGCGCCAGCAAGTATTTGCCTTCCGCACCGAAAACTGTCCGTGTATCTTTTGACAAATCCTGCAAATCTTTTTCTGCGAGCGTTTTTTCGCCCAATTCCAAAAAGGCTTTTGCCCGGTAGTACTTGGCTTCTTCCGTGGTTCTCGGATCGGAAATTTCACCTTTTAACAAGAAATTGGCGGAAGCGGCCACTTGGTTGGGTTTTTGC
>BNTV01000353.1 GCA_025996865.1 Bacteroidia bacterium
AAAGAATTAACTATTAAATTTATATTTTGACTTTTCTTAAATTCATTTTTTTTTCCTATCTTTGCCGCAAAATTACGTTTTATGATTAAATATATCAAATTTATTTACACATTTTTATTTTTATTTTTTAGTTACAATTTAATTGCTCAAATCCAAGAACCTGTTAAATGGGACTACCATATTAACGAATCGGGAGAAATAGTATTTCATGCCGTTGTCGAAAATGGCTGGCATCTATACGACATGAATCTGCCTGAAGGTGGTCCGATTTCCACTTCTTTTGAATTTGAGAAAATGAGCGGCGCGGAATTATCGGGTAAAGTTCACACCAATTCTAAAATCCACAGCCAATACGAAGAAATGTTTGGAATGACTGTGCGTTGGTTTTCCGAAAATCCCACTTTCGTTCAGAAACTGAAAATTTTAGACAAATCGAAATTTCAAATCAGCGGAGTAATCCAATATATGTCTTGCAATGACAATAATTGTATCCCCGGAGAAGAAGAATTTCAATTTACTGCCGAAGATTTACCTGCCGGTATAATCGCAACAAAAGCCACAAACAATACGTCCCAAACGGCTATTGTCGAAGCCATTGCTTCAGACACCACCCAAGTCGCAAGTGTCGCAAGTATCACACCCGATACCACAACACAAACGCCTGCCGGCGATTATTGGAAACCGGTGATTACCGAATTGCAAAGCTTCGGACAAAATGTTTCTACATCCGATAAATCATGGTTGCTCATTTTTATTTTAGGATTCGGCGGCGGATTGTTGGCACTGCTTACGCCTTGCGTTTGGCCGATTATCCCGATGACCGTCAGCTTTTTCCTGAAACGGTCGAAATCCAATCGCAAAAAAGCAATTGCGGATGCGGTTACTTACGGATTGGCAATCATAGTGATTTATCTGTTGTTAGGCCTTTTGATTACAGCTATTTTCGGAGCAAGCGCTTTGAATGATTTATCGACAAATGCCTTTTTCAACCTGCTGTTTTTCGCCTTGTTGGTGGTTTTTGCTATCTCTTTCTTCGGCGCTTTTGAGTTGGTATTGCCTGCATCCTGGACGAATAAAATGGATAGTAAAGCGGAATCAACCACAGGATTAATCAGCATTTTCTTCATGGCTTTTACCTTGGTACTGGTATCTTTCTCATGCACAGGCCCTATCATTGGAGCTTTGTTGGTTGAAGCCGCCGTTTCCGGAAACATAGCCGGTCCGGCCGTCGGAATGTTCGGTTTTGCTTTGGCGTTGGCGCTTCCGTTTGCGCTGTTTGCCTTGTTTCCTTCGTGGTTGCAGAACCTTCCCAAGTCGGGCGGATGGTTAAATACCGTCAAAGTTGTATTGGGATTTTTGGAATTG
>BNTV01000354.1 GCA_025996865.1 Bacteroidia bacterium
CGCATGAGTGGAGCCATTTTCATGTATCCGTTGTTCGGGTCGTTAGATACGGCGTCGTCGGTAGCTACATCGTTGAACGACCAGGATCCTACCGGATTGCTGATGTAGGCATGACCCAGAAGACCTTGTGCAAAGCCCGGCTCGTTGTACAGCGCGTCCGTACTCCGGTAGTTTTCAAGGGCCGGTTCGAACAAGTCGGTGCAGCCGGCGAAAAACGGAATGAGAACGAATAATTTGATTATATGTTTCATGTGATTAATTTGTTTTTTTATGGAACCATGTAACCCGCATCTAATTATACTCTTTGATGCAACTTTTGCATGCGGGTTTCATGATTCTATTTTTATTTAGCATTATTAAAATACGGCTTTCAAACCGAGGTTGTAAAAGCGGGTTTGCGGAGCGCTTCCGACATTCATTTCCAGATGCTTCCGTTCCTTCGCTATCGTCAGCAGGTTGTAGCCGCCGGCATAGACGCTTAATTCCTTGATGAAATCTTTTGAAAGGAAGCTTTTCGGCACATCGTAGGTAAGCTGTACGAGCGACAGGGAAAAACGGTCGCTGTCGTACATCCAGAAATCCGAAGGGCGGAAATTGTTGTCGCCGCTCGTGGTGGTCAGGCGCGGATAAGTTGCCGTTTCTTTGGTGGCTTCCGTCCAGCGGTTGCGCACGATTTCGGAATACTTGTTATCGCTTCTTACCCAGTAATAACTACTGTTTTTCATTCCATTTCCTCCGGAATAAGCGTTACCCATCGCAAAAAGCGTGAAATGGTTCCATTGGGCCGTCAGGTTGACACCCAAAGTCATCGGATTGTCCCAGCGACCGAGGAAAACTTCGTCGTTATTGTCGATGATGCCATCGCCATTCTGATCCTTATATTTGATGTCACCCGGTTTTACCGTACCGAACTGTTGTGTCGGAGACCGGTCTATGTCTTCCGGATCTTTGAATAAACCAAGGCTTTCCAATCCCCACTGCGAGTTCAAGGGTCGGTTCATGCGGGACTGGTAATCATACGCAAAATTTTCGTCACGGCGCACAGCCGTAGCTTTGTAGTATAATCCGCTTACTCCCAGCGTCAGATCAACCTTATCGATTTTTTTGTTCAGATAGAGGCTGAAATCCAAACCTGAACGGTCGTCGATATTATAGTTCACATAAGGAATAATGGACGAACTCGGATAACCGTTCTGCACGAAATACCAGGGATAGATGGAAGTCGGGCGGGTAATTCCGCCGTCCATCCGGGTGGAAAAGTAGTTCAGGTCGAATGAGAGCAGTTTGTTCCACATTGAGCCGCGCAATCCCAGATTGATTTCCTTCCGTTTCACGTAAGTAAGGTTGGGATTGGCGCC
>BNTV01000355.1 GCA_025996865.1 Bacteroidia bacterium
CTGTATGCATCGGGACGTTTGCAGACACTCTGCTATAAAGCCGATATCGAAGCGGCATTGCGGAGGTTGGGCATTGATGATGCTTTTCAAACCGCCACCCCAAGCCTGAATGCGCGGGTCGGGGGTATTCCAGTAGTCGGCATTGGAGATATAGGGCCATCCTGCACCGGAGGTATATACCCGTCGCGAATCTTTGGCTTTCCAGTAATCGACAAAATCGGACAGGTACTTTACATGATTTTTTCCGCCCGGCTCATTGCCATAGAGCATCATGCAGAAGGACGGATGATTGCCGTATTCCTTTACGATCCGTTCGCTTTCGTTATAAAACCACCGGTCGGCAGTGGCGCCATCTCCTAATTTATTTGCCCATCCGCCGCACTCCACTTGAAGATATATTCCTTCGCGGTCGGCAATCTCAAAGGCAACCTGTGGCGGACACCACGAATGAAAACGCACATGGTTCAGCCCAAACTCCTTGCAACGCCGGTATATTTTCATCCAATACGCAGGGTCAACCGACGGATAGCCGGTGAGGGGAAAGATTGCACATTCCAATGTTCCGCGCAGGAAAACCGGCGTTCCGTTGACCGTGAACCGCGTGCCTTCCGCTTTAAACTCACGCATCCCGAACTCGACGGTTTGCATGTCTGTTCCGCTTTTCGAACTCAGTTCCACTTCCATCCGATAGAGGTTCGGTTCGTATTCCGACCATTCAAGCATCTTGTCGCCCAATGCCAGTTCCAATACGATGGGGCTTTGCGTATCGCCATTAACAGTAGTGGATACAGATTTCACCGCGGCAGGTTTTGCGCAATTGAAACTTTTCGTTTTCAGGGTGATTTTCGCCTTTCCTGCCGAATTTCCGGTGGTATAAACTTCTACCCGGGCTTTTTTCGCTTTGACGTCGGGATATACCCGCACATCACCGATGTGCAACGCCGGTTTTGCCGAAAGGCTAATATTGCCGACAATACCGTTCCAGTTGGTTTGCGTATGGTCGGTAACACTGTGTGCACCGATACCAATGGGGATATTTACGCGGTTATCCACACGGACAGTCAACAACAGTTTTCCGGTTTCACTGATCGCGTAACGGTGCGGGGTAAGCAAGGCATCACTTCTGCCTGCCTCTTTCCCGTTGACATAAAGTGTTGTTTCCCAATGCACCCTACCGGCAACCCGGAAACATAAAATTTCCTTACTGGCTGCAACCGGACAAATATTATGTCGGCGTGGCATGGTATCAGCGCGAAGTGGAAGTTCCCGCTTCGTGGAAAGGCAAATACCTGGAATTGGAACGGGCGCATTGGGAAACAACACTTTATGT
>BNTV01000356.1 GCA_025996865.1 Bacteroidia bacterium
TTGTCGATGATTTGCCCATATCCGTATAATTGGAAGGATTCGCTGGTGAAAGCGTCTTTTAATTTTTTTGTGATTTCTTTATTTTCCTGCGCCAATGAAGTTAAACCTATTGCATAGGTACATAATAATAAGAGTAATTTTTTTTTCATGTGATTAATTTGTTTTTTTATGGAACCCTGGAACCCGCATCTAATCATGCTCTTTGGTGCAATTTTGCATGCGGGTTTCATTTTATTTTTTATTTTTATGTTGTACATTCATCCATTTGCAAACTCTTTTTTCCAAAATGTCGATGGTAAAAAACAGAATAAAACCGAGCAGGGACAAACAAAGTATGCCTGTGTACATTTCTTTGTAAGCCAATCGCATCCATGAATCGACAATGTAAAATCCCATGCCTTTATCCGTACCGAATGTTTCCGTAAAAAACAAAACCGAAGCGGCTGTTCCGATGGCTACGCGAATAGCTGTCAGCGTTTCCGGCAAAATGGCGGGAAGCGTAATCCAGCGTAACATTTGTCGTTTACTTGCTCCCAATGAAATCAGTACGTGAAAGTCTTCTCGCGGAATATGCGAAGCGGCATCCCGGATTGACACAATGAGTTGGAACACTAAAATCAGAACAATCATGGTGATTTTAGCTGCTTCGCCAATTCCCAATAAAAGCATGACTATCGGCAACAAAGCCAGTTTGGGAACCGGATAAGTGAAGTAGAGTAGGGGACTGCATATTTTATTGATTTTAGGATAATTAGCTAATGTTAAACCAATTGGAACGGCAATCAGCAAGGCGATGAACAAACCTTCGAGGATGCGGCAGGCGCTGGCGATGATGTGTACTCCCATTCCCATCATAGTGCGTCCTCCCATAATTCCCGTAAACGGTTGTTAATCTGTTGTTCGGCTTGGTAAAAATCTTGTTCCGCCGGGTTTATTCCGATCGAAGCAAGCGGATTTTCGAAGATTTCGAGTACCCTTGCCGGTTGTTTGGAAAGCATGATGATATATTTTCCCACCCGCACGGCTTCCCGCAGGTTATGTGTTACGAACAGAGTTGTTGTCCGGCGTTCTTTCCAAAGCCGGAGAAAAAGTTCAAGTGAACGTTCCGTTGTGAAAGTGTCCAAAGAAGAAAAAGGTTCATCCATCAACAACAATTCGGGACGAAGCAACCATGCACGCGCCAAAGCCACCCGCTGTTGCTGTCCTCCGCTGAGTTCTTTGGGATACCGGTTGAGCAAAGAAATGTACACAGGCATACTTTGTTTGTCCCTGCTCGGTTTTATTCTGTTTTTTACCATCGACATTTTGGAAA
>BNTV01000357.1 GCA_025996865.1 Bacteroidia bacterium
CGAAATTGAAGATACTTGCGTAAATATTACGGGGGAAGCTGCGAATATAGGTGTTAAAATTCTGTGCAGTTTCGTTAAATTTCTGCCGTTCAACAGATATGCGGTTTTCAGTTCCTTCGAGTTGTGCTTGCAAGTCCAAGAAATTCTGATTCGCTTTCAAGTCGGGATATCGTTCTACAACCACCATCAAACGGCTTAATGCGGAACTCAACTGGTCTTGGGATTGTTGAGATTGTTGAAAAGACTGCAGATCCGAAGTATTGACATTCACTGCCGTTGCTTTGGCGCGGGCTTCGATGACGCCTTCCAAAGTTTCTTTTTCGTGTGCGGCATAACCCTTAACTGTGTTTACCAAATTCGGGATAAGGTCAGCCCTGCGTTGATAAACATTTTCGACTTGCGCCCAAGCGGCGGTTACTGCTTCGTCTTTAGTTACCATAGTGTTGTAAGTTCCTTTAACCGAGGAATAAAGAATAATTGCGACGACGACGATTATTCCTATGATAATCAAACCTTTTTTCATTTATTTTACTGTTAAAATGTTAATTATTAATTTATTTAATCGAATTGCAAAGATAGTGATTATTTGTTATATAAAAAATTTCATATAAATTTGCAAAAAAATTAAACTATATTATGAATCATTTCTTTAAAAACAGTGTTTTTACATTTTTAATCTTATTAGCCGGTTGTACTAAACAAAATCTTCCGGAAGCTTTTGGCCCCGTGCCGAGTCCTCAACAATTGGAATGGCAAAAACTGGAATATTACATGTTTGTGCATTTCGGACCGAACACATTCACCAATGTGGAGTGGGGGAATGGCGAAGAAAATCCGCAAGTTTTCAATCCTACCGAGCTGGATTGCCGGCAATGGGCGGCTACTGCTAAAGCAGCGGGCATGAAGGGTATTATCATCACGGCCAAACATCACGACGGATTTTGCTTGTGGCCAAGTGCTTACAGTACGCACACCGTTCGCGAAAGCCCGTGGAAAGACGGAAAAGGCGATGTGCTGAAAGAACTTTCCGAAGCGTGCCGGGAGTACGGACTGAAATTCGGCGTTTATCTTTCTCCTTGGGACAGAAATCATCCAACTTATGGAACGCCCGAATACAATCAAACTTTTGCGAATATGCTGAAAGAAGTGCTTGGCAATTACGGTCCCGTATTCGAACAATGGTTTGACGGCGCTAACGGTGAAGGTCCTAACGGAAAAAAACAAGTTTATGATTGGCCTTTGTTTAACAAAACGGTGAAGAGCTTGCAACCAAATGCAGTGATTTTCAGCGATATAGGTCCGGATTGCCGT
>BNTV01000358.1 GCA_025996865.1 Bacteroidia bacterium
CGGAAAGAACCGGATCGGTCACTCGGGGAGAGAAGCCGTTTCAAATCGCCTTTATCGGCCGGGATTTCTTCCCGAACCAGAAGCAATACAAAGCGATTATCCGGCGATACAAGATAATTGTCAAACTGAAGGTTTTCGGCAATCATTTTTTCTTCCAAAGTGGCGACATCCAATACCTGCAAGTCTGTTTGAGTTGAACCTTTTTGAGAATAAACCAATTGGTCTTTACCCTCCATCCACCGGGGATTTATTTCAGCCGGGAAACGATAAATTACCCTGTTCGTTTCTATTTCTCGCAATTCCAATGTGGTTGCACTCTTTCCGCCGGGGAAAGTTTGGGTTGTTCCGAAGATAAAATATTTGCCGCTCGGCGAAATGCTGCAATTGCTTGACAAACGTTTTCCTTCCAGAATATCGTTGATGGTTATTTTTCGCAAAGAATTGGTTGACGGGACGACTTGCGCCAAAGAATCTTTTTTGTCCGGTGTTATTTGGACAGTCATTTTCGATTCGTTGAAGTTCTTTACTTCCGCCAATCGTTTGATAACTATTTCATACCTGTGGGGTTCCAATGTCAAATCCAACGAGATATCCCTCGCTTTCGACAGGCTGTCTTCCCTGGTTTCTTTTGTTTTTTCCAATTTGTCGTTGATATAAACTTCGAACATATCTGTGGATGTAATCAGCAGTTTGGCCTTGCAATACCGGTCGGCATCAATGTTGAACGACAGCAGTTGAAGCGCTTTGTCGCGATCGGGGATTTTCCGGTCATAAGGGGCGAACGGTAAGGTAAAAACTCCGGCCGTATCAACTTTTAGAATCTCTTGGCTTTTGTCAATTTCTTGAAAATCAATATTGTTTTTTAAGAAATCTTTCTTTTCAAAAGTCTTTTTTTCGACGTTTGTACTGTCGAACATAACAGGCGTGTACACCGGGATTAAAGGCGACGCTTTCAATTGTTCGACTTTAATTGGTTTCTGGGCGAAGATGCTCCAGGAAATAATAAGGAAAATAGGAAAAAAGAAATATGTTTTCATGCGTACAAAATTTGTTTTTTTATTGGTCGCATGGAACCCGCTTCATGTTCATGCTCTTTGGCGCAAGTTTTGCATGCGGGTTTCATACGGAATTATTTTTGTGTTTTGTATATATTTTTTTTGCAAATTTATAACAAAATTTGGACATTTACAAACTATAATAATACTCGGGAATATACTTCCGGAGGATTATTGCTATTTACATCAAAAATCAGCAAGAACACCATAAAAAGGAAAGTTTTGTTGACGAGATAAGGCGTCTTTTCAAAGAG
>BNTV01000359.1 GCA_025996865.1 Bacteroidia bacterium
GTAATGATGGCCAGGCTGTCTCCACCCGAGACTCAGTGAAATTGAACTCGCTGTGAAGATGCAGTGTACCCGCGGCAAGACGGAAAGACCCCGTGAACCTTTACTATAGCTTGACACTGAACATTGAGCCTTGATGTGTAGGATAGGTGGGAGGCTTTGAAGTGTGGACGCCAGTCTGCATGGAGCCGGCCTTGAAATACCACCCTTTAATGTTTGATGTTCTAACGTTGGCCCCTGATCGGGGTTGCGGACAGTGTCTGGTGGGTAGTTTGACTGGGGCGGTCTCCTCCTAAAGAGTAACGGAGGAGCACGAAGGTTGGCTAATCCTGGTCGGACATCAGGAGGTTAGTGCAATGGCATAAGCCAGCTTGACTGCGAGCGTGACGGCGCGAGCAGGTGCGAAAGCAGGTCATAGTGATCCGGTGGTTCTGAATGGAAGGGCCATCGCTCAACGGATAAAAGGTACTCCGGGGATAACAGGCTGATACCGCCCAAGAGTTCATATCGACGGCGGTGTTTGGCACCTCGATGTCGGCTCATCACATCCTGGGGCTGAAGTAGGTCCCAAGGGTATGGCTGTTCGCCATTTAAAGTGGTACGCGAGCTGGGTTTAGAACGTCGTGAGACAGTTCGGTCCCTATCTGCCGTGGGCGCTGGAGAACTGAGGGGGGCTGCTCCTAGTACGAGAGGACCGGAGTGGACGCATCACTGGTGTTCGGGTTGTCATGCCAATGGCACTGCCCGGTAGCTAAATGCGGAAGAGATAAGTGCTGAAAGCATCTAAGCACGAAACTTGCCCCGAGATGAGTTCTCCCTGACTCCTTGAGAGTCCTGAAGGAACGTTGAAGACGACGACGTTGATAGGCCGGGTGTGTAAGCGCAGCGATGCGTTGAGCTAACCGGTACTAATGAACCGTGAGGCTTAACCTTACAACGCCGAAGCTGTTTTGGCGGATGAGATAAGATTTTCAGCCTGATACAGATTAAATCAGAACGCAGAAGCGGTCTGATAAAACAGAATTTGCCTGGCGGCAGTAGCGCGGTGGTCCCACCTGACCCCATGCCGAACTCAGAAGTGAAACGCCGTAGCGCCGATGGTAGTGTGGGGTCTCCCCATGCGAGAGTAGGGAACTGCCAGGCATCAAATTAAGCAGTAAGCCGGTCATAAAACCGGTGGTTGTAAAAGAATTCGGTGGAGCGGTAGTTCAGTCGGTTAGAATACCTGCCTGTCACGCAGGGGGTCGCGGGTTCGAGTCCCGTCCGTTCCGCCACCCTAATTAGGGGCGTAGTTCAATTG
>BNTV01000360.1 GCA_025996865.1 Bacteroidia bacterium
AATCTAATGGCAATTTAATTTTATCCGTTTATTTCGTAAATCATCGCCCACATTTTCCATTAAATCATCTAAATGTAGTCGCTTAATATCATCGCTTGCTTTTAATGCGTCAATAGCATCTAACCGACTTTTTATCAATTTATCATAATCAGCATTGTGCATTCCATTGTGAACTGTTCTTGTTGGGTCTATGTCAGCACTTGTTGGCAACTGTATGATATTCTTATTTTGGTGAACGTCAAAACCTAATCTATCCAATAAAGGATGTTTTGTAGATTTTGGTATAATATGATGTCTTTGGTATCCGGGTATTTGTGGAATTTGATGATAATCCCCTTTTAATCCTAATTCGTCTAACCATGTGTTAGTATCGTGCACATAGAAATAGAGATTATTACCACCCGCTAACCCTATCGGGTCTTGCGACAGACAGTTACCAATTTCAGGGTCATAATACCTGAACCTGTTATACGCTACCCTGTTTCTGTATCAAGGTATTACCCCGTCTGGCGCAAGTCTGCAACCATAAGTGTTACTTATAATACATATCAATATCTAAATCTGCTTTTATTTGACTCAATAAAAATAAAAATTGTGAATTAAAAAATGAATCAGGAGTAGATTCTCCATCTAATTCTATTATGAAACGTAAAGAAATAGCCAGACTATCATCCATTTTGTGCAAAATTTGAAAATTCATAATGTTCTTATCTATAAAATTTGTTATCAAATCAATAGTATCTGATATTAAACAACTTTTAGGATAGAACGAATATTCACAACTATTATAATCATATAAAGCGGTTGAATAGGTTTTTTTATCACCTATATTGATAGTCCTACTGAGATTATCTTTGATGATACTGGCAATTTCGTTACTTCCAATTTTAGATGAATTGATTGCTATATATACTTTCATTATTATGGGCATTTAACATTTATACCTGTATTTATTCCGTCTCCTTTTCCTCCTTTTTTAAATATCCAAATTTCAGAGGTACCAGTATGTTTGTACAAATCATATTGAGCTATTGGTGCTTTCTTTCCCAAAAAATCTTTTTTTACTGTATGAGCATCAATTCCAATTTTTTTAAGAAAAGAATCACTCAATTTAGTAAAAGGAAATCCATCCGTTCCAAACGCATCTAATTCTAAATTAGGATTACTCACATAAGCATACAAGGTCGGATTATTCCCTGCCAACCCAATCGGGTCTTGACTGATATACATCCCCTCATCCGGACTGTAGTATCGGAACCGGTTGTAGTAAAGCCCCGTCTCAGAGTCCT
>BNTV01000361.1 GCA_025996865.1 Bacteroidia bacterium
TCCGAAATCGAGTTTGAGATTCTTAAGCAATTCATCCAATTCCGTCAGTGATTTTTTACCAAAATTCCGGAATTTCAACAAATCGTTCTTCTGGTATTTGACCAATTCGCCCAACGTTTCCACATCGGCGGCTTTCAAGCAGTTCAATGCTCTGACTGAAAGGTTCATATCGGCCAATTTTGTTTTCAGTAACTGACGCATGTGCAAAGCATCTTCGTCGAACTCTTCATTTGATTCGGAATGTACGGTTTCCAAATGGATTTTTTCGTCGGAGAACAGCATAAAATGGTGAATCAGGATACGGGCAGCTTCTTTCAATGCTTCTTTCGGATGGACGGAACCATCGGTCGAAATTTCAAGAATCAACTTTTCGTAGTCCGTTTTCTGTTCCACGCGGAAATTCTCAATCGTGTATTTGACATTGCGAATCGGAGTGAAAATCGAATCGATAGCAATCTGACTAATCGTGTCGGTATCTTTCCGGTTTTCTTCGGCCGGAACATAACCGCGACCTTTTTCCACCGTTATTTCAATGGAAAAACCGGCGCCTTTGTTCAATTTACAGATTACCAAGTCAGGATTCAAAACTTCAAATCCACTTAATTGTTTACCGATTTCGCCGGCTTTAAATTCTTCGGTTCCCGAAACATTAATTGTTACTTTTTCATTATCAATATCCTTCACGATTTGTTTGAACCGGACTTTTTTCAGATTAAGGATAATGTTTGTAACATCTTCTATTACACCGGGAATGATCGAAAATTCATGTTCGACGCCATCAATTTTAATGGAAGAAATGGCAAAGCCTTCTAATGAAGACAAGAGAATACGGCGGAGAGAATTACCGATCGTAATTCCATAGCCGGGTTCCAACGGACGGAATTCAAACTTCCCGTAAGTGTTGTCCGCTTCCAACATTAATACTTTATCGGGTTTTTGAAATGATAATATCGCCATTATGACCTTCCTTCTTTATTTAGAATATAATTCCACGATTAATTGTTCTTTGATATTTTCAGGGATATCGGCACGTTCCGGAATGTGCAAGTACTTCGCGCTCATAGAGCTTTGCTCGTACTCAATCCACGGATATTTGCTGTGATTTATACCTGAAACGCTGTCAAGAATCACTTCGAGTGATTTGGCTTTTTCGCGAACACCTATGATTTGCCCCGGTTTTACCGTATATGAAGGTATGTTAACTACCTTACCGTCAACTACAACGTGACGATGTGAAACCAACTGGCGGGCGCCCGCTCTCGTTTTAGCCAGGCCCAT
>BNTV01000362.1 GCA_025996865.1 Bacteroidia bacterium
GCCAATTCATCAAATAAATCCGACACATCGCCTGCCGAAATCCCCTCTACATTCATCATATCCGCCAAAGGAATAAAATTGATTTGATTTTCTTAATGGACAAGGCCTGTTGGAAAGGCTTATTTCGCCGGACAATCAAATCAATTGTTTGGTTTGTAGTTTTTCGACGAAATAAATACAAGGAAAAATTGTTCGCATAGAGAAAAGACGTATCTTTGTACTATTGTTTGATTAAATAATAAAAGTCATGGTAATAGAAAGAACAGCCAATGAATTTTTAATCCGGTTTCCAATAACATCTAATATAGAGCATATACAAGATGTTATTGACTATTTGCGTTACAAAGAATTAACGAGCAATTACAGTGTTTCTCAATCGGAAGTTGATCGACTTGCAAGGGAAATCAATACAAATTGGTGGGAAAACAATCAAACAAAATTTTCAGAAGTAAGATAATGAAAATTATTGTTGACACCAACATTGTATTTAGTGCTTTGCTTAATTCAAACAGCAGAATCGGCAGATTATTGTTGAACTCCAGAAATAGTTTTGAATTTTATAGTTGTAAGTATTTGCAAAAAGAAATACACCGACATTTATCTAAAATTCAAAACTATTCAAAACTGAACGATGATGATTTGTCTGAATTAATAAATCTCATAGAGAGTCGAATTTTCTTTATAGATGAAGAATTATTGCCGGAAGCAATTATAACCGAAGCAAAAAATCTTGTAGAGGGTGTCGATTTTGATGATTTTGCATTTATTGCCATTACGCAATTTCTCCGGCCCGGCGAAAACCTTCGACCCCGTAACCATTGACTGCGTACCCGATGCGGTGGGCAATCTCTACTGCATGAATGGAGTTATGACGAAGAAGCCCGACCGAAAATCATCAAAGACGAATTTGGTTTTGAGAATAAAGGTCGGGAAGAATCTGTTGAAAACGTTATCACGTGGATATTTGAGGAAGGGACTTTCCGTCCGCAATTCTCGCAAACATACAAAAAGCAGTTGCGGCGTTCTCGTACAGAACAGTACGCGGCGATAAATCCACCATTTCACCCGCCGAAATTCCCTCAATGATTAGTATTTCGACCAAAGGAGCAAGGTTAAATTCATTTTTCGTAAAGTAATTAATTTGTTTTTTTATGGTCACATGGAACCGGGTGTACGACAAATCTCCCAATTAGTGTTTAACGATTATCAGGAGATGTCTCCACTCGCTGCGCTCGGTCGACAGGACGAGGCTGCAAAAGGGGAAAGGAGGGGGAAG
>BNTV01000363.1 GCA_025996865.1 Bacteroidia bacterium
TGGATGTTTTTGCCGGGTATAAAGTAACTAAAGACGAGCATTTCTTCAATGCTTTTGATTGGATGTCCACCGGAAGAGCATTTATGAGCGTAGATTATGGAACGGCTAATGTTAGCAAACTCGGCGCTCAGTTAAATTACACCTTGCAAGACCTTTTTGGAATTAACGTGAAAGGAACTTTCTATCATTGGGATGTTACAAGAAATACCGACTCCAATGGAAACGAAACGAAACAGGATATGGAAGCATGGCACAAACCACGGTTTGAATTAGGAACGGACGTTTATTTCCGCAGTCCGAATATTCCGTTGCGTATGGATTTGGGTTTCAAAGGTTTATTTGGAAGAAGAGCCTACGAACTATTTTCCGGAGAACCTTATTTCAATATGAAAGACGTGTACGATTTATCCATAAAAACGAGTTATGCCATCACTCCGTTTTTTTCTGCATATCTTTCAACCAATAACTTATTGTTCCAAAAATATGATATTTGGTACGGTTATCCGGCACAAAATTTCAACATTATGGGGGGAATAAGTGTGATGTTCTAAAAATTTTAGTAAATTTGTCGCCGCAAAAAGACTAATAAATATGCAAAAAAATCTCGTTATCGTAGAATCGCCAGCAAAAGCTAAAACCATAGAAAAATTTTTGGGCGATGATTATAAAGTGCTTTCAAGCTACGGACACATCCGCGATTTGAAAGAAAAAGGACTTGGAGTTGATGTGAAAAATAATTTCAAGCCGGATTATGTCATATCCCCCGACAAAGAGGCTTTAGTAAAAACCCTTAAAAAAGCGGCGAAAGAATCCCAGATGGTTTGGCTGGCTTCCGATGAAGACCGGGAAGGAGAAGCCATTGCCTGGCATCTGGCTACCGTATTAGGTCTGAACAAAGACGGTTCGAAACGGATTGTTTTTCACGAAATAACAAAAAATGCAATACTTCATGCCATTGAGAATCCGCGGGATATAGATTCAAACTTGGTTGACGCCCAACAGGCACGCCGGGTTTTAGACCGGATTGTCGGTTTTGAATTATCGCCGATTCTCTGGAAAAAAATCATGCCCTCGCTCTCTGCCGGGCGCGTTCAATCGGTCGCCGTGCGCTTGATTGTCGAACGGGAAAGGGAAATCAACCAATTCAATGCCGAAGCCTATTTCAAAGTGGTTGCGGAATTTATTCTTCCTGACGGTAAAACCTTGTTGAAAGCGGAATTAAACAAACGCTTCCCTTCCGAAGCAGAAGCAAAAGCTTTTCTG
>BNTV01000364.1 GCA_025996865.1 Bacteroidia bacterium
GCAGACAGGCGACACCATTTCTTATTCGGTTATTGATTTTACCGATAAAAACGACCGTACTGTCGGCGATGTACTGAAAAAACTGCCCGGCGTCGATGTAACGGAAAGCGGCCAGGTTCTTTATCAAAACAAGCCCATTAACAAGTTCTATATTGAAGGCAGCGATTTGTTGCAGGGACGTTACGGCATTGCGACCAATAATATTGAAGCCGGAGAAGTGAGTAAAGTGGAAGTGCTGGAAAATCACCAGCCGATTAAAGTGTTGAAAAACCAAGTCTTTTCCGAACAGGCGGCTATTAATCTGAAACTGAAAGAAACGGCCAAAGGAAAATTGATTTCCAATGCTATGTTTGGCGCGGGACTGCCGCCTGTACTTCTTTCGGGCGAAGTGATGGGAATGTATTTCAACAAAAACCGGCAAAATATTACCACTTACAAAGGAAACAATACCGGTGACAATGTCTCGCGCGACATGAATTCTTTCTATTCCCGCCAAGCCGATCAAATGAAAAATGACGGAATGCTCAGCGTTCAATCGCCTTCTTCGCCTTCCATTAACCGGAAACGATATTTGTTTAATCAAGCCAATAATGTGACATTCAATAATCTATGGAAATTGGAAAAGGATTACCAACTGAATACCAACATCCATTTTGTCAACGACCGGCAGGATAAAAGCAGTCTTTCCCGCACCGAATATTTTCTGCCGGGCGATAGCGTGATGCGGATTCAGGAAATTCTGTCTTCCCGCCTCTACATGAATCAATTAGATGGAGAAGTCCAGTTAACAGCCAATACGGACAAATTTTACCTGAACAATTTGTTGAAATTCAACGCCGGCTGGGACAGGGAGCAAGGCGACGCCATCACCGCCGACAGTATTTACCAACATTTGGATAAACCGAATTACGGCATCAGCAATTCATTTGAGATGATCAAAGACAAGGGTAAGACCCTGTGGAATCTATCTTCTTTCAATGGCTTTTCAATGACGCCGCATACGCTGACCGTACAACCGATGATTTACGGAGAACTGTTCGGAACGGATGCGTCAAGCCTCAGGCAAAAAGTGGATATGAACCGGTTTACGTCTTCTACCGAAGCTGCTTTCGGAATCAATAAAGGGTATTGGAAGCAAAATTACAAAGCCGGTTTTCGCGCCGATTTGCAGCATTTGGAATCGGAATTGGCGGCGGTTACTCCGGTTCCGGATTCCCTCCGGAATAATTTGCAGTGGAATAAATATACCTGGTATGTCACGC
>BNTV01000365.1 GCA_025996865.1 Bacteroidia bacterium
ACCAGGCGCCGTGCCGGTTTGGATGGACATGGTCGCGAAGCAGATCCATCTTTTTATATCCGGTATCTGACAGGTATCTCACCCATTCTGTGGATATATCCACCAGTTCCAGATTGTATTTGTTGGCAATGTAGCGAAGATAACTAAAGGAAGATTTGTTGATTGTTTCCCGGTCGTTATCCAAGTGATGGTTCATCAACAACACTTCAGCGGTGGTATAACGGCGGACATTGGCAAAAAGTTGATCCAGTTCGCCATGCCGTTCTCCTCCATAAACGTGGAATACGATTAAGTCCGGATAAAACGGATATACATCGTGCATAGCTGTCCGGATAAGACGTTCCCCGCCAAAGCCGCCAATGGATTTATTCACAATATTGATGTCGGCGTATGGAAATTTGGCTTTGAGTTGTATTTCCAATTCTTCGGTGAATGCGCGGCTTTGAACGATGGATTGTCCGTAAATCAAGATGTTTAGCGAATTGCGAACGTCTCGATTGCTGGTGGCTAATAGTGTGGCTGCACGCACAACGCGGGCGCCGAAAAATGCTTCGTTTTCTACCAAAGCCGGTTCTGGATAAGTTTCCCGGAGTTTGTTGTTTTCCTGTCCGGTAATCGGTTGAATGCCTATTAAGGCGCAAAAGCACAACATGTAAAGAATGTTTTTTGACTGAGAATTTTTAATTGTTTCCATACGTATAGAATTTATTGTTTATTTTAATTTTACAAAATGGAACGTTCCCCACAAAGCGGGAGTCAACATGGCCTCGGAAGGGACATCCGCTGTAATTCCGGTTGCTTTGTTATTCCAGTAAATACGTGCAGTGGTTTGACCACCTTCCCCGCGCAAAATTCCAATATCGCCTTTGACCGACAGCATATCAGCCGGTTTTAATCTCAATATTGACAAGGGAATAGCGACTTCATAATTGCCTTCAAGTCCAGCCAAGCGGATTTGTTTTGAAATATCTTCTACCTGATCAAATGTGATGGTACGCCAAGGCGAAGAAAACGGGATTTTATCATTCTCCTTTGTACCGTCAACCACTGCACGATAAATCAATGCCCAGGGTTTGTCTTCCGATAGGGTAAGCAATACGCGGTAATCTCCTTGAACGGGATTCTGCCTTTGGGGATCCGCATTCGGATTTGTACTTATCATTAGGTCTAATGCACCTCCTGTTTTAAAAGGAGCTACCGGCATTTCTCCGGAATTTTTCAACAGGTTTTCATTGCCTATTTCAATGCCAATACAAAACC
>BNTV01000366.1 GCA_025996865.1 Bacteroidia bacterium
AATTCCACTGAAAAATCAAACAAAACGGTACGAATACGTTACAAAATCCTGTTCGCCCCGCTCGCGCCGATTTGCAATCGGCGTGCTGTAATAAATAAAAAAAAAGGAGCGGAAAAGGAGCGCCTGCGGCGCGATGAGTTCTATTGCTTCGCAAATTTGAGCAAAATCGGGCGGTTTTGGGCGCAGTTTTGGGTTTCAAAATCTCCCATTCAAAAAAGTTATCAACAGGTAAAAACCTCCTTTCCCTGTGCTGTTTATAGGGGATTGGGATTGTGTTTTTTCGGGGTGCGTTTTTGATGTTTTTGTGGTTCTGTTTTTGGCACATAGAAAATTTAGTAGAAATGTTGCCAAATCAATTAGTGTATGCTATTCTTTCTGATATATCCGAGAGAAAAGATTTGCCAACAAAATTTTTAAAATTACTTTACGAAAAAGGTGATGTGGGGTGTAAAGTTTCTATTTGTCTTCGAGATAATCTTCCTAATGATATAGCCACTTTATGTGAATTTTCTAATGATATAAATGTTAGAGAACATTATTTGCAAAAAAATATTGATATGAGAAAAGAATTTTTAGAATTGCAAAAGTTAGGTAGGATGCCCAATGAATCAATAAATGACGATGAGTCTGTAGATGATATTGTCACTTCATATGATTCAATTTTAGAAAAAATAACATTACCTATATCTTATGAAGAAGGTGAAATTTTGATAAATTTATTTCCTGAAAATGCTTTTTATGATATACAATGGTCTTTACTTAAATTAATAGAATCATTAATTAAAGAGGTAGATAATGAAAAGTACAGGGTTTTAATAAACCGATGTCCAAGTAAAGAATGGAGAGATAGTCTGAATGTTCGTTTTAATAATTGGTTAGAAAAACAAGGTAGTGTATCAGATTAGGAAGTAAGTATTTTTTCAAATAAGATATGTTGTTGTTTACTCAAAAACCACCTTTCGGGATGGTTTTTTGCTCTCAAACTCTCATTTCAAAAAAGTTATCAATAGGCAAAAACCTCCTTTCCCTGTGTTGCTTAAGGGAGTGGGTTACTGTTTTTTCGAGGTGGAGTTCGGTGTTTTTGTAGTTCTTTGTCGGGCGATTCTGGCGGTTGTTTTCCCCCGTTTGGTGCAAGTATTTGATTTGTGCCTAAAACAAAAGAAGTTTGTAACTTATCGCACTGAAAGAGCGATTTAACAAAAAGCATTGGCAAAACAGAAATATTTTACCAATGCTTTTTAGATTTTTAGTAATTGCA
>BNTV01000367.1 GCA_025996865.1 Bacteroidia bacterium
TGGGACGTTCAAAAAACCTGTTAGTCATCTTCGACGAACTCTTTCGCGGTACAAATGTCAAAGATGCCTGCGATGCCACGGTAGCCATCACAAAAGCCTTTTCAGGCAAACGGGACTGTCTGTTCGTAATATCGACACACATCATCGAAGCAGGCGATACGCTTGGCGGTTTGTGCGACAACATCCGCTTCGTCTATTTCCCCACCGTGATGAACGGGAATGTACCCGGATATACCTATACCTTGACGGACGGTATTACCTCCGACCGTCACGGCATGATGATTATAAACAATGAGAAAGTACTGGATATTATCCGTAAAAAAGATACTCTCCCTGATGAAAATTCCGTTAAGCAACCGTTCATTGTCGATAAACAAACGGTCGAAGACCTGAATCTACTGGGAGAATACCGTCCCAATTCCATCTTCAATATATTCAACCGGACTCATACCCGGGGCGGCAAACAATTGCTGGAATCCATGTTTCACCAACCGTTAAATGATGCGGCAGCCATCAATGACCGTGTGAGCATACTTTCGTTTTTTCAGGAGAAAAACCTGAGTTATCCGATAGACGATGAACTGTTCAAAACAGTTGACTGTTATCTGAGCAACAACGGCGGCGGAAGTATGACAGCCTCATTCCTGTACATCGCCCGCCGCAAACTGATGCATTACATCGGGGCGGACAGGGAATACGAAGTCATTCACCGGGGGCTGACCGGCACCATCCGTTTCCTGAATCTTTTGAAACAGTTTGTAGAACAACTGTCGGCAGGGCAAGTACCGTTCGCTTATCAAAGCCGCTTGCAGGAAGCGAAATCGTTCTTTGCGGATAAACGGTTACAACGGGTCTTTGAAACAGACGGGAACCGGCCTCTGAAATGGATTGATGTTGTCCGTTATGATTTTACTCTCCGTGCGGCCTGTATGGAAGAATTACGCATGTTGATGCAATGGTTTTATGAAACGGACGCTTATCTGTCCATTGCGAAAGTTTCACGTAAACGCGGGTTTACATTTGCGAAAGCCTTGCCGTTTGAAAAGGACAAAAACCTGATAGACATAAAAAATGTCTGTCATCCGAGCCTCGAAAAAGCCATTGCCAACAGTATTCTCCTGACGCACAGTCAAAATGTACTTTTCCTGACCGGCGCCAATATGGCAGGCAAATCCACACTGATGAAATCGTTCAGCATTGCTGTCTATCTGGCGCACATGGGTTTTCCCGTTGCAGCGGAAGAAATGAGGTTTTCG
>BNTV01000368.1 GCA_025996865.1 Bacteroidia bacterium
CGAAAACCTCATTTCTTCCGCTGCAACGGGAAAACCCATGTGCGCCAGATAGACAGCAATGCTGAACGATTTCATCAGTGTGGATTTGCCTGCCATATTGGCGCCGGTCAGGAAAAGTACATTTTGATTGTGTGTCAGGAGAATACTGTTGGCAATGGCTTTTTCGAGGCTCGGATGACAGACATTTTTTATCTCTATCAGGTTTTTGTCCTTTTCAAACGGCAAGGCTTTCGCAAATGTAAACCCGCGTTTACGTGAAACTTCCGCAATGGACAGACAGGCGTCCGTTTCATAAAACCATTGCATTAACATGCGTAATTCTTCCATACAGGCCGCACGGAGAATAAAATCGTAACGGACAACATCAATCCATTTCAACGGTTGGTTCTCCTTTATTTCAAATATCCATTGCAGGCGTTTGTCCGCAAAGAACGATTTCGCTTCCTGCAAGCGGCTTTGATAAGCGAACGGTACTTGCCCCGCCGACAGTTGTTCTACAAACTGTTTCAAAAGATTCAGGAAACGGATGGTGCCGGTCAGCCCCCGGTGAATGACTTCGTATTCCCTGTCCGCCCCGATGTAGTGCATCAGTTTGCGGCGGGCGATGTACAGGAATGAGGCTGTCATACTTCCGCCGCCGTTGTTGCTCAGATAACAGTCAACTGTTTTGAACAGTTCATCGTCTATCGGATAACTCAGGTTTTTCTCCTGAAAAAACGAAAGTATGCTCACACGGTCATTGATGGCTGCCGCATCATTTAACGGTTGGTGAAACATGGATTCCAGCAATTGTTTGCCGCCACGGGTGTGAGTCCGGTTGAATATATTGAAGATGGAATTGGGACGGTATTCTCCCAGTAGATTCAGGTCTTCGACCGTTTGTTTATCGACAGTGAAAGGTTGCTTAACGGAATTTTCATCAGGGAGAGTATCTTTTTTACGGATAATATCCAGTACTTGCTCATTGTTTATAATCATCATGCCATGACGGTCGGAGGTAATGCCGTCCGTCAAGGTATAGGTATATCCGGGTACATTCCCGTTCATCACGGTGGGGAAATAGACGAAGCGGATGTTGTCGCACAAACCGCCGAGCGTATCGCCTGCTTCGATGATGTGTGTCGATATCACGAACAGACAGTCCCGTTTGCCTGAAAAGGCTTTTGTGATGGCTACCGTGGCATCGCAGGCATCTTTGACATTTGTACCGCGAAAGAGTTCGTCGAAGATGACTAACAGGTTTTTTGAACGTCCCA
>BNTV01000369.1 GCA_025996865.1 Bacteroidia bacterium
GGTGAAATCAGGCCGATGGCGTTGATGTATGTCGCCCCCCAAGCCACCCCCCTGCCCCCTGAAGGGGGAGATTGCCTCGCCTCGCTTTTCAAATTCACGGCCCCAACTCCCCCTTCAGGGGGCGGGGGGGTAATTTTGGGTGCGACTTCCGAAAAAATCAAAGAAGCATTACTTCCCCCAAACCCAAAAGAATTGGAAAGCACATTCCGGATTTCCGCTTCCCGAAGCGAAATATTGGGCGCAAACGATAATTCCGGCATTTGCCTTTCAAATCCGATATTGGGAAACAACAAATCCTGCCGGATGGCTACAATTGAAATTACGGCTTCAATGGCTCCCGCCGCCGCCAAAGTATGTCCGGTATAGGCTTTTGTCGAACTCACCGGAGGTATTGCGTTTCCAAAAACCGTTTCAATGGCTCGTCCTTCCGACAAATCGTTGATGAGCGTTCCGGTGCCGTGCGCATTGATATAGCTGATATCGCCAGGATTTAATCCGGCAGAAGCCAAAGCTTGGCGGATGGACAAGATAGCGCCTTCTCCGTCGGGCAAAGATGCCGTTTGGTGATAGGCTTCGCTGGTATTGGCATATCCTTTCAATTCGCACAAAATGGTATCCGGGTCTGCGGTTTCGGACGATTCCAAAACCAAATAAGCGGCGCCTTCCCCCAAGGTAACTCCGTTGCGGGACGCATCGAAAGGTTTGCAGCCGGTGGGTGACAGTATTTCCAAGGAGTTAAAGCCATTGAGTGCAAAGCGGGTCAGGGAATCGCTTCCGCCAACCAATACTTTATCAACCAATCCGTTAAGAATCATTCTTGCACCGACGATAATGGCATTGGCCGAAGAAGAACAGGCTGTACTGACAGTCGTTACATAATCGGAAATTCCCAGCGAGGCTGCAATTTGTTGCGTGGAATCGGCACAGTCGAGTAATTCCATAACGTCTTTGCCGACCTGTCCGGTAGAAATGCTTTTCCAATGCGCTTCGTTGTAATCCATCCCTCCGACCGTGGTTGCGGAAACCAAACCCATCCGGTTTGTTGGGGCGGTGGAATGAGATTGAATGGCTTGATGCGCCGCAATCAATCCGAGTAAACCCGTTCGGGAATAAACTTTCCCGGGTTGCAGGAAAGGCAGACGCGACCGGAGTTCTTCGTTGCTGTACGGGACTTCACGGACAGGAACATTTTTTAGCGCCGTATCGAATCTTTGAACCGGATTCATGCCTGAATATTGTTTTTT
>BNTV01000370.1 GCA_025996865.1 Bacteroidia bacterium
TATTATGTACCTATGCAATAGGTTTAACTTCATTGGCGCAGGAAAATAAAGAAATCACAAAAAAATTAAAAGACGCTTTCACCAGCGAATCCTTCCAATTATACGGATATGGGCAAATCATCGACAACATCAGTGAGCATCCTGATTGGGGAATCGCGCGGACAACCGCTAACAACTCCATTGACATTGCCAGAGCTATCTTGTTTGCTACCGGCAGATTAGGTTCTCAAAAACAATACGGATACATGTTGATGTACGATTTCGGCCCGAATGCCTGCTTGCATGAATTGTACGGGGAATGGCTTCCTGAAGACGCCCTCAATGTACGGTTCGGACAGTTTAAAATCCCTTTCACCATTGAAAATCCAATGTCACCGACCAAGGTAGAAACCATCTATTTTTCCCGTTCGGTTGGAGCCATGTCCGGAAGTGTGGGCGACTTCAATCAATTCGAAGCTAACGGAGTAAAAGGTGGCGTCAAGGCCGGGCGAGATGCCGGTTTGCAATTATCCGGACGCTTTTTCAAAAAAGACGATTTTTTCCGCATCGAATATTACACCGGATTATTCAACGGTACCGGTTTTAACACCAAAGACAACAACAATCACAAGGATTTTATCGGAACGGTTTATTATCAACCTGTTAAAGATTTAAGAATCGGAGGTTCCGTCTATTCCGGAAAATTAAATGCCCCTATCAACACGGTACAAGGAAATCATGTTCGCGACCTATGGACAGTCGGAGCGGAATACAAAGGCAAAAAATTCTATGCCCGTTCGGAATATATTTCAGGTAATAACGGCGGGTTGAAACGAGAAGGTTATTACGGTTCGGCCACTTGGAAATTTTCTCCCAACAAATGGGAAGTTGTGGGAAAATATGAATATTATGATGAAAACAAGTCGATTATAGACAATGAAATCAACGATATAACCGTCGGCATCAATTACTATTTGGCTTTTCTGACTCGTATCCAATTAAACTATATTTATACGGACAATAAAGCGCTGGGGACAAACAATGCGGTTGCCATGCAGTTGCAATTGTTTTTTTAATTTCATATCTTTGTCGTATGAACCATTAAACAATTAAATTATGTCAATCAACAGGAAATTGCCCGTAGGCATACAGGATTTTGAGAAACTGCGCACAGAAAACTATTTATATGTGGATAAAACCCAATATCTTTATGAGTTGGCAATGTTCAGCAGACCCTATTTTCTCGGTCGCCCGCGCCGC
>BNTV01000371.1 GCA_025996865.1 Bacteroidia bacterium
ACCCGACTCACACCGATGGTTCATGTGTAAATCGCTTTTTATATTTATATACTTATACCTATGATTCAAACAATAATATACTGACCAGAGAGGAAGAAAGCTGGGTAAATACTTCAAGTATATCTTCCTGATATTTCTTAAGTAATGAAATATTGTTTTGCGCTGTGGCGGTTAGAAATCCGGCCGTTATCAGCGCTATGCTTAATAATATTATTTTCATGATAATGCGCTTTATTTCGTTTGATAAAAATTCTTTCACCATTTCACAATCTTCTTCGCAACCATGCCTTTTTCGGTTTTTATTTGTACAAAATAAATCCCTGCCGGCAAATGCGATACATCCAATGTAGTTTGTTGGGTACTAAATAAATGAATACCTGTTATATCAAAAAATGAAACCTGCTGAATTCTCAACTCTCCATTCTCCATTCTCAATTCCCCCGTGGTTGGGTTGGGGTAAATGGAAATGGCGTTTAATCCCGGTGTTGCAGGCGGCTTCGCAATGGCAGTGAGGTCGGCAACATTTATATAAGATGCGGTCATTTTATGACAGCCGCTTAACTGGAAATTGCTTTGCATGTTATTATAGTATAATGATATATATGAATTAAAATTGGAGTTCGGTTGCCAACTTTCATTCTTCCAGCTCCAAGATTCTATAGATGTGCCATTTCCATTTTCATCATAAGTCATCAGGTTTTGGCTATAATTTTCCCATGAATTATTTCTCCTCAGTTGCAATAGTTCGGTTAGCCTGTTATTGTTTGAATCGTAGGTATAAGTATATAATATGTAATTATCTACCAAACGGGTAAGCACGTTATTGTTGGAATCATAGGCATAAGTATAAGTATGTGAAACGGAACTTTCTACCCATAAATTATTTTTCCACAGTTGAGGTTGTTCAGATAGCCTGTTATTGTTTGAATCATAAGTATAAGTTTTTAACGTGGAATTTACCCATGAATTATTTTCCTTCTTTTGCTCAAGTTCGGTTAGCATGTTGTTGTTTGAATCATAGGTATAAGTTTTTAATATGGAATTATTTAACAAACTGGTAAGCACATTATTGTTTGAATCGTAAGTATAAATATATAACCAAGAAGATATACTTGAAGTATTTACCCAGCTTTCTTCCTCTCTGGTCAGTATATTATTGTTTGAATCATAGGTATAAGTATATAAATATAAAAAGCGATTTACACATGAACCATCGGTGTGAGTCGGGT
>BNTV01000372.1 GCA_025996865.1 Bacteroidia bacterium
TTCATTGAACTCATATCTGTTTTCATAACCGGCCATTAAATCAAGACTATGTTTACTAAATGTTTTTGAATAATTGGCTAAGAATTGCGTAGTCAACCGATAATTGTCGTTGCGCACTTCAGCCAAATTGGAAAGCATAAGTCCATCTATATAACCTCCTACTGTGGTTGGGTCGTCAGCCAAAGTCCAAGGAATTGCTTTTCTGAATGTCTTTTGCTTGGTCGTATTGAGTACCGGAGAGAATATGCCTGATAATTTAAGTCCATCAAGGGGAGTTAAGTCAAGACCTATTTTTGCCCCTAATTGATTATACTGTGAATTGCTGAATCCACCTTCTCTGGTTCGTGCGTAAACGTTACCACCGTTTTTCCCTTCTGCATAACGTCCGTCCGACCAAGTTGCTGCATAAACAGGAGCTGCCATACGCATTTGAAACAAAGGGCTATAAGGCGGTTGTTTTTCGGATGTATTTTTGAAATTAACATCCAAGGATGCCGCAAGAAACTTGTTTATAATCAAGTCATTATTGATGCGGGAAGTAATCCTGTCATACGTTCGTCCTTCATATAAAGCACCTATTTTGTCATATCCGAATGAAGCGCTTGTTTTTAGCGCTTTGGTACCACCGTTTATTTTAAGAATATGGCTTTCGCGCGGAGCGTATGATTTCAACATCAAACCCATCCAATCTGTAATAGGATATTTGTTCGGATCTTCCCGGTTCAGTTGATAATAATTGTCCACTACGTCTTTTGAATAAGTTGGATATTCGTTTGTGCCATTGCCGGCATCATTCCATCTCAACTCATTGGTCATTTGCATATAGCGTTGTGGATTGACAAATTCGGGGGAGGCAGTTGGTATCTCCATTCCATATTCAAAATTGTATTCCAGATTAAACTGATCCGTTTTAGCCCGTTTGGTTGTTACCAGAATTACACCGGCTGCCGCTTGAGAACCATAGATAGAGGATGATGCAGCATCTTTCAATACCGATATGTTTTCAATGTCGTTGGGATTCACGTCGTTGATATTGTCCACCTGCATCCCATCAACAATAATTAAAGGCTCGGTGTTCCCAATCGTAGTAATACCTCTGATGCGAATCGTAGCGGAAGCACCGGGTGCATTGTTATCTCTGGTTACAGTTACACCGGATAACGCACCTTGCAGGGCTTGAGAAATCTGTGTGGTTTTGCGAGAGACAAGTGCATC
>BNTV01000373.1 GCA_025996865.1 Bacteroidia bacterium
AAAGTGATTTCCACCTGTCCGTTTTTTTGCTGATAGCTCAGATCCTTTTTCTGCCAGTCCGCTGCATCCGTAGGGACGTTTTTATTCACATCCAAATGCAGGAAAGGTCCTTTCCCGATGATTATTTCCCCGTGAGAGGTCGCATTGACAATCAGTCCGGTGGATTTTTGGAAAGGAATTTCAAAATTCCTGCCTTTCACCGTCAGATAATCGCCGGTTTCTTCAACGTTCAAAGGCGATTCCGCCTGTTTGGTAAACCGGCGAGGGGTTTCCTGCCCCAGAGCAACGGTACAGGCATCAATCAGTTCGTTATTCGCTGTGAGGAAACGGATAAGCAACGATTCGCCTTCCGTCCAGTCTTCGCCCGGAATCTGTATCAAGCCTTGCCGGTGCGGTGCGATTGAAGCGGGAAATAATCATCGGGAAAGGACCTTTCCTGCATTTGGATGTGAATAAAAACGTCCCTACGGATGCAGCGGACTGGCAGAAAAAGGATCTGAGCTATCGGCAAAAAAACGGACAGGTGGAAATCACTTTATCCGGAACTTATCGTCAAGTGGCGATTGATTTCCAAATTCAGATATTCCCGAACGGACAGATGCAGGTGAATTATTATACCGTCGGCGAACCGAACGGTTATCTGCGTGAAGCCGGACTGAAATTTTATCTGCCGGAAACAATCCGCCACCTGAAATGGCAACGCAAAGGCTATTGGAGTTATTATCCCGAAAACAGTTTTTCCGGTAACGAAGGGGAAGCCGCTCTGTATGAAAGCCGTCAGTCTGCTTACGGCGAGCAACCGGTGCAACCCTGGCATCTTGATACCCGCAATTATTATTACTTGGGCGATGCCGGAGCGAACTGCATCCAACCGCTTACGCAGCAAGCCAAGGGAATGAAAGAAAACATCTATCAGTACACCCTTTCGACGGATACGAAACAAGGAACCGTTTCAGTCGGCTCTTCGGATGCTTCGGTAGCTTGCCGTATCAATAAAACAGAAAAAGATCAACTGATCCTCTACATAAGTAACCGTTGGGATTATCCTGAAATAGGTTGGGGTGATTATAGCAAGCAATTAAATGCTTCTCCCTGTTATGGACGTTTGACGCTTTCTTTTAAATAAAAAAAACAAATTTTAAACCTAAAAATGGATACAAATATACGGAATTAATATGTATAATATGTTTGATGTATAACAACC
>BNTV01000374.1 GCA_025996865.1 Bacteroidia bacterium
ACCTTAAAATATGTCATATTATCACAAGTCCCGGCATCCCATACATAAAATTGAGTTATACAATTCTGTGTACTTGTCATAGTGAATGATTGATTATATAAATTTGAGTTTTGTATCGAGTCTACACGATATACTAAATTAGTTGTTCCTGATGCAAGTATACTAAATGCGGTAACATCAATGTTGCGTGTTGGGCTGGATATATTAATGCTGTATGTAGCGGAGCTCGATCTACCAATTGATATAGTTAGCCCATTGAATGTTAAGACATCAGTCATGGTTCCTGACGGAGCCTCAGTTAAATACCTTGCAGTCTTATACCTGTTATTTATATTAGCTACGTGATTTGCATCAACCACTGATACGCCATTTGCAGATACATCAGCAACTGTATTCTCGTCAGCATAACTTTTACTGCAAGCATCTGAATCGTCAATTGGATAACCTATATTATTTAATTTTGTATCCATAATTATGCATTGTCAGTCATATCTACTGCCGATATACCGATTACCGTACCACCAGCAGCAGCTGTAACCCAATTGTTTATTATTAATGTAAACTTCATCATATTATTCATAGAGCCATTAGCCCATAAATAGTAATGATATACTAAATTCAATTGATTAACTGGTGCTCCATCTGATGTTATTGATGATGCACCAATCTGGCTATATACATTAAATCCCAAGTTCGCTGTTCCAGTGCCATATACTATATATCTATCAGAATCAAAGATAGCTCCATCAGGTCTGTATATATATAATCTAAGCGCGTTATTGCCTGTTCGTGCAAGTTGGAATGTAAAACCATTCATCTCCATAACAGTCACAAGAGTTGAATTAGCTGCACCTGTCACATACCTTGCGGTCTTATATCTTCCATTAGATGTGTCTGTTAGTTGAGCAATTCTATTCGCATCCACAACAGATACTCCATCTACCTTTACATCCTGTACGAAATTATCATCTACATAGCTTTTAGTGGCTGCATCCGAAGCATCTATTGGATTCCGTACGTTTGTTATTTTTGTATCCATATTAATCTCCTATTAATTGCGTTACTACTACCCTTGCTCTTGCTCCATTCCCGGAGATGAAAGTCTCTAACTTCCACCACCGAGAATCTGTGCCAACCATTATTATATCAAGCTCATTTGAGTCATTTAATAACGTTCCATCGAGAGTAGTAAAGCTT
>BNTV01000375.1 GCA_025996865.1 Bacteroidia bacterium
GAAGATATACTTGAAGTATTTACCCAGCTTTCTTCCTCTCTGGTCAGTATATTATTGTTTGAATCATAGGTATAAGTATATAAATATAAAAAGCGATTTACACATGAACCATCGGTGTGAGTCGGGTCAATATTACACCATTGTTCGATGCATTCCTTTAACAATCCGTGGGAATTGTATTTGTTAATGAATCTGTGGTTCTCGCTATATTCATATTCACTCCCATACGGAGTAATGGCGTACACTGTATCCGGTTCCCACCAATCCTGTCTGGAATTTGTTTTTTTTATTGTCGGCAATTGGGACTTTTCAAAATCCGGATATTCAAATCTTGCGTTTTCTTCCTGATATTTCTTAGGTAATGAAATATTGTTTTGCGCTGTGGCGGTTAGAAATCCGGCCGTTATCAGCGCTATGCTTAATAATATTATTTTCATGATAATGCGCTTTATTTCGTTTAATAAAAATTCTTTCACCATTTCACAACCTTCTTCGCAACCATGCCTTTTTCGGTTTTTATTTGTACAAAATAAATCCCTGCCGGCAAATGCGATACATCCAATGTAGTTTGTTGCGTACTAAATAAATGAACACCTGTTATATCAAAAAATGAAACCTGCTGAATTCTCAATTCCCCATTCTCAATTCTCAATTCCCCCGTGGTTGGGTTGGGGTAAATGGAAACAGTGTTTAATCCCTGTGTTGCAGGCGGCTTCGCAATGGCAGTGAGGTCGGATACTTTTGTATAAGATGCTGTTAATTTGTGACAAGCATTTAACTGAAAATAGCTTTGTCTCTTATTGTAATATAATCTTACATCTACAGGTAGATCATTTGCCGGTTGCCAGCTTTCCTTCAGCCACCACCAAAATTCTACCGAAGTGCCATTTCCATTTTCATCATAAGTCATCCGGTATTGGACGTCATTTTCCCATGAATTTGAATTATTTAATTTTTGTTGCCATAGTTCGGTAAGCCTATTATTGTTGGAATCGTAGGTATTAGTACACAACGAGTAACTTTCCCATGAATTATTTACCCATCCATGTCGTAGTTCGGTTAGCATATTATTGTTGGAATCGTAGGTATAAGTACTTAGGAAGCGACTCTCCACTGAATTATTCCTCCATCTTTCTAATAGTTCGGTAAGCCTATTATTGTTGGAATCGTAAGTATAAGTATATACCCGGGGACT
>BNTV01000376.1 GCA_025996865.1 Bacteroidia bacterium
ATACTGAATAATTGGATTGATTACCATTTCTATTAAAATATATCTTCCTGGGATATAGGTGAAAACGGACCTTGTTTTACTTCAAAAATGACCGTTCCGGATTCTTTTACATTTAAGGAATGCCAAACATTTCCGGGTATATCTATTCCGTAATTTCCTTTAGAGGCATTGAGTGTAATGCAATCCAGTAAGCTGCCGTCATCTTTGTAAAGCAACACATCCAATTCCCCACGCAAAATGATAAATGTCTCATTTTTATATGGATGCAAGTGCCGATGAATAGGGATAACAGTGCCCGGTTCCAAAGTATTTAACATTCGATTAACGGGATCATTAAAATCTTTGTGGAAATTATGATTCATTCTCAAACGTTCACTGCTTTTCGCTTTTTCGGATGTTTGATCTAATAATGATTGATTAATGAGTTGGATTTCCATATTTCCTATTTGAAAGTTTCCAAAGTCCATTTTAATCCTGATTTCACATCAACAGGCAATTGCTTTATATTCAACGCAATTTTCAGCTTTTGATTGGAAACGACATAGTTTTCCGTCAGTTTTCGCAAACGTTCCGAATTTAAAGGCAGCTTGCAAATTGTTCCAAGTTTTGCAACAAATGAGATAAATGCCTTGTTTATCTTCAGAATTTTTGTCTTTTTATTTTTTGATTCGGCAATCAATTGAATCAGTTCATTGGTCGAAAGCGGCTCATCATCTGCCAAATGGTAAATTCCGGATTTGGGATTTTTCATTATAAACTGCTCAACAATGTACGATAAATTCCAGATATTCAAGAATGAACGTCGATTGTCAAATGCGCCAAGCGGCCATGGAATGCCTTTGTTCACGATGTTGTATAACAAGTTTAAATTCCCTTTATTTCCGGGGCCATGAATCATGCAAGGGCGGAAGATGTAAACCTTCTTTAATGGAGAATTGAAAATTGAAAATTGAAAATGAATGTATTCTTCTGCCTTGATTTTGCTTTCGCCGTAAGGCCCGACCGGTTTGGGTACAACGTCTTCCGTCAGTAGAGACGGGGCATGCCCCGTCTCTACAACCTTATCGGCGGCAGCTTTTACCGAGCTGAAAAAGATAAACTGTTTCGCATTCGATTGCAGAAAATAATCGAAAATTTTCTGTGTCAAGCCGGTGTTGATATCGAAATAGGATTGCGCTTGGCTCTTGTTTTTTGT
>BNTV01000377.1 GCA_025996865.1 Bacteroidia bacterium
CTCGCAATGATGGCGAAGCCTTCCTCTGTACTTAATCTGCGTTTGCTTGGTTTGTGCATTTCTTTTTTTTTGGCAAAGGTAAGGTGAGCGGGCAAACTGGGCAAGATGCGGAGGAGCGAAGGCTTACGTTATACTTATGCCGATTATTTAACATGGACGGATGATAAACGAAGAGAGTTGATTGATGGAATCGTTTTCTTAATGAGCGCTCCGACGCGCTTCCACGCAGGGTCTTCAGGCTCAATTTTTAATAAATTGTATAATTTTGTTATGAGAAGGAGAAGAAAATGCAAAGTTTATCATGCGCCGTTTGATGTTCGTTTTCCAAAAAACGGAGAAACCGCCGACGATAAGATTTATACTGTGGTTCAACCGGATATATGCGTCATTTGCGATTCGAAAAAACTGGATGAAAACGGATGTATCGGCGCTCCGGATTTAATTGTCGAAGTTCAATCTCCTTCAACCGCCAAACGGGATTTACAGGAAAAATTTAACTTGTATGAAAGCTCCGGGGTAAAAGAATATTGGGTTGTTTACCCAAAAGAAAAAGGGCTTACGGTTTTTCTCCTTCAGGAAAACGGGAAATACGACAACGGCACATCCTATCAATTTGAAGGAAAAGTTCCGGTTTCTATTTTTAAGGGACTTGAAATCAATTTAAAAGAACTTTTTGAAGAATAAAGACAATAACAGGGCAAATGCATCTTAATTTGTAGCAAAACAAAACCTTATTTTAAACCTTAAATCAAACAGAACAACCTTAATAGCAGACAGATAAACAAAATAAACTTATTTTAACATATCTTTAAGTTTGTAATCTTTATGAGACGGAACTCAAATATGATTGCCAACGACACAGTAATAATAGCGAACCTGAATTCACAGATCAAGAGATTATGACTGTTTATCTGTATTATCATGGAATGAAACTACATGCTTTAGCCTACAGTATAGCCCATAAGATACCTTTTCCGGAATCACTTATTGTTACCTCCGCTGAGGTAAATGACCTGACTGCCTTTAAGCAGGCTTTTGGTGAAACTTTGTTCGACAGAACTGTTTTTGGTGACAAAAGTTTCTCCGACCGGGAATATTTCTCTGAAAAAGAAACTTCAAACAATTTTACCATGCTAACTCCTGTAAAGCTTGTAAAAGGTGAACCTGAAAATATCAGGCAAAGGGAAAAAGCCTG
>BNTV01000378.1 GCA_025996865.1 Bacteroidia bacterium
TTATTATCCCGCTCTTTGAGCCGCCTGAGGGAAAAACAATCAGCGCCATGAACAAAAGCATTTTTTCAAAAAAATGGGGATAAATCTCCGGCTCATTCGTATATCATATAAAAGTAAAAAAATCCACGATGGATGCTAAGTACAAAAACTATACGGTTCTTGATCTTTTAAAAGACAGAGAGCATATTCGGTTAAACAACTATCAAATTCCTCCAACCGAAGTAACAGAACGCTTGTCTCTGTTGCAAGCCCGTATTCAGCAAAGGCAAAAGCAACAAACAAAACGAATTTTGCTCCGAACATCCATTGCGGTACTGTCGGTTGCCGCATCCGTTGCGTTGGTCGTTTTGTTGTTCCCTTTTAATAACAACAATACGATGGAACGCGCGGCTGTCGTTTCTTTTGTCCAACAGGATATAAATGTGGAAGACGTAACCCTCGTGACGGAAAATGCGCAAATAGCCCTGTCGAATAATTCCCGGGTGACCTATACCGCACAAGGAGCGATAACCATCAATGACGAAAACGGCACAGCGAAAGAAGAAAAAATCATCGATGCGCAGATAAACAAATCGAAACTGAACAAGTTGATTGTTCCCAAAGGTCATCGTTCGTCAGTCATCCTGGCTGATAATTCAAAAGTTTGGCTTAACGCAGGAACTACGCTTGTTTATCCTTCTTCTTTCGATAACGACAAACGGGAAATATACGTGGACGGCGAGATTTTTATAGAAGTAAAAAAAGATGCTTCTTGTCCATTCTTTGTCAATACCTCCAAAATGAAAATAGAAGTATTGGGCACTAAATTCAACGTATCTGCCTACTCTTCCGATGAAAACAACAGCGTAGTACTTACCGAAGGAAAAGTATCCGTCAACACCTGTGGAGAAAAAATCCGGATGACTCCCAACCAAATGCTCTCTACCGACAACAATACTTACGATGTGAAACAAGTGGATGTTACGGATTATATCTGTTGGAAACTCGGTTGGCTGCAAGTGCATACCACTTTGTTGCAAGACTTGTCATTACGCCTCTCCCGGTATTACGGCAAACAAATCGTCTGCCACCCGGAAACCGGAAATCTGAAATGTTACGGAAAAATCGTCTTGTTCGACAATATAGAAGATATACTCTATACCCTCTCAAAAAATATGAATATAAGGTACGAAGTCAAAGAGGACAAAATAATAC
>BNTV01000379.1 GCA_025996865.1 Bacteroidia bacterium
TCAAATATGACGCACAGGGAAAAGTGACCGTGACAACCGAAAAGGCGAGTCTTTCCAATGCCAACGAGACGAAAAAGAACGACTTGCAGGCATTCAACCAGTTGATTGTGCCTTTGGGCAAAAGGTCTAAACTGATTCTGTCCGATGGTTCTGAAGTGTGGGTGAATGCCGGAACACGGGTTGTATATCCCGCGGTGTTCGAGGGAGAAGAGCGGGCGATTTTCGTGGAAGGAGAAGTTTTCCTGAACGTGGTTCCCGATAAAAAACATTCCTTTGTTGTTCGCACCAATTACATGGACGTCAATGTTTTGGGAACATCTTTCAATCTCTCTGCCTACAAAGACGACAATTGTTTTGCCGTCGTTCTTGTGAACGGTTCCGTTTCCGCAAAGAAAACCGGGCAGCAAGAAGAATTTAAGATAATACCCGGCGAAAGGCTGACCTGTTCCGACCAATCCGTGCTGATAACAGAAGTCAACACCTACAATTATACCTCGTGGAAAGACGGCGTATTTTATTTCCAAAGCGAAAATATGGGTGCGATATTGAAGCGATTGTCGCGCTATTACGGCAAAGAAATCGCCTGTGACGAAAAAACCGCCCTGCATAAATGTTCAGGGAAATTAGACCTGATAGACGAGCTGAAGGACATTCTGAACGGTTTCACTCATGCGCTTCCGGTTACGATTGAAGAGCGAAATAACACTTTTTATGTCCGCTGGAATGAATAAATAAAAAAACAAAAAATAGAGAGAATCACAAATATTAATAACTTTAATTTAAAAACATGACAAGCAAATTTAAAAAATTCTTATTTGTTTTGTTAGCCTTGGGACTACTGATAGGCAGTTCAGGTTCTGTCTTTGCGCAGACGAAAACGTTATCTTTGAATCTGGTTGACAAAACGGTCAAAGAAGTATTGGATGAGATTGAAAAGCAAAGCGGGTACCTCTTTTTCTATTCCGACGGAGCAGTCGATTTGAAAAGGAAAGTCGAAAAGTTTGAAGTCAAAAATCAAGCCCTCGAAAAGGCGCTCGACAAACTCTTTGCAGGTACGACAACGACCTACACGGTTCAAGACCGGCAGGTTTTCTTCAACAAAAAAGAGGCGCCACCGGCTACGACTCCCTCGAAAAGTTCTAAAAACATCACCGGTTTTGTTTACGACGAAAACGGAGAAGGAGTCCCCGGCG
>BNTV01000380.1 GCA_025996865.1 Bacteroidia bacterium
CCTCTATTGTTACTGGCTTCTTATTTATTTATCTGGATACGTAGAAGGGGAAGATAATGGCATTTATCATAGACAAACAGACACTTGACGATTTGAATGTGTTCGGCAAGCGGGGAAAAAATTCGATATACAGCCTGTTCAACACAACCCGCACGCGGGGTGGAGCGCAGATACTGGAAGAAATGTTCCTCTATCCGCTTTCGGAAGCGGAGAAAATCAACAAACGCAGCAGCATAATCCGCTATTTTCAGGAAACAGGGATGGCTTTTCCGTTTCGTGGCGAACTGTTCGACACCGTAGAACATTACCTCTCCAACACGGACAACCGCACCCGCCTGGCGCCCGAAGAAGATACCCTGCAACGCAAACTGAAAGGCGCCATGGGCGCCGATGCCGGCTACGAACAGTTGCACAAAGGCGTCCTCGCCGCCATCGAAATCGTAAACCGCCTGCGTACCTTTATCGAAGAAATGAAGCAAAACCGCGAAGCGGAATCCTACCGCGGGGAAGTGGAGGAAATGGAACGTTTGGTGAACGACCCTGATTTTGCACCCCTGTTTGCTGAAAACGGCGCCAAAAAGTTGCCTTACGCCAAGACCGCCCGTCTGGATGCCCTGATACGTTTCAAACTGCACGAACAGTTCCGCCGTCTGCTGTACCGGATTTACAACCTGGACGTTTACATTGCCGTCGCCCTTGTGGCCGCCAGTCACCGTTTCTCTTTCGCAAAAGTCTTGCCGGGCGGAAACAATACACTCAAGGTGAAAGGAATGTATCATCCCGAAGTGAAAAATGCCGTAGCAAACACACTGTCCGTTGACCGCTCGAACAATGTTATCTTCCTGACCGGCGCCAACATGGCGGGCAAATCCACATTCATGAAAACCCTGGGAATCACCGTCTATCTGGCGCATCTCGGTTTCCCCGTTCCCGCCGAATCCATGGAGATTTCCGTGCTGGAAGGAATGTTCACCACCATCAACCTGCCGGATAACCTGAACATGGGTTACAGCCATTTCTATGCCGAAGTGCTGCGTGTAAAAAAAGTGGCGGAACAGTTGGGACGTTCAAAAAACCTGTTAGTCATCTTCGACGAACTCTTTCGCGGTACAAATGTCAAAGATGCCTGCGATGCCACGGTAGCCATCACAAAAGCCTTTTCAGGCAAACGGGACTGTCTGTTCGT
>BNTV01000381.1 GCA_025996865.1 Bacteroidia bacterium
TACAATAACTACAAAAACAAGAATTATGAATTGGGACTCGAACAGATGAATAAATTCGTGCAAAACACGCCGAAGGAAAAACATATTTATTACGATTATGTGACTTTGGGAGATCTTCAAGTGGAAATGAAACAGCCTGATCTTGCGCTTGAAAGTTATAAGAAAGCCTTGGAATTAGACTCCACGAAGACAGTCGTTTACGATAAATTGACGACTGCAGCTGAAAATGCTAAAAATTATCCCTTAGCCGTTGAATATTACGAAAAAAGTTTTACGGCAAATCCCGATTTTTCTTTGATGAGTCTGTTTTATTACGGGCAAGCAAATTTTAATGCTGCAAGTTATTACATAGATACCCAAAATATCGCGGCGGAAACCACTCCCGAACTGGCTGCCGCCAACGAAGCTGCTTTTAATGTATATTTTCAAAAAGGAGCCAAGGCATTTTCGGATGTTATCACCCGCAAACAGGATACCTATTTGGGCTATTTTTGGCGGGCAAATATCCATTCGCTCGCGGATTCTTACAACCAGTTGAGAGACAAACCAATGGCCGGTGTTGCCAAGCCTTATTACGAAGAGGCGCTCAAATTTATGTTGGAAAATAATTCTGAGGGTAAAAGAAATAACGATATTATTCAATGTTACCGTTATCTGGCTTCTTATTATTATACTTTGGATGATCTAAACATGGTGGGTGAGTATTATAAGAAGATATTGGAAATTGATCCGAACAATGAGCAGGCAAAGAAAACTTTGGATATGTTGAAGGTAAAGTATTGAAGGTAAAGTATTGATAAATTAGCGTAAAATTTGACGGCTCCATTTAATACATGGAGCCGTCCATATTTTTGTATGAAGAAACCCTAATGGAAAAATTTATCGCACTTGGTTGATTTGTTTTGGAGTAAGTCCGGTTAACATGGAAATCATATCTACCGAAAAACCTTCTATCAAGCCTTTTTTTGCAACTTCTTTTGCTTTTTTCAACATACCTTTTTCCATACCCAATTCCATGGTATCTCGCATACAAATCTTTACGTCCTCATATTCGGTTACGCTTTATTCATTTAAATAGGCTGGTTGTTTTAGGTGCTATTTAACCCCTAATTGTCCGCCACCATCCGATATATACTCTCTTGAAATAATATTTGTCTTTATGGTTCAACATTGTCCGGGGAATA
>BNTV01000382.1 GCA_025996865.1 Bacteroidia bacterium
TAGATGTGGAGAATAGGTAGTAGTAATGGATCAACAAGGAGAGTAATGTAGATTTAGGATAGGAAGATAGTTGGAGTTATATGGAAGGAAAATGGAAAGGGGATAGAGGTTAAGTTAATGGACAAACAGGTATATGTTTTTTTTTTTTTTAAAGATCCGGCCACCACCGAGATCTACAAGTACTGGCCCACCCCTTCCCCACACGACGCCCTTCCGCAGGTTACTATCGGCAGCCTGAATCCCCCAAGAGGCGGGGCTATCTTGGACTTGTCGCAAAGCGGAAAGAAGTTAGGCTTGGCTTTGCCTGCTGTTCATTTGAACAATGACGGCGACTTGCAATTGGAAGGTGGTACGAAGGCTGAGATGGAGGGTACGATAGTATATAACACCAACGAGACTTTGTCCGGTGGTAAAGGGCTTTATGTCTGGACCGGACAAAAGTGGACGGCGGTTTCGGCTTCTACTACCACTGTTACAGGAACTAACGGTACTTACAGGATATATACTTATCCGGATGGCGTGGGTACTTGGATGATCGACAACAGCAAAGAGGGTACTCCGGCAGCGACTACCTATCCCGGTCAGTCTGAGGGTGAGCGCGGATATTATTATACTTGGGGGCAGGCAGCAGGTGCGTGTCCGTCCGGTTTTCATTTGCCTACAACAGGAGAGTTCGATAAATTAGCGACTTACATTAATTCTGCGGTTACTGCTGATGAGAAAAACCATTGGTTTTCCGGGTCTGCAAATGCCGGCGGCTATATTCCGAGCACCAAAACTTGGTCAGGTTGGAACACAGTCGGCGGTTGGTGGTGTGCGTCATCCAATCAACTCTACAATCAATCGTTGGGAAAGATCACGGGACCGCTCACGTATAGCGACCGCTACCAAGCGGTGCGTTGTGTGAAGGATAAATAGGAAGTTCTATCAATTAACAATTGACAAATATTAAACAATAATTAAATTATTAAAGAAAGATGAAAAAAAATGTTTATTTAATATTACTTTTCTTTGTGGGAATAACAGCGGGTATGAATGCCCAAGTTACTATCGGCAGCTTGAACAAACCCAAAGAGGGGGCTGTCTTGGACTTGTCGCAAAGCGAAAAGAAATTAGGCTTGGCCTTGCCTGCTGTTTATTTGACCAATTGCAAAGTGTTGTCATTGGTCAA
>BNTV01000383.1 GCA_025996865.1 Bacteroidia bacterium
CTTTTCGGTTTCGCTTAAATCACCTCCGATTCGGATCACGCCTCTGAAAGCCGGCTGTTTGTGTAAAGGATTCGGATAATAAATCATCGTCGGAACGCCTTTTTCCTTCAGGTATCTTTGCAAATCATCCCGCTTGTTTTGCTTCACTTTCAGCGTATATTGGTGATACACATGCGTTGAGGCCGGAATACATTCGGGAATTTCATACATATCCGTCCGGACTTCCAAAGCTTCATTGTACGCTTGCGCTACTTTTTGACGCTCCTTCATATAGGTATTCAGATAAGGTAATTTCACATTTAACATTGCCGCTTGAAGCGTATCCAAACGCGAATTGCAACCAATCATTTCATGGTAATACTTTTTAGACTGCCCGTGCGAAGCAATCATCCGCATTTTTTGAGCCAGTGTTTCGTTGTTGGTCAATAAAGCGCCGCCGTCGCCATAACAACCTAAGTTTTTGGCCGGAAAAAAAGATAATGCGCCGATATCGCCGATTGTTCCGGCCTGTTGCCGATTTCCATTCGGAAAAGTATAAACCGAACCGATACTTTGAGCGTTATCTTCGATGACGTACAAAGCATTTTCTTTGGCAATTTTCAAAATGGGCGCCATATCGGAACATTGTCCGAAAAGATGTACCGGAATAATGGCTTTGGTTTTCAGGGAAAGGGCTACGGACATTTTTTTCAGGTCGATGTTGAAAGTCAAGGGATCAACATCGACCGGGACAGGCGTTAGTTTTAGCAACGCAATTACTTCTGCCGCAGCAACGTAAGTAAAATTCGGGATAATCACTTCATCTCCGGGCTGTAGTCCTAAGGTCATTAATGCAATTTGAAGTGCATCCGTTCCGTTTGCACACGGAACAACCTGTTTTGCGCCTGTATAAGCAGCAAGAGCCGAAGAAAAATTCCGCACGGCCTCCCCATTGATATACTCACCGGAACGAATCACTTTTGAAACAACAGCATTCATTTCGGTTTTTATCTTTTTGTACTGGCTAACCAAATCTACCATTAATATTGGTTTCATACTATCATCGTAAAATCAATAATCTTAACGTAATTTTGCAGGCAAAAGTATAATTTTTCACTTAAAAATGAAAATCCGGTTAATCCTTTCCTGCACCTAATTCAATCACTTCCAAATCCCGGATTTTAT
>BNTV01000384.1 GCA_025996865.1 Bacteroidia bacterium
AGACGGATTATACGAATGTTACGACCCCATTCATCCCGCAACACGCACACAATATAAGGAAGCAGTAGTCAAAATATACGATTTGTTTACGGATACCTACCATAAATTTTGCGGAGGAGAATGGGGTGCTGATTTCATAGGCTCAAGGATAGTTTATGCCCATGGGATGATGACCTTATCGCGGACACCATCATGTAGTGCACCTCCCGGCTCTATTTATGATTACGGTAACTGGGATAATGACAGGAAGCCGACCGCAGTAGTGGGAACCCACGAGGCAACAAGCTGTTACCTTGAATATTCTATCAATGAATATACGCGCGTACCCCTATTCGAACTTGTTTATCACGATGCCATAGTAACCTCGTGGCGCTGGGAGGATTGTAATCATCATATTCCGTCTATCTGGTGGAAAAAAGACTTGTTCAATATGCTTTACGGAACTGCCCCCTTGTGGTCAATAGACAAAGAAACATTCTTACCCTACGAGAACAAATTTATTGAAAGTTACAACAATATCTCGCCGTGGTTACGTGAAATCGGTTATGAGGAGTTGCTGAATCATCGTTTCATCACAGAAGACCACAAAGTACAACGGACGGATTTTTCTTCGGGAAAAAGCATAGTGGTGAACTTCGCATTAACAGATTACACGTATGAGGGACAAGTAGTGAAGGCTCGTTCTTATTTGACAATAGGACTGCCGGACGAAGAAGTCTCCACAGGAGTGGAAAGTCCTAAAACAACAGGAACGCCCTTGGCAACGCTCTATCCCACCCCCGTCGATGGACATTTCACCTTGAAATTCGATGTACGCGGCGCTTACCATGTCACCATCAGTGATATATCCGGACGCAATCTGTGGAACGCCACCTTGCACGATACGGAAAACCGGATAGACATCAGCAGTTATCCCTCCGGCATTTATTTGTTGACAATCAATTCCGGCGGCAAACAAAGCGTGTTAAAAGTTGTAAAACAATAAAATAATTATGAAGCGAAATATTGTCTTTTTTTTATTGTTAATGTCTATAAATGCAACAAAAGCAACCGAATGGACACTCTCAAACAGTTCTCTTACTGTTAAATTCGATGACCTGTCAAACCAACTGTCAGTTTTGGATAAACGGTGTGGCAAAACATGGAGCCAACACCCTGT
>BNTV01000385.1 GCA_025996865.1 Bacteroidia bacterium
GAACTCACTGTTAAGCACTTCCCGTTATATGACGACCCATATCATCACAGGAAATTACATCCTGTAACGCTTAAACCGATTGAGTCATATCGTATGACATTCTTGGATTTGAATCGTTACGAAGGCAAAGCTAATATCCGCAAGGTATTTAGAGAAGGCCGCGAAATGATTATGAAATATACTCCAGGCATGATCGATCCGAAGAACAAAAATTCTGTCATTGCAGCCAACTCGAAAGATGGTTACACTGGTAATATTTTGGGTGAATTCGGCATTATGATTGTTAATCCGTTGGCTTGTGGTGAGTTGATTCTCAGCATAGCGTAAGCGTCAGAATTTTAATCAATAAGCATAGTAGTGCCTATCGGTTCGCCGGTAGGCATTTAACTGCTTAATTAATCATTTCGTATAAACTACAAGCATGATTTACTCATTAGAGGCCATTAAGTACCATCCGTGGTCGAAAGTAACTGGCCAGTACGATAGAACATACGTAGGCTTATCTCCGTGGATTTCGCGGACCGGACTTGTCACGACGGGCATACCGGCTAAAAAGCTTAGAGAATTAGAAGAAAAATTAGGATACAGAACTGGGACATTGGAACCGCATGGTGCAGGAGAATTATCATTTCTATCTACATACCAGATTAAGCTAATGTCTGGAAAGTTAAGGATAGACACATCAACTCCGGAAGGTGAATTGCAGTATGAATTTCTTATTCATCACCCGCACGTAGCCAAAGATTTGCAGTCCGTTACGCCTAAACATAGTTTTGTATTGAAGAATGAAGACGCCGAAGCTAAAGTTAAGAATGTTAAAAATCAACAGAAAATCAAAGCTATCGACGCATATAAGAAAATGACTATCGAAGAGATGAAGAGAGCATTACGAATTATGGGCAGAAAATCTGACTCCATGAGCAATGACTTGGTTCAATCTACTTTATATACAATCATTGATGAAACTCCTCAAGAATTTATGACTAAATGGGTTGAAAACGACCTTAGGGATTATGAGTTCGCTATTGAATCAGCTGTGTCTGCTGGCGTGATTATTAAAAATCGCTCCAACTATAAATACGGTACAGATTCATTGGCTTTATCCCGTAAGTAAGCTATAACATCGTCTTTTGAGCCACCCAATGAATCTG
>BNTV01000386.1 GCA_025996865.1 Bacteroidia bacterium
CTATCGGCATAATTGATTTAAGGTCTTCATCTATATTGTTT
The DNA here is from genome assembly GCA_025996865.1 of Bacteroidia bacterium. Classification (GTDB taxonomy): domain Bacteria; phylum Bacteroidota; class Bacteroidia; order Bacteroidales; family Azobacteroidaceae; genus Azobacteroides. The sequence goes on from BNTV01000386.1 coordinate 42, forward strand.
TTTCTCGTATTAACCAATTTCATAATATACCGGATTCCTTTATTGGAACCCAATGCCTGCAAAAATTCCCGGATTTCCTTTTGAAAAATAACAATCAACAGAATAAAACCGACATTAAAGAACCGGTCTAAAATAGCTCCCATTATCCGCAACTGAAAGACTTGGGAAACCATAATCCAAATGGCCATAAACGCCAAAACCCCTATGAAAATGGTTACCGTTTTCGTTTTCCTCACCAGGAGATAAGTCTCGTACAGACAGAAAATAACCAAGCAAACATCAATAATGGTTTTTATTTCGATTTTAGAGAAAATTTCAATCATACATCTGTATTATTTATCGTGTTATACAATCGAACCGTTTGTACGGCTTCTTTCACATCATGCACGCGCAATATATGCGCGCCTTTCGTCAGGGCATACATATTCAGGGCTGTTGTTCCGTTCAGACTTTCGGCCGGAGTAGTTGCAAGCACATCCCGTATCATCGTTTTCCTCGAAAAACCAACCAAAACCGGAAGTTCAAAGATATGAAATTCTTCCAATTTATCCAAAATCCGATAATTTTGTGCGGTCGTTTTACTGAATCCGAAACCCGGATCAATCCAGATGTCATTAACTCCCATTTGATGCAATTGAGTAACTTTTCCGGCAAAGTGTAAAAGAATTTCCTGCATCAGGTTTGCGTAATCCGTATCTTCCATCATGGTTTGCGGACTGCCTTTCATGTGCATCGCAATATACGGAACTTGTAGCCGGGCAATGGTTTCGAACATCCGATCATCCAGCGTTCTGGCTGAGATATCATTGATTATGGCAACTCCAAAATCTTCCACACAACGACGGGCGGTTCCGTTTATGCGGGATACGGCATTTACGATACCATACAATACATCAGTAGCGACGTAAATACCATTTGTACGGGAATGGCCGCTTCGATGGCCGCCGTCCTGCTGGTCGCCGGAACAAAAGGAAAGCGCACGGCTTTGAAACATTCCAGGGTGATGATTCATCAACCGCTCGGCGGCGCCCAAGGCCAGGCTTCGGATATCGAAATCACGGCGCTACTGATGTATTGTATGGTATCGTAAATGCCGT
>BNTV01000387.1 GCA_025996865.1 Bacteroidia bacterium
GAACCGGCTGCTGAACCTGTAGCCCGGGAATAAGCGAACGAAACAGGGCGTGAAGTAGTATATCCATGGCGGCTCCCGGACTAAAGGATAAAGTTCCCCCCCATGACGATGAGGCGGAACGGGCAGCCCTTGGGGCCATGCTCATGGATTCCGATGCCATCGGCGCCGCCATGCAGTACCTGCGGCCCGGCGATTTTTATTCAAACGCCAATAACCGGGTTTATGAAGCGATCCTGGGTGTTTACGACAAGAGTGTTAAAGCGGATATCCTCACCGTAACCGGGGAACTCAGGCAGAACGGGAAACTGGATGAAGCCGGGGGTTCCGCTTATGTGTCTTCCCTTACCAGCGTGGTGCCCTCCAGCGCCAACATCGAATACTATGCAAAAACGGTGCAGGGTTACTCCCTGCGCCGTGCCCTGCTGCGGGTTTCCGGGGAAATAAGCGCCAAGATATTCAACGAGTCCATGGAATCCCGGATGATCCTGGAAGAAACCCAGCAGCGGATCTTTGAATTAAGCGATAACCGGCAGACTCTGAGCTACAAAAGCGCCAAAGAGATCGTCCCCGGGGCGCTCAAGATCATTGAGGACGCCTATCATTCCAAACAGGAATACACCGGCGTTCCTTCCGGTTTTGAGGAGCTTGAAAAGTACACCTCCGGTTTTCATCCTTCGGAATTCATTATCATCGGCGCACGGCCCTCTATCGGAAAAACTGCTCTTGCCCTGACCATGACAAGTCATATCTCCATTAAAAAAAGAATCCCAACCGCTTTTTTCACCCTGGAAATGTCCGAAATGGCCCTGATGCAGCGGCTTATTGCCATGGAAGCGCGGATCGAATCCAACAATTTACGAAACGGCTTTCTCAAATCAAGTGATTATCAGGATCTCCTCCACGCTGCGGAGCATATCTATGAAGCGCCCCTGTATATCGTGGATATGCCGAACATGAAAATCCTGGACCTCCGGGCCCAGGCCCGGCGGATACGGGCACAGCAAAAGGTTGAGATCATTTTTATCGATTACCTGGGGCTTATCAGCTCGGAAAATAATTTCATACCCCGGTATGAGCAGATTTCAGAAATTTCCCGGTCCCTTAAAAGCCTGGCCCGTGAACTGGATATCCCCAT
>BNTV01000388.1 GCA_025996865.1 Bacteroidia bacterium
TGGATACCCTGTTCCGAAGCAATTTTCGGATACTCAATATTACTTGACAACCATTTCTGCAATGCAGCATCATCACCCGGAAACTGGGGCAACTCTTCTACGTAACTGAAAACTTGTTCGGAAGCCGTCACCGGCGCTGTTTCCTTTTCGGGAACCGCCGTATTTTTCGTATTTTTATCGCAATTATTGAAAATCAACAATGCGGCGATTACCGGCAAAACAAGCAGATATTTTGCCAATCCTAATCGCGGGGTTTCTTTTTTGTTCATCATAAAAATTCTCTTTTTTAGAAGTGAAACATTAAAATTATTCGTAATTTTTGCTGCAGCCTTGTGATAAGTTACAGGATATTGTTGCGGGTCCAAGACAATATAGTGAAAAAATGAAAACGGCGTTTGCAAGCCTTCTTTCCGGTAAATCGTCCGTCCGTTGATTTGTGTTTTTTGTGTTCGAAGCAATAAAAAGAATACACCGGCTATTTGCGCCAGCATACGAATAAGCAAAGTCAATACAACTAACCCGTAAATTCCGGCCAAAAGCACAGGCAGATAATCCATAAAAGAAAAACTGCTTCCGGAGTGTTTCCGATTAGCCGTTATAATCACTTCATTCAGGTAATAACTCGGAAATATTTTGCTATCGGATGCCATCAATATTTCATGGTTCAACAGCCGGGACATATCAATCAGAGGATAGAGCATCGCAATTACCGGTATGGATAACAACAAAAGGCGTTTCCACTGGAAAAACGTATCGTTGCGGAAAAGCAATCCGTAAAAACCATACATCACAACAATAGCTATGTTTACTTTAATCAGATAAATAAAGAATTCCATAAGGTAATGTTTTTATTTCGTTTGCTTAATCATCCGTATAATCTCATTCAAATCGCTTATAATGACGAACAGCCTATTTTTTCATTAATAAGCCCTTGCAAAAATTACCCGTTGCGCCGAAGGTTTCCCTGTCACCATGCACTTTCCGGGCGTTTTGTCACCGTCAAAAGGAATGCAACGGATAGTCGCCTTGGTTTCGTCCTTAATCAATTCTTCTGTTTCGGACGTACCATCCCAATGGGCAAAAATAAATCCGCCTTCTTCGATTTTTGCCTTGAATTCATCGTAAGTTTCTACG
>BNTV01000389.1 GCA_025996865.1 Bacteroidia bacterium
AGAAACAGTATTGCCTGCCGGATGTGCGTTTCGACTGTCCGGACTGAAATATTCATGGTTTCAGCGATTTCCTTGTGCGACATCTCGTCGTAATAGCATAACCGGAAAGCCTCCGCAGTACGTGGCGGTAATTTTTTCACGGACGCCTCTATAACTTCCTGTAAATCATTGTATATAATATCCTTTAGAAAATCTACGGATTCAGGATTCTTTTCCAGATAGGCCATTCGCGATTCAGCCAGACGGATGCCGGCTGCATATTCTTCCGCTACTATCCGGTGTTTCAGATAATTAAGGCATTTGTTCTGCACGGATTTGTATAAAAAAGACTGTATGTTTTCAGCAACAATGACCTGTTTCTTTTCCCAATAGTCCGTAAACACGTCCTGCGTTAAATTACAAGCCGTCTGTTCGTCCACAAACCGGCGAGCCAGCGCCCTTAGTTTAGGATACATGATTACAAACAACTCCTTGAAAGCGTCGTGGTTTCCCTGCCGTATTTTATCTATATCAACTGCCATAAATATTTAAGGTCATATATTATGTATATCATATTTTTACACATTCCCCATTGTGAAGCGGAAAATTTATCCATGCCATGCACCTGTTTACCAATCCCCCCGAGCTTTTATCTCCAAATATTTATTAATCACATCAACCGTCAAATGATTGGGATGCGTGAGGAGAGAAAGAATATTGTGCTGCCGGAGCTTTGAGATAATCAACCGTTTTTCGTATTCCAATTTCCCGGCAATCACCGTTTGATAGACTTGCTCTTTATCTTCCGGTTGCTGATTGGCAAGCGATTCCAATTCAACGTTTTCGAAGAAAATAACTAAAATATTGTGCCGTTTAGCCATCCTCGAAAGATAACGGAGTTGGCGTTGCATGGCCGCCACGGAATCGAAATTAGTGAAAACAAGCATCAAGCCGCGATTGGCAGCATATTTATTTACATTCTGATACAAAACGGAATAGTCGCTTTCGGCAAACGCAGTTTGTTGGAAATACAAAGCTTCCTGAATCCGGTTCATTTGCAGAGGTGTGCGGGAAGGCAAAATCAAGGTGTCGAATCGGCGTTCAAAAGTCAGCAGTCCGGTTTTATCGCCTTTCAACATCGCCACGTA
>BNTV01000390.1 GCA_025996865.1 Bacteroidia bacterium
TCCGCACAGGAATCTCTGCTCGAACAAATCGAGCAAAACAACACGGTTTTAGCTACGCTTCGCAAACAAGCCGAAGCCGATAAAATCGCCAACAAAACCGGGATTTATCCCGAAAATCCCGAAGTGGAATACCATTATCTTTGGGGCAGTCCGGATGCAGGAGGCAATCGCATCGACTTTTCTGCCGTTCAGCGGTTTGATTTTCCGACAAGTTATTATTACAAAAGGAAAGTCGCCGATGCGCAGAACAAGCAAGTGGATTTGAAATACCTTTCGGAAAGGAAAAATGTATTGTTGGAAGCGAAAAAACTTTGCATCCGGTTGATTTACCAAAATGCCTTGTCGAAGGAATTGGCAATCCGGTTGCAACAGGCGCAACAAATGGCTGAGGTTTATCAGATGCGTTTAAATAAAGGTGATGTCTCCGTTTTGGATTTGAATAAGGCAAAAATTAACTTCTTGAATGTCAAGAAGGAATATGAAACGTCATTGGTTGAGAAAAATTTTCTTACAGCCGAATTGACCCGACTGAACGGGGGGATTTCAATAGATTATTCCGTTTCCGAATTTTCCGAAACGCTGCTTCCCGACTCTTTCGAAGTTTGGTATGAAAGTCAAAAAGAGAAAAATATCGATTTACAATACTTGGCAAAGGAAACAGGTTTGAGTCGTGAAACCGAAAGATTGCAGCGTTCGTTGAATTTACCGAAAATTTCGGCCGGATACATGAGTGAAAAAGTGTTGACCGAACGGTTTCAAGGGGTTACGGTAGGGCTTTCCATTCCTTTATGGGGAAATAAAAACACCGTGCGACAAATTAAAGCCCGGACTTTGGCAAATCAGGAAGCGGAAAACGATGCTGCAATCCGGTTTCGCAACGAATCGGAAGCGCTTTATAAAAAGGCTTTGCATCTGAAAGAAATCCTCAATGATTACCGGCAAAATGCACTTTCGGACAACACGCTTGTTTTGTTGAAAAAGGCTTTGGACGCCGGCGAGATTTCCCTGATTGAATATCTTATGGAGTCAACGATTTATTACGAGGTGATTAACAACCGCTTGGAGACGGAGCGAGAATTGCATTTGGCGGTGGCGGAATTGATGCAATTAGAAAACGTTTAAATG
>BNTV01000391.1 GCA_025996865.1 Bacteroidia bacterium
TTGGGGCCGATGGCGTAATACCTTTGTTTAATACCTTTATTTTTCAATACAATTCTTCTCGAAAGCGAAGGTCGCCCATTAATCATACCCAGATATTTCTCCATTTCGTCATTGGTTATCGGAGAGTTAGGTAAGAATTTTGATATTTTCGTTATATAGATTTTTGGATTCATGGGTACAAAGGTAATAAAAATATATTACATTTATTTGAAATAACACTGCAATAACTTATCTTTCCATATAGCTCTATGGTTGAACGGATAAGCCAGAAAAAAGAACAACAAACCGATGGGCGATACCAAATACAATACCGCAAACAGGTAATACTGAAACACTTTCAGCCGGGAACGCCGTTGTGGAGCATTGTAAGTTCCTTTTTTCAGTACCCATTTCGAAAAAAGCCCGAACATCCGGTGTCCGGTTTTTTCGACAAAAACAATGTGCGGTTTGTAATTAATGGCGCCGTTTTCCATCAGGTTTTCCTGTAAAATCTGGAAATCGGGAAAAGAAGCAATTGACTCGGCAACAATACTGCCGAAAACGGAAGCCTGTTTGATGTCTTCGGGCGAAACGCCTGCCGCAGGGAAAATGCCGCTTTTTCCCTTTTTTCCACCGAATAACCAGCGAATAATCGTGATGACGCTGACCAAATTGGGATTTCTGTCCTGCAAAACAATATGTCCGACTAATTTTCCACCGTTTTGTTCAATGTACGACAGTACTTTCGTGTGCGACATCACCCACATGTTGCGGCATCCGTCGATGGTAAGAACCTGTTTGTCTTTCAGAAATTCCTGAATAGCAGGATCTTGAAAAAATCCATGCGTAGGAATCGAAGGCGACAAAAACCAAGTCGGATAAACGATAATCACTAATGCCGCATCTTGTGCGTCGCTTAAATCAATCGGCCGAACCGGACAACCGATGCCCTGCCGCGATTCGGGAAAAGCTTGAAAAAACGACTCGGCAGTCCACGGAAAAGGAAAGGACGTTTCCGGTACAATTTCTTTGAGTATCACTTCATTACCGGTTTCAATCAACGGTTTGGAAACCGATTGCAAAATTTGTAAACCCTGACCGGTTTGGGAATAGTAAAAAGCAACAATTTTAGCCATAATTATT
>BNTV01000392.1 GCA_025996865.1 Bacteroidia bacterium
TCTTTCAGTTTGACGGTTGCGCCGATGTCTCCGGCGTGTAATTCCGGGATTTCGAAGCGGTTTTGTCCGGCAACGACAAATAACTGAGAAATGCGTTCTTTCGAGCCGCGGTCTTCGTTCAAGAGGTCATCCGATGCTTTCACCATACCGGACATCACTTTGAAATAAGAAACACGTCCGATATGCGGTTCTACGGTTGTTTTGAAAACAAAAAGACTGGTTGGTGCGGCAGAGTCAGGCGTAATATCTTTGTCCTCCGTGTTTTTGTAAAGAGGCATTTCGGTCACACCGGGAACATTGTTGCCTAAAAATTCCATCAGGCGGCGAACGCCCATATCTTTTCCGGCGGATGCACAAATCACCGGGAACATACCGCGATTGAGCAAACCTTTACGGATTCCTTCGCGCATTTCTTCTTCGGTGAGGCCTCCCTGGTCGAAGAATTTTTCCATCAAAGCTTCGTCATTTTCAGCGGCAGCTTCGACCAAAGCATTGTGCAATTCTTCCGCTTTGCTTGATTCGGAGGCTGGAATATCCAGAATTTCAGGCGTACCGCCTTCGGGTTTCCATTGGTACATTTTCATCTTCAGGACATCAATCATTTGATGGAAATTCTGTCCGGTTTGTACCGGATACTGAATCTGAACCACTTTTCCTCCATAAGTTTCTTTCAGTTGCGTTAAAGTTTTATCAAAATCAGCATTTTCCTTATCCAATTGGTTTACAAGAAAAATAACCGGTTTGCTAAGAGATTCCGTGTAACGAAACAAGTTGATGGTGCCTACTTCTACGCCATATTGGCCATTGATGACCATCAGCGCGGTGTCGGCTACATTCAGGGCGGACACTGCGCCGCCTGCAAAATCGTCCGAACCGGGACTGTCAATGAAGTTCAACTTCTTGTTTAGCCACTCTACACTGAAAATGGTTGAAAAAACCGAATATCCGTATTCTTTTTCAACCGGGAAATAATCCGAAACTGTGTTGCCGTTATCGACGGAACCTCTACGTTTTATAACCCCACTCTCAAAGAGCATCGCTTCAGTGAGAGTGGTTTTCCCCGAGCCGGAACCGCCGATAATTGCTATGTTCCGGATTTCATTTGTTTGATATACTTTCA
>BNTV01000393.1 GCA_025996865.1 Bacteroidia bacterium
GCGTATATCCTGTGGAAGCATCCCGGATTTGACCGCAACCGCATCGACGAAAAAGCGGCGGGCATCGACTGGGAAGGCTTTCAATCCTTAGTCTCCAGTGACGCCGGAGTTCCCGACAGGGGAAAAATCCTTTACCTGTCCGGCCGGACGCAGGATGAAGAGCTGCTGCTCCGGGAACTTCGCAGTCTTCCCCCTGCAACGCAAAGATACCTTCGGGCAAATATATTCAGTCAATTGCAATATGTGAGCGTTCGCCTTCGGATGGATGACGGCAGTTATATCCCGCCGGTGAAAGGGAGTCCGTCGGGGGATTTTTTTAAGGACCTTAAGGACTTTAAGGACTTTAAAGACCTTAAGGACACGGCCAAGCGCGATACCCCCGTTCAGGTTCCGGTCAACAAACCGTCGTACCGGGTATTCGCCGTGAGCACCAACCTGCTGTATGATGCGGCTTTGCTTCCCAACCTCTCGATAGAGCTTGCCTTCAACCGTCAGTCCCTGCTGCTGCAAGGCGCATGGAGCTGGTGGGATACCGGTTCACCCAACTATTGGAGCCACCGCATCCAGATGCTATGGATAGAAAACCGCTACTGGTGGGGCGACCGCCCGCAAGCCCTGACGGGATTTTTCACCGGCATTTACGGCGCGGTGGGCACTTACGACGTCCGTTTGTTTCCCAAAGGGGGAGAACCCCTGGGGTTTCTCAGCAATCTCAGTTATTCGGCTGGCCTGACCGGCGGTTATTCCCTGCCGCTCTCTCGCCGGTGGAACCTGAATTTCAACCTGGGGGTCGGCTACCTGGGCGGGGAATACAACGAATACAATCACAGTTCGTGCGCTGACTGTTACCCCAAACGGAGCACGAAACAGCGACGGTATATCGGCCCCACCCAGGCCGCAGTATCAATTGTTTATAAATTGAATGATTGAAATGAGTCGCAATATCAATATGTCCTCACCCCCTGCCCCTCTCCTCAAGAAGAGGGGAGAAGCCGCTGCAAATAAGGTACAGGGTGAAGGGTACACGGTGCACGACCGGTATTGGCAACCTTATACCGTTTACCGTGTACCGTGCACCCTGTACCTTTTACCTTTCACCCTGTACCT
>BNTV01000394.1 GCA_025996865.1 Bacteroidia bacterium
TTGGGTTGTAATTGATTTTGTTCGGATTAAAAATGTTTGTTCCGTGATGGCCGCCGAAATAGAGGTCGCCATTCCGGGTTTTCAGCGAAGACCGGTCGTAGAATTTACCGCTTTGCAGGCCATCGTGTGTATCGAAATTGACCAAGGAAAATTCATATTCGCCGGCATTTTCCCTGACTTCAATTTTGGTAATTCCATTTAAGGAGGAAACCCAATAGATGCCGTTATCGTCTTCGACAATGGCGGAAATGGAATTATTGGGCAATCCGCTTGCCGTATTAATCGTACTGGTTTTCTTTTTCTGTTCGTCCCAAATGCGGATGCCAAGTTCCGTACCGAACCATTCCAGTGAGCGGCTGTCCTTAAACACACAATAGTATTTGACATTAGGACCCATGAATTTCGGATTGTCCGGATCGTCCGTTTCCGGAATAAAGGTCTTGTCTTTTTGGGTGTTGTAATAATAAATACCGCTTTCCCCGAACACGGCAAAAGTATGGTCATCGACCGGATAAAAGCCGAAATCTACTTTGTGGAAAGCAATTTCGGGATGTTTATCGCGCAACATGGCGATTTTTCCCGTATTTAAATCCAGTTCCCCAACACCTTCGTTGGCTACGCTTACCCAGAAACGTCCGCCGGCATCTTCATAGATAGCTCTTGAAATGTTTTGGTTAGGATAAAGTTCCAGATTGCCGGTCGATTTATTGTACATTTTTATATTCTTCCCGTCAATACAATAAAAACCGTTCAAATAGGTTCCTACCCACAAGCGGTTTTCCCGGTCTCTGTAGAGCGAGAGGCAAAGGTCATCGGCAAGAAATCCGTTGAATGCATTCTCGACTTTTCCGGTTGCCGGCCAGTACCGGCAAAGACCGTTGTAGGTGGTACCGATCAGAATGCTTCCGTCGTTGTCTTCCAGCAGGCAGCGCACGGATTCGTTGGTAGTACGTGTGTCGTTAGGTCTTGTTTGGATTAATTTGAATTTGTACATATCGGGATGATAGTAACAAATGCCTTGCCATAAAGTGCCGATCCATAATCCGTTATTGCGATCGACAAACACGCATTGTATATCGTTGTCCAAGCGGACACCGGTGG
>BNTV01000395.1 GCA_025996865.1 Bacteroidia bacterium
CGCAAAACAGGACAAAAAGTGGTCGTGCTTATTGACGAGTACGACAGCCCCATATTGGATACAATGAACCAACCTGAAGCGGACGGTGTTCGCAAATTTCTTCAGGGCTTTTATAAAAGACTGAAAGCCACCGACGACCACCTGAAATTCATCTTTTTGACAGGCGTAACAAAAGTGGCAAAAGTGTCGATATTTTCAGTGTTAAACAGTCCTGACGATATTACGATGGACAACCGGTATGCCTCTATTTCTGGTTACACGCAGGAAGAACTGGAACGTGATTTTTCGGAATATATCAGCGATACGGCATCTCATTTGGAAATGACAAAAGAAGATTTGCTTTACCATATTCGCAGGTGGTACAACGGTTATACCTGGGATGGCAAGACATCGGTTTATAATCCCTATTCCACGCTGTCGTTTTTTCGTAAGCAAGTGTTTTCCAATTACTGGTTTGAAACAGGTACACCTACTTTTCTTATCGACCGGCTCAAAAAACACGGTCTTGCTAAAACCGTATTAGAACCTGTCATTGTTGATTCTTCGGCTTTCGACAGTTACGACCCGGATGCACTTGGTGATATTCCTTTATTATTTCAAACAGGCTATTTGACCGTTAAAAGTCAGAAACGAATAGGCGTAGAGCCTGAATATACGTTGGAAGTTCCCAATCTGGAAGTGAGAGAATCGTTGATGAAGCATTTGTTAAACGCATTTACCCAATATCCTGTGGAACAGTTGGGAACACTTGGAAGAGAGATGCTGCAACAGATACTTAATTTTGATACAGAAGGCTTTGCGAACAATATGCGTAAGATGCTTGCCGACGTTCCCTACACCTTAAAAGCATCCAAGTCGAGAAACAAAGCCAGGGCGGAAGCAGAAAATATAGAAAATGAAGCTCGTTATCACATCATTTGTCAAGTGTGGATGACTTTGCTGGGTTTCAATATTCAAAGCGAAAAGCCGACCAACCGGGGGCGTATAGACGCGGTATTGCAGCAAGACGGAGTCGTAATCGTGGCAGAATTAAAATACCACGCCACCACGAAAACCGATACCTTGCTCAACCAAGCCATTTCACAAATCCGTGA
>BNTV01000396.1 GCA_025996865.1 Bacteroidia bacterium
ATAACATCAGCCTCTTCAAGCCCTTCTGAATATAACTCATTCTTATACCTTCTAAGTCTATCTCTGAATATCTGCTCGTGATTCCTGACGAGAGTAGCGTTGCGCTTTTTCGAAGATTTTTTCCAAAACTTAGTTTTAGATACTTCTCTATCGTCATCATTTGGCATCATAAGCATAAACTCATACAGCTTCTTTGGATTAGTGAGCGTGTTGCCTCCATGCTTCTTATATAAAGCCTCCCTAATAGCTTCCATTTGATAAACAAACTCTCTATGGGCTGCTTCTTGTTGTATATAAACCTTATTATATCTCAACCCAATAATGGACGTAATAGGATCTCTATTCTCTTGCATGGCTTGCGTATAGGCGAGTACAAAGTTTATGTCATAATCTACGGCCTGCATTATTCCTTGAAACCAAGAGATTTTATTAGCCTCATAATCTCCAGCCTCCTGTTCGAGTTTTACGTGAGAAGCTATCCACGCTTCACGCTCAGCCCTAAAATCATCCAGCTCTTTCTTTAATTCTTCTTTGGTCCTATTGTCATCCTTGTTGCGACGAACACCAGGCTCTGCATCCCTATTCTTTCTAATCCATTTATTCGTAAACTCTTTGAACAATTCCATATTACGATGCTCTTCATATACAAAGGATGAATTAGCGAGCATTACCGCAAACCTATATTTCTGTAGATCTTTAAGTCTTTTCTGCAAGTTGCGCATAGCCTTAACCGAGTCTTCTATTAAGCGTCTCGCTTCATTCACCCTACTGGCATTTGCGCTCCTAACCTCAGAGGATACTCCACGGAAGAAATCGCTGGTGTTTGCTGGCACGAAGTCTGATACATTCATTGCCTCGGCAATTCCTTCAAGATCGTTATAGGCTTCAAGCTTTAATAAATACTCATTAATATTCCTAAAGAATGCTCTGTCATCTAAATCTGTAAATTTAGCTTCGTCTGAGAATCTGGTAATCTCCTCTATAATTTGCTTTATTTGCATGGATATTTCTTCCACTAAATATGAATTTAGAGTGTCATAGTGCGAGTTATTTGCTTCAATGCCATATCCCTTGGCTGAAAATTCTGATGCCAC
>BNTV01000397.1 GCA_025996865.1 Bacteroidia bacterium
AATGCCACCCAAATCACGGTTAGTAAAGCGCGAATCAGGCAAAATCCGCCCCCTGATTTATTTTCGGGAGGCGATGCAAAAAAAGATTTCGAACAACTTTTGTTGGAATTTTGAAAATATAACTGTTGATTATCAATTAGTTGAAAAGATTATTAGATTTTTTTAACCAAAAGATGGGACAGGTATGATTGGACGTATTGTAATTACAGGAAAAAGCAGAAAATCCATCCCCAATGTAAGAAAAGAAAGAAGCATAAAAATCTAAACGATGAGATTCTATATAATTGCAGTCTAAATCAAACGTAATGATTTGGTGGGTTGCGCCGCAATACAACAATAATTGATCTTGGTCGTGATTAATACTGATAGATTTAATGTCTATATATTCACCGGGACCATTCCCCTTTCGATTGATTTTGAAAAGAAACTTTCCATCTTTTTGAAAACAAAACACAGATTTTGAAATTTCATTATCCAAGATATAAAATCGATCTTTATAAAAGAGTATTTGTGCTATTTCTCCTATTAAATGCTCCTCCGATGTTTCTAAAGGCACATATTCTATATTAGAGAACATACTTGATGCTTGTATTTGAGGTATTGCCTTATCAGGATTGACAACAATTTGGACACCCTCAAACACATTATCCAACGTTTTGACTTTATTGCAAGCTATTATGACAAATAAAGACAGTATAATCAGGAATGTTTTTTTTAACATAATTTTATTTTTTAAATTTTAGGGCATCTGCATCAATAGAGATGCCCTAATTGGTTATTACTATTTATATATCAAATACTCGGATTATGTCCACTACAACTTGTCTGTTTTGATGGATCGCAACAAACATTTTGTTGACTCTCGCATTTATGTCTGTAACTGATAAATATTATATATGTTTTTTGCTGACTTTATGTGCCGGCCTCACGTTTTTCTCGCTAATAGTAAAAATGCAAATTCATTTCGGTTATCGCCTTTGCCAACAAGAGAAATAATGGCAAAGACTAAACCGAATAAAGTTATTTTTGCCCAACTGCCAAAGAGTGGGCGTTTTATGTTTTCTAATTATTAATATCATTATCATTTCAATC
>BNTV01000398.1 GCA_025996865.1 Bacteroidia bacterium
TTTTCCATATCCTTCTCCAAATCAATAAAACTGATTTGTTTTTCAAATAATGGTTCGGTATATTCATAACCCCAACTTTCCATCAACTGTTTTGGAAAACTTTCAATATTATTAATTCCATATTGTTTAATATTCTGTTCCAAAGCTCTTAAGGCATCATGCCCTACATCATTACCAAATGGAGATTCTTCATTCATTTCATCATAATAAAAATCTTCGTGAAAATAATTTACAAAATTAGGATGAGAAGTTTCTCTACTAATTCCATCAAAATCATCATCATAGTAATAATTATTGTCATCAATCAAGTCTGGTTTTTGTTTTTGAATATCTCCTTCAAGCCAGCCTATTTCCATTAAACTATGTTTAACATCCAGAATAAAATTAGGATACATTCTTTGAAGTTCAGGATATTTTTTAAATTGTTTTAATAAAACTTCTTGAAGTAATTTAACAAGTTCATTGCCTAACAATTTTCTGGAATTAGCTTTATTAGCTTCAAATTTTACTGAGTCCGGCTCCCTTAAGTCTTGAATATAAGTTTCACTACTAACATCTTCACAATAAATTACTACATTAAGCATTAGCCTTATATTACCTCGATAAAAATCATCAGGTTTAATTTTAAATTTAGAAATTTCACCTGTTTCTTTTGGGTAACAATCAAAACAAATTGATAAACCAAAGGGAAATTCCAGATATTTTTCTCCTAAACGCCAAAACGAGCGTTCAATTTCACGGCTAACCTCACTAATTCCAGTAAATTGAGGTGCTCTACTTGTATAACTTATAAAATTTGCCATATAGGATTTTTATTAGAATCTAAAACAGGGAAGGTGATTATTCTGGGTTACCTTGTTCGGCATTGGCTCTGCCTATGTCGTAGCTAAAAGCAGGCTAGAGCCTACACCGAACAAGTATCTCTTTATTTGCACGTCACGTCGAACTGGGTTCATTTTTTTGTTTTATGTAATTTTCAGTCGATTTAAGAACAAATAGAAATAATCAAGGCAACCCAAAAGTTGTCTTGATTATTTCTATTTGTTCTTATTTTTCAATGAGTATCAATTAGTTAATCTAAAAATATCTTT
>BNTV01000399.1 GCA_025996865.1 Bacteroidia bacterium
TAAGTATGTGCTAAAAATTAATTTATAAAAAAGTTGTATCTTTGTGCCCTATGGGACGAGTCAATACACCACAATTAACGCCAGAGCAACGCCAAGCGTTGGACTCAGGCTTCAAGACAGGAAAAAGCCACTGCTTTCGGATGCGTTGCCACACGATCTTGCTAAAATCGGAAGGGCGCAATTCTAAAGAAGTGGGCAGCATAACAGGGATGAGCCAGGTAAGTGTGAACAGTTGGTTGGCACGCTTTAATTCAGAGGGTATTTCGGGATTGTACACCAAATCGGGTAGAGGAAGAAAACCGATCATAGTAGCATCAGAAGACAGGGAACAAATTCTGGCAGCCATCAAATCCAATCGCCAACGCTTGCAAACTGCGAAAGCAGAATGGGAAGCCCAAAGTGGCAAAAAAGTAGGCAGGATAACCTTTCGCAATTTTTTAAAAAGCTTGGCGGAAGATATAAACGCATAAGACGCAGACCTAAAGGACAACCGTTTCCTGCATTTTATGACTATAAAGCAGAGCAACTCAAAGAACTTGAAACGATGAGCGAAGCGGGGCAAATAGAACTTTTTTATGGAGATGAATCTCATGTCTGCAGTGAGGGTTATGTGCCTTACGGCTGGCAATTTCCAGGCGAAGATGTTTGTATATTGTCCGAAAAGGCGCATAAAATCAACTGTTTTGGATTTATAAACAGACAAAGCAAGTGCTATTGGAAAACAACAGAACAAAATATTGATGCCCAATTCATATTGGAATTTATGGAAAATTTCTCTTTTCAAATTCATAAAGAAACGTTTATTGTATTAGATAATGCCAGATTACATAAATCTAAAATTATTCAGGAAAGAATCCCATATTGGCAAAAAAGAGGGTTGTTTTTATTTTTCCTCCCGCCTTATTCGCCCCATTTGAATATCGCCGAAACTATTTGGCGTAAACTAAAAAAAGAATGGTTGAATCCGGAAGATTACTTGGATAAAGACTCTCTCTTTTATGCCGTCAATAGATGCTTGGCAAACTTGGGAACAAACTTAAATATCAAATATGCTAAATTTAATGAAAACTAATTTTTATCACATACTTA
>BNTV01000400.1 GCA_025996865.1 Bacteroidia bacterium
TAGGTGTAGAAATTCACATTATCGCCGGTTACACGAATGGTATTGCGAACGTCGTCCGGAGCATCAAACACGGGTGTGTCCTTATTCACCCGGACAAGCATGGATGTATTGGTTACAAAAACAGGATTGAAATAGCAACTGTAACCATTGACATACACTTTTTTAACTCCACTAAAACCCTCTCCTTCGAGGCGAATAAGTTGTCCTTGCCGGGCGAATGTAACTTCGCGGTCAGGTTTGCTGGCATCATCTGCTTTTTCAAGAAAAACTTTTGTAATTTTAACGTTTGAAAATGCAAATTCTTTGTTGTCATCGTCCGAGTCGCACGAGTTGAAAAATAACCCGGTCGCTACAATTCCCAAAAACAATATTATATTTTTAAATATAGCTTTTTTCATATTAATAATTATTTAAATATCAATTAATTAAATAAATCAGTTATTCGCTCTTCCGTAAATTCATAAGGTACGGGAGGATATTTTTCCGTATCCAATTTTGGATTTTTTACCAGTTCCGTTTGCGGGTACGGCAACAGAAATCTTTCTTTTGTCATTGTATTCACCGCGCGTGAGCCATCCCTGTCAGGATCTAAACTTAAATTGTAGGGAGTGGAAAACAGAAACGCAGTAATCGTTTCACGGTGTTGATTATTGATACTATTGATAACTTCCTGCTGCTTGTAGTAAGCGCGTGCTACCAAATCGTACCAGTAACGTCCTTCCATACAAAATTCTACACGGCGTTCGTGACGAAGGTCTTCCCAAGTGATGTTCCCTTTTGCTGCAAGTCCTGCTCGTGTGCGAACGGCGTTGAAATATTTAAGCGCGTTGGCGTCGGCAGTAGCTGCCGAATTTCCCAAAACAGCATCGGCATAATTCAGATAAACTTCGGCTAAACGCAGCATACGTGTATTCAGTCCCGATTGCATTCGTCCCACAATGCCGGGGTAGTCTTTTGCCGAACCGGTTACCCCTTTTTTGACATTAAGCGCAGTTCCCGCGTCGCCCGAAGTATTGCGTTCGTAAAGCAGACCGCCGTTTGCCTTGTTGATTTCAGGATAAACGTCGCCCCAACCCATCCAGGTTGCTT
>BNTV01000401.1 GCA_025996865.1 Bacteroidia bacterium
TTTTTGCCCAACTGCCAAAGATTGGGCGTTTTATGCTTTCTAATTATTAATATCATTATCATTTCAATCATTTTTTAGTGTTTAACGTATTATCAGGGGATTCCGCGTCAAGCGCGGAATGACAGGGGGGGTCTTCACTCTTCACTGGCGACTCATGCGCTAAATTGATATTTCCTTCATAGATAATGCTGTCGCCCACATTTAATTTTCCATCATCAACAACTACGTAGCTGTCGGAATTTTCCTGTGCCGTTTCCACATACACCCAATTGGCTTGATTGTTTTTCAGTGTAAACACCACTTTTTTGTTGGTGCGCAATACCAAGGCCGATTTGGGAATCACCAATTGTTTGCCAAGCAAGCGTTGCACGCGGATTTTTACGTTCATGCCTTCATAAAACTTATTGTCGCGGTTGTTTACCACCGCTTTTATCCGCACCATTCCGTTTTTGTCTATCATCGGATTGATTTCCGACACTTTGCCTTCCACTTCATACGTGGCTTGTGAAAACGGAGATACAATTACCTTATCACTAATGGTTAAGAGTGGCAATTCATTTTCCAGAATATTGAACACCACTTCCGGGGAACGGTTATCGATAATTGTACAAAAAGCCTCTCCACCCGGCTGGTTAAATTCCTTGGCAGTCAGATTTGCCACAACGCCATCAAAGGGCGCATACAAGGTGGCCGCATCCAAGTTATAGTGTGCTACGGCGTAATTGGTTTGACTTTGTTCATAGTTGCTCCGGATTTTAGCAATTTTCATCACCTCTGTGGGGATATTGAGTGTGTCGCCGATTGAATACCCCTGCCCGATGAGTACGTCCTGTAAATCCAATTTTGCCCGTTCCAACGATTCTTTGGCTTGACTGAAAGCGATTTCCAATCTGAACTTATCCAGTTCGGCAATTTTCTGACCTTTCGTTATCCGGTCGCCGTTTTTGACATAAATTTTTCGGATAATTTCCTGTGATTGAAATCTCAAGTCGGCTTTGTGCATGGAGGCAATCGTTCCGTTGGAGATCAGTTCGTAGCTGAAATCCGTATATTCCAGAAGTCTGGCCTTGACCTCAACCGGTT
>BNTV01000402.1 GCA_025996865.1 Bacteroidia bacterium
AAGGAAAGTGTAAACGGGTAACCAAATATGAGGTAAGTCTTTGGGGTAATTGGGCTTTTTTTGACAGACTTGTTTCTGTTTGAAGCGTTGAACGGGGAGGAATAAAGCAAAAAAATGGAAAATAATTAGTTTTTAAATTTAATGAAAACTAATTTTTATCACATACTTATGCCAAAATGCTTTACATAAATTTTGAGGAAGAAAAAAAGATGCGCGATTTGTTTTTGCCTGACTTTAATATCCCGCGAATAATTTCTGCATTGGAGGCATTTGCCGGTTTCAAAATTGTGCCTGACGAAACTTTAATTGTGTTAGACGAAATTCAAGCCGCTCCGCAAGGGATTACTTCTCTCAAATATTTTTGTGAAAATGCACCTGAATATCAAGTTGTTGTGTCCGATTCTCTGCTTGGTATGTCGCGGCACGAGGGCGATTCTTTTCCTGTCGGAAAAGTTGATTTTATGCACCTTTATCCGATGTCGTTCTTTGAATTTCTGCTCGCAATGAACGAAATGGGAATTATTTTTCGGAATTGTAAAACGAATATCAACCGCCCGAAAGGGCAAAATTTGTAGGTGATGACACAAATTACCGTTCCAACAAAAACGACAAATCATCCGTAACGTGCAAATCTCTCGTGTCTTCTCCTTTTTTGAATAAACGTGCTGTCCGCGAACCGATTAGTTGGAGTTGGTTGTTTTCCAATTTCAATAAAGTAGATTCGGGCAGTCCCAAGACATAAATGTCGGGATTGATTTCAAGAAATTCCTTGATACGAACTTCCCGCGTTTCGCCGCCGAACCCCACAGGATGTACATCTATATAATGCGGATTAATCTGGAAAGGAATCAGATTTAAGGTGTCGAATCCATGCGGGTCGATGATAGGCATATCGTTGGTTGTCCGCAAAGTGGGACAAGCCACATTCGCTCCTGCACTCCAACCGACATAAGGCGTCCCTTCCGTCACTTTCCTGCGGATGGGTTCCATTAATCTCAAATCGTGCATTTGCCGAACTAAATGCCAGGTATTTCCACCACCGATAACAATGGTTTTCGCTTCTTTCACTGCCCGAACG
>BNTV01000403.1 GCA_025996865.1 Bacteroidia bacterium
TACTATTCCGCTTATCCGGAATGTCGTCACCTTGCATCCAAAAGCCGTATGTATCGTAATATTATCCTTGATGCTCATCTGATTATTTATCGGATTACAGATGAACGCATTGAGGTGTTGGATATTATCCATTCCGCGTCAAGTATCGGCAAAATTCGGGCTGTTCGTCGCATTCATTTGTAATGAACCAATTAGATTCATGCTGTGCCGAAATAATTATTGATAATTTTTTCGCCCATATCAAAAACTCAGGCTATTCCCAAAGTTTTTACACTTTACGGAATAGCCTGAGTTTTTATTTATTATAAGATTATACCCTCATTAGTTGAAAAAATATTTCAAACCAAGTTGAAGCTTCCAACACTCGCCGTAAGACATATACGGGGTATATGTTTTTGTCGGGTACTCGCCATTGATTTTATACATGGAGAAAACCGGCACATTGTTGTTGGCTGTCGTAGCCGCTTTATCAAACGTCAATATTTTAGTGCTGTTGGATGCAGAGTTTGTCTGAGCGACTCCCCATTTCGAATTGAACATGTTTCCGATATTGATGAAATCGAACGATAACTGGAATTTCTGTTTTGTTCCGCCAATCTTAAATTCAAAATCTTCCGCAAGCCTGAAATCGAATCTGTGAACCCACGGAGTGCGGGCAGAGTATGCTTCCGCATATTGACCCTTATGATTTTTCAAATAAGGATCCTGTTCGACAAACTTCCAGAATGCCACTTTGTCTTCTTCGGTTTTGAATGTTATTTCACTGTCGTCTTTCGGAATATACATCAAATCTTGCGCAATGCCGTCGCCATTCATATCATTGGTATAAATGAAACTGCTGGCGGTAGAAAAACCTTGCGAAGTATAACCGGAATAGAACAGATTCAAATGAGTACCGCGAAGCAAATTACCATGTGTGAAAGGAATATAATAATTAATCGAAGCAATTACCTTATTGGGAATTACATATTGAGAACGTTGAAGTGTCGGGAAGTTGGGTCCGTCAACGCTTATCAAATTTTGCCATGTTGAAACGGGGTCATTACCCGGAAGACCTGAAATTTCTTTCGATTCGGT
>BNTV01000404.1 GCA_025996865.1 Bacteroidia bacterium
AACATTGTAGTCGGTAAGTGTCTTGTAGGATGAATAATGTCCCCATAAATTGTCTAAGAAGCGTGTTTCTTCGTCCGGTAGAATGGAATAGTAATTGGAATGCCATTTTCCACGATCGAATCCCAAAGAGGAATAAAAACGCGGCTCGCGGTTGAAATTCATGACGGCAGTGTTTTCGCCTTTTGCTATGTAATATTGATGCGCCTCGTCGCCCGTACGCACTTTGAAACGGTTATCGTACCATACGGAGTCATGCCATTCCCTGTCTTCATCGATGGGCACGCCATGGTTGGAATAGAACTGCTCAACGCTTGAAAAAGGCACACTTATGATCCCTGTCGCAGGAGAGGTTCCGTTCTGCTGCTGAACCAAAAATGAATTTAGCATGGCAGAACTGCCATAAATAGTTACCGAACTCGGATAGGAAGCCCATATTGTTTCAAGATTAACGCTCCATGTTGCGGTAACTGCGCTGCGAAGCGTATTCACTAAGCGAGTAGAGTCCGACATTGAGACCTGCGTAATATAATCGGATGTCCGGAACAAACGGATATTCCCCTCTGCGCAGGCATCCACAGCCGCTCTGCATGCTTCAACGGCTTTTACCCAGTGGTCGGGGTTTTCGGTCTGGTTGAAAAAGTATTCGCCATTGTGATCTTTGAAATCGTTGTAGGCGGTATTTCCGTTGAAAAGCGGGCTTGCCCGATATACGCATACTTTTGCTTTCAGAAAACAGGCTGCCGCATGGACAAAACGCCCCTCTTCGGTAGATTTACTGGCGACCACCGTCGGCAAGGCATGACCCGCTATCGCTTCGTCGAGCAATTGAATGACATAGTCAAAGCAATCGTCTATTTTTTCGCGGTACAGGCGAATACCGGAAGTTGGTGCATCAACGGGAATATTGTCGCGCAAAGGGGTAATCGGCCCGTAAAGGCATATCAGATAGAAGTGCATGTACGCTTTTATCGTTTTTACTTCGGCGATCATTCTGCCCTTGTCCTGTAGGGTTAAATCCATCACTTTGTCGATATTTTCCAGAAAGACATTACATTCCCTGATACCGGCATACAGTG
>BNTV01000405.1 GCA_025996865.1 Bacteroidia bacterium
CGTTACAGTTGACAATCAAAGAATTTATCCGGAATTTCCTGATTGGCAATTGATTCCGACAGTAACATTTGCCGATAGTCCGTATCAGGTTTTGTTTTCTCCTTTGGGTGATACGATTAGAAACAGGGAAGCGCAGTGCCGGTATCATCCTGCTTTTTTGAATACTTTAGCCGGATTGAGGATTTTTGAAGCCGATTTGCTGAACCTTCCCAACTTGCTTTGGGATTTGCCGAAAGATTCGGAAGGCGAATATATGTTGGCCAAGTCGGAAAAACCCTATACTCCGCAAATGAATAACATAATCGAACAAAAACTGTATGATGACCTTTGCGGTGATGTCAAACCGTTTTCTTCTTTCATTCTGACGGATAAAAATGCAAACATCAGTTTTGATATCAAAGGCAAACAAATTCAATTTACCGGTCATCCTTATTACCTTTTTACGAAAAATGAAAGTGATTTGGAACATATTGATAACCTGAAAAAAGAAGTCGAACAAATTTATAACGACATTGAAACCAATTCGAAAATTTTCTTGGGACGCAAATATACTTCAAATCTGGATCCAAGGACGAATCTGGGAGGTTTATTAAAAATTTTGAAAGAAAACCGGAGCGAAGAAATTTTTAATCCTTACGCTATACATGCCGTGGTTTCGGCAATCGGCAGGTTAGATTCGTTGAACTCGTTGAATGATACGGAAATCGGAATAAAATTGAGTGTATTGAATCAGTATTCGACTACCTTCAACAGTAATTGGGAACTCTTGAAAAAATACAATCCCCCGGTATATTCTACCGTTGAGAACATTGCTCAATGGGCGGCATTTTTCAGATATGTGAAAAAGACCAATCCTGCGAGTTGGAATAGTTTTGTCAGAAAAATTTCCGGACGAATCGTAAAAGATACGCCGAAAGTGGATACGCCGACTTCTTACGACATCAACTATTTCAGATTAATCGAGGAGAAATTGCAACAATCGAAATGACCGATAAACATCCCGCAGGGCACGTTGCACTGACAGCCGCTTACATTATTTTCGGGCTTAACACGCCCATTATGAAGTCCGTATTAA
>BNTV01000406.1 GCA_025996865.1 Bacteroidia bacterium
CAACCGAGCTATTTGACGAAACCGGTCAAAAGATGAGGGATTTAGGCTGTGAATACGGTTCAGTAACCGGACGCCCCAGAAGGTGCGGATGGATAGATTTGGTTGCTCTTCGCTATGCAATTATGATAGATGGAGTTACCGATTTGATCATGATGAAATCCGATGTTTTGGATTGCTTTGAAACGATTAAAGCCTGCGTCGCCTACGAAATCAACGGTATCGAAACCGAAGATTTTCCGTATGAAATCAACGATTCGGTAAAACCGGTTTACGTAGAGTTTCTTGGATGGCAAACGGACATGACAAAAATGCAGTCGGAAGATGAATTTCCCGAAGAATTTAATGCCTATCTGTCATTTTTGGAAGAAACTTTGGGCGTAAACATTAAAATTGTCTCGGTAGGACCCGACAGAGAGCGAACAATTGTCCGTTACACGGAATAAAAACACATCGGTACAATATTTGATATGTACACATCATTGCTATGATATTTTAATTTAAATTTTTTATAATGAATATTTATTGGATTTTATTAATTGGAACTGCGCTTGCCGGTTGGTTAGTGCAATGGAATTTGAACAGCAAGTTCAAAAAATATTCCAAATTGGCTTTAGGCAATGGAATGACCGGAAAAGAAGTGGCCGAAATGATGCTTCGCGAAAACGGAATAACGGATGTCCGGGTAGTAGCGTCAAACGGCATACTGACGGATAATTATAATCCGGCCAACCACACAATTAGTTTAAGTGAAGGCGTTTATGGAAGTTATAGCGTAACAGCCGCTGCTGTGGCCGCTCACGAAACCGGCCATGCCATTCAACATGCACGGGCTTATGGTCCCTTGAAAATGCGTTCGGCATTAGTACCGGTTATCAGTTTTTCATCACAGTGGGTTACCTGGATTATCTTGGGCGGTTTGTTACTTATGGGTAACGGCAGGGGTATCGGTTCTACTTTACTGTTATTAGGTATCTTGCTGTATGCGGCAATTACCCTGTTCAGTTTCATCACCTTACCGGTTGAAATTGATGCCAGCCGGCGAGCTTTAGCATGGTTAAGCCAAGCGGG
>BNTV01000407.1 GCA_025996865.1 Bacteroidia bacterium
CCGTCTTCTGCTTGAAAAAAAAAACAAGGATAGTAAAATGAATCGGTTGAGAAACATACATCTGTTTAGAATGTATAAGTTATCCTTTTATAAATTACTCAATTCCATGCGAAGAAAGCTCTGCAAAGCGGAGTAAACGTCGTTATGCTAAATGTCACTGAAACGGGGCTACAGATATAATATTACGAAATATATTTCGGCAAAATTTGTCTCGGCGATTCGCCGTCGCACTGTAGGATTTGTATAGAAAAAAAGATTAAATCCATAAACAGAAAAATATCAACAGGGAAAGGGTTTCATATAAGTCATAGCTGTCTTTCAAATACATATAAAGAGCAGTCATACGCATCATGAAACAAGCAATAAAAGCATAAAAAATAGAAAGTGGAGACAGAAATGAAAATATTAATAGGGTTAAGCGGAGGCGTTGATTCTGCAGTTGCCGCTTATTTATTAAAAAAGCAGGGATATGAAGTGACCGGCACAACTATGTCTATATGGGACAATTTTCTGCCAGCACCGAAAACTAAAGTTAACGACTCTTGCCTTGGCCCTGAAAACGAAAATATTGAAACGGCGCATAAAATAGCTGATTTTCTTACAATTCCTTTATATGTAACAGACTGTAGCGGAGAATATAAAAAAGTTGTTCTAGAAAATTTCAGAAATGAATATAAAGAGGGACGTACGCCAAATCCCTGCATAAGGTGCAACGCTTATATTAAATTCGGCATTCTTCCCGCTGCCTTCTTGCGGAATAATAAATGCTTTTTCAGGTTTGTGCTGTCGGCGGATTTTTGCAGTTGCTTCAATAGTTTTTTTTGGCGGCAAAATGGAACACCATGATACTTTTTTAGCCGTAAGCGATGAAGAATATAAATCTTCTTTTGTGCCTATCGTTACCATATTTTGTTTAGCTGAAATATTTATAACATACAATGGATCTTTTGTTCCTCCCAAAAGTCCTAGCCCTTTACGTTTTCCTATAGTATAGTTCCAGATTCCATTATGTTTTCCGAGAACTCAGCCATTTTTATCCACAATGTTTCCCGGATTTGCTGGAAACTG
>BNTV01000408.1 GCA_025996865.1 Bacteroidia bacterium
AGAATGTATAGTCGAATAGTCTTTTACGCTTTTCTTGTTCAACTATCGGCTTCAACATCCTCCGCTCGGTATCTTTGAGATATATCATTAAAACAATCATCGCCGACACTCTATCGACGTTTCGACTCTTTGGCCCAAGTCCATTAAACATTAGCGTCTCTTGAAGTAATGGTTCGCAGAATATACGCTCTGAGTTTGGATGTCCTGGAGCGTACTCTTGGATTAGCATATCTCGATAGGCTAATAGGCCAAACTTCTTTATCTCTATAGGCATGTGAATACCCTTCTTTCTCTGAACAGTACTTGATTTGATAATGTCATTGATAATCTCAGGTTGATCAGCTAATAGGTAGTCGCATTTCTTATTGATGAAATATGTATATATACCCCTGTTCTGATTTTCAAACATAGCCCTGGCATTGTAATAGAGAAGCAATTTACGAACATTCTCGTAGAATTCATCAGCTGTATTAGGCCTGCCAGTATATTCAGCAACTATAGTAGAGTGAAAGTCTTCTCCTTCAACATACCTCTTCCATATAATGCATGAGCCTAATGATGTGCCCTGATCTAAGTCGTATGAGTCAATTCCAGCCAGGTATGTGCCGAATGGCAACATAGGCTTAGGATGCTCCCAGACAACTACTGCGCCCTTCTGGTCCTCGTCATTCCCAAGTGGATACTTGGTTATATCACCAGACTTCTTCTTGTCCCATACTATCTCTCCATCGACATCTCGCAACTCACCAACCTGCTTAAAGTTTTTTAACATTTTATTTGTTCGTAGTCTGGCCAACTGGTCTTGCAGTGGTTTCTTAGAGAAGATGTTCTCGCCTATCTCTTGGAATGACTCCATTGGGCATACAGCGTGCTCGACAACCCATCTATCTACGATACTCGAGTTTGTTACGCCTTCGAGCTTATTCTTGCGCTCTTGGAGTGCATCTGCATATCTCTTAGTCTCGTCATATTTAACGGGCCACCATTTATGCCACCATGACCTATAACATAATCAACGCACGCCTCACGCCATTCTTTGTTCTTTTTGGCATGCGCAAGCTTCTG
>BNTV01000409.1 GCA_025996865.1 Bacteroidia bacterium
GATGATTTCCGCTTCCTTGAAACCATACCGGCGGCGGTCGTCGAAACCGACTCCCCAGACTGCTACTAAGGGTTTGCCGTTGTGGTGGAGATAGGAAGAATTATTTTTTCGTTCTTTGATGTCGTATTTAGCCGAAATAGCATCTATGTCTTTGATTACCAATTGTTCATCTCCCGGAACCATACCGCTGAGGTCGTACATGACGCTGATGGCGCGGTTGTTGGCGTCTGCCGCATAGATAGCCGATTCCCAAACCTTGTTCAATTGATTGTAGCTTTTGGGACGTTTGATTTCGGAAACAAAACGTTGTACAAACACGCCGTCAACGCCATATTCCCGCATCCAGCGGAAATGGGTTTGTACCGTCGATTCGTCGTATTCGCTCATCACGTAAGCGGGGCTTCCGTCGGCAAATGAAAATGCGGTTTTGTATGTTTTCGGATATTCCGAAACGTCCGGCCACATGTCGATTGTGCAAATTCCGGGTTGGAACAAACCGTCTCTTCCGCAATAGTGATACCAGCCCCGGTCGGAGCCATCGTCGGGACAGCTGAACCAGCCCTGATAGCCGGCCATAACCAAGCCTTTGTATGAATCGTATTTTTTAACGGGTTCCATACCGGGATTGAGTTGCTGAAACAGCCGTTTTGCCATCATTTCGGAACCTTTCCGGTTGGGATGGATGTCGTCGGGAATGAGGTCGGAACGGTCAATATGCAGCGGGTGCATATCTATTGTTTCTACTTTTTCCTGCTGTGCGGCTTTTTTCAGACGAGGAACCACTTCTTTTTGACACACGGGATCGTAAATGCCGTTTTTGTCTTTCACGAAAAATGCAGTAGGCAAAACAACGATTACACGTGGTTTGGACGGCAGATTTTTGAAACTGCGTATCATTTCGCGGCAATCATTCTCCAATTCTTCGTAAAACGGACGGTTAACCGCTTTGGCGTCATTTCCGCCCAAATCAATGAAAACAATATTGGGAGCGCTTTTAAGGGCTTTTTGATAAGCCTCGGTTTTCCAATAGGGGAAGTTCCCTTTTTTGAGCATTGTCGAACT
>BNTV01000410.1 GCA_025996865.1 Bacteroidia bacterium
AAGCCAGACGGATACCGTAAGTCTGTATGGCGTCTTTCAGGAAACGGAACATCAATTTGTTGGCATTGGCACGCCCCAAATGAATATCCACACCGCTGTGACCGCCTTTTAATCCTGTCAATGAAATTTTTACGATGACGTCTTCCTTCGGAACAAACGTTTCATTATCGTATTGGAAAGCAACGCTAACATCCGCACCGCCGGCGCAACCGATGTATAATTCGCCATCCAATTCCGAATCCAGATTCAACATGATTTTTCCGTCAATAAATCCTGGACGAACCGCCAATGCGCCGTACATTCCCGTTTCTTCGTCGGTGGTGAACAAACCCTCCAAAGGTCCGTGCTGCAAATCGGTAGCTTCGAGAATAGCTAAAGTGGTTGCAACTCCGATGCCATTGTCGGCGCCCAAAGTCGTACCTCTGGCTTTTACCCATTCACCGTCGATATAAGGCTGAATGGCGTCTTTGGTGAAATCGAACCGAATATCGGAATTGGCCTGCGGAACCATATCCACATGCGATTGCAGGATAACGGCCGGTTTTTTCTCATAACCCGGTGTGGCCGGTTTGCGGATGCAAATGTTGTTCGCAGCATCGCGACTGGTTTCCAAACCTAATTTTTTACCGAATTGTTCGATGTATTCGGTCACTTTTTCGCAATGTCCCGATGGACGCGGAATTTGTGTCAAAGTATAAAAATGTTTCCAGACATTAGCCGGTTTTAAATCTAAAATAGAACTCATAATTTATATATCTTAAAATGTTATTTTTTTCTATTGGCTATCGGTAAGGCCATTACGCCGAACAAACCATATATTGCCGTAAAGATAAGCGATTGTATCGTCCAGATGCAAAAAGCAAAAGCGCCCGCATCATCCTTGATTATCCCGAACCCCATCAAGGCAGCCATAATCATGAATTGCCACGCGCCAACGCCTCCCTGTACCGGAACACCCATCGCAAGACTCCCCATCCCGAAAGCAATCAATCCACAATTCCAACCCAAATTTTCAGTAAAGGGAAAAGCATAAAAACAAATG
>BNTV01000411.1 GCA_025996865.1 Bacteroidia bacterium
GGTGCGCGGTACACGGTAAACGGTATAAGGTTGCCAATACCGGTCGTGCACCGTGTACCCTTCACCCTGTACCTTATTTGCAGCGGCCTCTCCCCTCTCCTTGAGGAGAGGGGCAGGGGGTGAGGATGTATTGATATTGCGACTCATTTCAATCATTCAATTTATAAACAATTGATACTGCGGCCTGTGTGGGGCCGATATACCTGCGCTGTTTCGTGCTCCGTTTGGGATAACAGTCGGCACACGAACTGTGATTGTATTCGTTGTATTCCCCGCCCAGGTAGCCGACCCCCAGGTTGAAATTCAGGTTCCAACGGCGGGAGAGTGGCAAAGAATAACCGCCGGTCAGTCCCGCCGAATAGCTGAGGTTGCTGAGAAATCCCAAAGGTTCTCCCCCTTTGGGAAACAAACGGACATCGTAAGTGCCCACCGCCCCGTAAATGCCGGTGAAAAATCCCGTCAGGGCTTGCGGACGGTCGCCCCACCAGTAGCGGTTTTCTATCCATAGCATCTGGATGCGGTGGCTCCAGTAGTTGGGAGAGCCGGTATCCCACCAGCTCCATGCGCCTTGCAGCAGCAGGGACTGACGGTTGAAGGCAAGCTCTATTGAGAGGTTGGGAAGCAAGGCGGCATCATACAGCAGGTTGGTGCTCACGGCGAGCACCCGGTGCGACGGTTTGTTGACCGGAACCTGAACGGGGGTGTCACGCTTGGCCGTGTCATTAAGGTCCTTAAGGTCTTTAAAGTCCTTAAAGTCCTTAAAAAAATCCACAGACGGACTCCCTTTCACCGGCGGGATATAACTGCCGTCATCCATCCGAAGGCGAACGCTCACATATTGCAATTGGCTGAATATATTTGCCCGAAGGTATCTTTGCGTTGCAGGGGGAAGGCTGCGAAGTTCCCGGAGCAGCTGCTCTTCATCCTGCGTCCGGCCGGACAGGTAAAGGATTTTTCCCCTGTCGGGAACTCCGGCGTCACTGGAGACTAAGGATTGAAAGCCTTCCCAGTCGATGCCCGCCGCTTTTTCGTCGATGCGGTT
>BNTV01000412.1 GCA_025996865.1 Bacteroidia bacterium
CAAATAGTATCATCTGTGATTTCCTATGTT
This sequence comes from Bacteroidia bacterium, assembly GCA_025996865.1. Classification (GTDB taxonomy): domain Bacteria; phylum Bacteroidota; class Bacteroidia; order Bacteroidales; family Azobacteroidaceae; genus Azobacteroides. The sequence goes on from BNTV01000412.1 coordinate 31, forward strand.
TTTGCAAAAATAAACAATTTTTTTAACATTGCTACTGATTATCCTTATATCTTTGTAAAAAAATTTCATGGCAGGTATTTATATCCATATTCCGTTTTGCAAAAAACGATGTGTTTATTGCGATTTTTTTTCTTCCACGCACAGCGAAGCCAAAGATTCGTACATCGAAGCTGTTTGCAAAGAATTGAAAATCAAGGGAAATTATTTGCAGAATGAAAAAATTGCGACAATTTATTTCGGAGGTGGAACCCCATCGCAACTAAATGCAAAAGATTTTGCAAAAATCTTTCAATCCCTTTCGCCTTTCACCTTTCACCCTTCGCCTGAAATCACCCTCGAAGCCAACCCGGACGACCTGACACCGGCTTATATTGATTCAATCCGCTCTTTACCATTCAACCGGATTAGTTTGGGTATTCAAAGTTTTAACGATGAGGAACTTGTTTTTCTGAACCGGCGACATGACTCGGAAACGGCTATCAATGCGGTTAAACGCATACAGGAAAAAGGATTTAAAAACATCAGCATCGACTTGATGTATGGTTTGCCCGGCCAAACCGAAGCTGCTTGGCGGAAAACGCTCAATCAGGCAAAAGCTTTGTCTGTTCAACATATCTCGGCTTATCATTTGATTTATGAGGAAGGTACTCCTTTATATAATCGTTTGCAAGAAGGAATGATTCGTCCTTTAGAAGAAGAATTGAGCGTCCGTCTCTTTGAAATTCTGATGGATGAAATGGCGGAAGCCGGCTTTGAACATTACGAAATTTCCAATTTCGCCCAAGCCGGTTACCGCTCCAAACACAATGCTTCGTACTGGAACGGAACACATTACTTGGGCGTCGGCGCATCGGCGCATTCTTACAATGGGGTGAGCCGGCAATGGAATGTTTCTTCGATTCCAAGATATATTGAATCGCAAACCCCTGACCATATTGAAACCATAGATGAAAAAACCGCCTACAACGATTTTATCCTCACGCGCTTGCGTACCAAAGAGGGCATTGATT
>BNTV01000413.1 GCA_025996865.1 Bacteroidia bacterium
ATATTTTTACGGTGAATGTATCACTCAATCCCAACAATATTACTGCTATCGGCAACGGCACACTGAGCGGCAAGTCGTGTTTCGACATTGCCGAGAGCAACGACAATGACAACAGTTGCGGATCGCTTGCCGCCCGCGCAAGCATGAAAGCCCATTTTGCAATGATGGGTGTTCAAAACTATACCTTCAAGGCTGCGGCAAGCGGAACGGTACAAAACGTCCGTTACGTAATACAGGACGGTGAAGGCTGCGTGGACGCCGCACAGACTCCGCTTTCGGGCACCCTGCAAGCCGGCAGGTTGACCAACGGCAGCAGTGTGACGATTCCCGTGTATTACAAGACGACCTTGAATTTATCCACATCCACGCCTTTGATAGTGGGGCGCACGAAAGCCTCAGCCGCTAAAGTGGTAATCAATATTATTTACAACGATGGCGCGAAAGACGTGAAGCAAGCTTTGACGGCAAACATACAGGACTGTATGTGTTGCGGGGCAAAGATATCCGCGACCGAATGGAAAATATTCATGTGCCACAACCTGGGAGCGGACGAGAGCGCCGACCCGTTTACGCCTGCCCAAGCGCTTCACGGCGCAATGTACAAATGGGGTACCGGACAGGTGGCTTTGACTGCGGCTGAAAATATCGCCACAGCCGCTGCAATAAGCGGCTGGTCGATCAAGGGCGGCACCCCTCCATCCACATGGGTAGATTGGGATATGACCCTCGCCAATCCCTGTCCTGCCGGTTACCGCGTGCCGACACGAGCGGAATGGGAAGGCGTGAACAATACAAACTATAACCCATGGTCGTTCATAGGTACATGGGCCAACAGCACAACGAACTGGACATCAGGTGTACAGATTGGCGACGGGCTGTTTCTGCCTGCTGCCGGTCACCGCAGGAACGACAATGGCCTGCTGAACAACCGCGGCAGCCACGGCTTTTACTGGAGTAGTACGACCAACGCTGAGTCTCGCGGATACGTCATGACGGCTTACAGTAACATCAAGTCAATGGGCACCTACAATAAGTCGTA
>BNTV01000414.1 GCA_025996865.1 Bacteroidia bacterium
TGACAGGAGAAACCGCAGACCTTCCGGAGATAAAAAATAAATTAAATGACAAAATATTATTTTTTTACTAAAAATAAAGAAATGATAAAAAAATTTATATTTATGTTTTTTTTCTGCTCTTTGCCTGTATTTGCATTTTCGCAATGGGGGATTAAGGGGGGATTAAATTTTTCTAAATTTTCAGGTTCGTCCTATGATTATAAAACGGGATTCTATATTGGAACGACATATGATATAGCTTTGAGTAAAAAATTTTACTTCCAGCCGGGCTTGTCTTTCCTTTCGTGCGGTACCGAATTCGCTTCGACGCATGCAACCATAAAAAAAGGTAATGTTTCTATTTATGGTTTAGAGTTGCCGTTAATAATTTCATTCAGACCGAGAATAAGTGAAAAAATGAAATTTATTTTTGATACGGGGTTATATGTTCGATATGGTTTATTCGGTAATAAATACTATGAATATTTTGAAGTTGAACCTGTAAAAGATTCTACTTTTCCTACATACAATCGGTTTGATATAGGTTTAAATTTATTGGGTGTAGGATTTGAATATATACGGTATTATATTAGCGGAACTTATCAAATTGGATTGAAAGATGCAGAAAGCGACATTATGTCTCTTAATCAGAGTTTTCGCATAAATTTAGGATACCGGTTTTAATTTTTAATCAAGTAAAAATAAAAATGTTGTATCTTGTAAACTTCAATGATGGTGGAGGGTTTGCTGCCTTGGCAGCAGATAGTAGAATTAAAAAATAAAGATGGCCGTTACCCATATTAATTTTTAATTTTTAATTTTTAATTTTTAATTTAACAAAGATGTTACAACCGAAAAAAACAAAGTTCAGAAGGTCACAAAAAGGCCGAATGAAAGGTAATGCCCAAAGAGGCAATCAGTTGGCATTCGGTTCTTTTGGTATAAAAACGCTGCAATCAAAATGGATTACCGGCCGGCGTAGATTATGAGATGTGGCTTGGTCCCGCTCCCAAACGCCCGTACAACGAAAATCGTTTTCATTAGAATT
>BNTV01000415.1 GCA_025996865.1 Bacteroidia bacterium
GCAATTGGCGTTGACCCCGAAAGCAAAGATGTTTACATTTCGGATACGAATTATTCTACACCCGACAAAGTCTATATTTTCGGTGCTAACGGAGTCCGGAAAAAGACGATTGAGGTGGGGATTTCGGCTTGTAAATTTGTTTTTAAATAATTGCAATTTGTTGGAAAAAACGGTATATTTGCAGCAAATTTAATCAATAACAGATATGAGCAGAGAAGAATTAAGGACGAAAATTTATCATTTAATCCTGAATACCGAAAATGAAAGCGTATTGGAAGACGTACTTCTGTTTCTTGAAAATTCATCATTAGATGAGTTTGAAATTATTCCCGGTTTGCCGCGGACACTGGAGGAAAAATTGGCTTCGGTGGAACAGGGAATGGAGGAATACGAACAAGGTTTGTGTATTACGCATGAGGAATTTTTAAAAGAACAAGAAACATGGGGATGAAAATGAGGTTGTTATTGTTACAGTGTGGGATTGTCGTCAAAATCCTGAAAAATTGACGAATTTAATCAAATGAGAATCTACTATTTTCTGCTCTGTTTCATTTTTATTTTTTTTTCCTGCAAAAAGGAACAACCGAATCAAATAAATACTGTCGTTCGTAGTAACAATACGAGCGACAGCATTTATTTCGCCAAAGGCTTCCAAATTGAAACGCACGACAATTATACACTCGTGACAGTACATAATCCGTGGAAACCCGAACGTGAATTGCAACGGTTTGTGCTTGTCCCCAAATCAGTTGCCTTGCCTGAATCCTTACCGGAAGGTATTTTAATCCGGACGCCCCTCGAACGAACCGTGAGTTTCGGCGCTGTGCAATGTAGTTTTTTCGCCGAGTTTGGCGCTTTGCAGACGCTTGTCGGGGTTTGCGAACCGGATTTTATCAATATTCCGTTTGTACAAAACGGTGTCCGCGAAAGAAAAATCGCCGATGTAGGGCAAGCCGCGAATCCCAGTCTTGAAAAAATTATATTCATCGAACCTGAAGCGTTGTTTACCGCTCCCATTGA
>BNTV01000416.1 GCA_025996865.1 Bacteroidia bacterium
CCCAAAACGACCGCTTACTCTACGAACGCGCCCACCTGCCCGCGGATGGCGGATGGATGGACATACCGGGAGCAATTCCTTATTTTTCACTCTGTTACGATTATTACGGCAACGAATACATTCATTTCCGAGACGAAAACGATCTGGACCTGTTTGAGGCTTACAGCGCGCCGGCCACCGGTTTGTACAATTCTTACGGGCCGAACAGCGCGATGAACCGGGCGGCGACGGGTGAAACAGAGGAAAACACCGTCTCCGAGCCTTATCCCTACAACTTTTTTGTGACGCGCAACGACTCGCTTTTCACCGTCAAGCCCGTTTCCGGACAAACGCAGTATCTGCATTTTTATCCGGAAAACGTGCTCCGGGAGTTTACTTTTCTGATTCTGGGCGTGGAAGGCGTAGAGAATATAAACAGCGCATCCGGCGCCATATCGGGCATGTCGGCGGCTTACCGGATGCGCGACGGGGCGAAGGGTGTCGAACCGTCCACCGTGCTGTTCGGCAACAGGCAGGGGCGGGTAACGTGGGCGGGCGATTCCATTACGGGCGTGTTCTGCACCTTTGGTCCCGCTGATATTGAACATCTTCTCAACCGGCTCACCGTGGGAGTCGTTTCCGTCAGGCACGGGTATTATTCCGGTACATGGGAAGAAACGGTGCGCGAACAGATAGCGGGGGCGCTGGGCGAAAACGGCACCCCGGAAGAACAGGCGGCCTGGCGGCTGCAAAACAGAGGATATGATATTGTGCTTCAAAACGAAGGGCGGCTGGTGATTCCCGACGAGCCGGACGACGGCACCTTTATTGTTGACGTGGACGACTACGACAATGTGATTGTGCCGCTGCCGCTCAGGTAACCCCCCCAACCCCCTGAAGGGGGCTTTGGCACAGCACAGTGTGCATCATCGCAGACACTAAAGCCCCCTTCAGGGGGTTGGGGGTAATGATTTTGACTATGTTTTGCAAAATTAGTAATAGTGAGTTTTTAAGGTAATTTTTTAAATTTAATTTTTTA
>BNTV01000417.1 GCA_025996865.1 Bacteroidia bacterium
GCTTTAAACCCCTTTCCCTTTCGTCCTCTCCTCAACCCTCATCCGATACATCCGCTCGTGAAACCCGCCCTCTTCAAGAAACTGCTTCCCGAGCGATTTCAAGAGTTGCGCTATCAGGAAGTCTGTTTGTTTTTGCAAGCAGATAACCATATTGGCAATCGTTTCAGGCGGACGCACTTTTACTAACTCCATGTAAAACGCGCTATCGTTGTGTTTGCGCCCCAAATTTCGCATTGCCAGCCACTCTTTGGAATTTTCTTCCCATTGTTGATGTCCCCTGGTTCGCAAGTAATCGCGATAATCATCATGCAGTTCTATCAAGCTCGATTTGGCAACATCTATCAAAGTGATAGCCGTTTTCAGCGAAGTGCCTGCACGGGAATACCCTTCCGAGATATTCTGTTTGCCCGAACGAGCCGCCTGCTGCATTTGGTCAATAGTACGGTCGCCAATTTTCAGATATTTATTGCTAAAATAAAATGTAATATCAAACATAGCTTCCGCCTTCTGATAACAGTAAAGTTTGTTGTAATCACCGGTTGGGCGAATAAGGTCTTGTGTTGCCATTGTCTTTAAATCCTTTAAAATGTTTTAATTAATTCCATGACAAAGATAACACTTTTCCTCGTGTAAGCCAATCTATCAAAGAACACTTGTTTAAATTCCTCAAACTCCTTAAATTCTTCCTCTCTCTTTTTTTGCTCAAAGCCGAACGGTTACGGTCTTTACGACATGCACGGCAATGTTTCCGAGTGGTGCAGCGATTGGTTCGATTATTATTACGGCAGCGGCCCTGTTACCGATCCTACCGGCCCTCCCGACCCTGCATGGGACTCCGAGCGCGTGCTTCGCGGCGGCGGCTATGACAGTGAAGCTCGGTTTTGCCGCTCCGCGTTTCGCTACGGCGAAGATTCCAGCATCTTTCTCTTCAACATTGGGTTTCGCGTCGTGTTTGTCCCTTAGTTCACGGCTTTGAGCAAAAATTAATCTTTCGGTAGGATATGATCCTGATGCCCAT
>BNTV01000418.1 GCA_025996865.1 Bacteroidia bacterium
GCACATAAAATATTCTCGGACTGTTCTGTCGTTCTTTGCCGGTAAATTTTACCGTGATTTGTTTTTTAGATTTCAGCATTTCCGCCGGAATCGCATATTCCACATTTACAAATTCGCTTTTGTCCCATTGGCCGGAAATAACATCCGTTGTTAACAGTTGACCGTCAATATAAATATGAACAGCACGGTCTGATAATTCTTTTCCCCAATAGCGCACCATCAATGATAAATCTTCCAAATCATCTGTTTTTATTTCATATTGGAAATATCCGCCGGGACGGGTTTCCCGCCAGGATTGTTCCAGATGCACTCCGGTTCCTGTACGTTCTTGTTTCATCCGGTGGTCTATTTCGGGCTGTTGTTCCGCTGTTTTTACGGCGTCTATGGTGCGACTGTCCAAAATCAATTTTCGATTTTCTTCTTCCTTGCGTTTTTGAAGGATTTCGTCATATTCCTGCCTGCTTGCCGAAAGCCAGTAAATCATATAGCGGCTGTCATGAATATTGTAAAACGGTTCCAGTTCCATATCGGTATATTTTGCATCTGCGAATAATCCCGGAACGGTAAAATGAAGTGGTTTTCCGGCTACAGGCATCCGGTTTTCTAATTTTGCACGAATTTCTTCTCTTGTCCCGATCATGGGAGGCGCGTCAAACATGGAAACCAGTGAGCCGTGTGCAATATGCCCCCAGCGGCTGTCGTCAGCGACCAAACCCTTCATATCCTGTGTTCCCATTTTGGCTCCCAAAACAACCGGCCCGTGCAGGATGGAGATGTATCCGGGTTCGTTAGGCAATTCTTCAATGGAAATTTTCATCGGCGTTTTGATTTTAATTACATCGCCGTTTTTCCATTTCCTGTTGATTGCTACATAAGAAGAAGGTTTGGCTCCGACAGCATAATTTTTACCGTTACAGGTTATTTCCATATTTCCGGGTTGAACCCACCACGGACAACGTATCATGATGGTAAAATCTTGCGATTTATGGGTGTTGACTGTCAGCGTTGTTCGTGGT
>BNTV01000419.1 GCA_025996865.1 Bacteroidia bacterium
ACACCTGTTCCCATTGCCGACATCCGGCTTTCACGAAATCAAGTCGTTATTAAAGAGCAATATGCTTCGATGAAAGAACGGCAAGCCATTCCCAATTCCGTACAGCACAACATTCCGGCCTGGAGCATGTTTGCCATTTTTTTCATTGCCATTTCCCTGGCGGGAAACATTATCAAAGAGCGGGAAGAAGGAAGTTTTACCCGTTTGCGAACGATGCCTTGCCCTTCAGGACTGTATATTTTAAGTAAAATCATTACTTATATGTATGTTTGCCTGCTTCAATTGGCAACGATTTTCCTGATGGGAATGTATTTATTTCCATTCTTGGGTCTGCCGGCATTAGTCATAGAAGGAAACTATTTATTATTGTTGCTTATGGGCGCGTGTTCCGCAATGGCAGCCATCGGTTACGGTGTCGCTATCGGAAAAATTGCGACTACGCACCAGCAAGCGGCTATTTTCGCCTCTGTTTCGGTCGTAATTCTGGCTGCGATAGGCGGTATATGGATTCCCGTGTTCGTCATGCCGCGACCGATGCAATTATTAAGCGCCATTTCTCCATTAAATTGGGGATTGGAAGGATTTTACGACCTCTTTTTCCGGAACGGAAACTTAATGGCTATCCTTCCGGAATGTACTTTTTCATTGCTTTTTTTCGCTATCTGTATTTTTGTAGTATCCATAAAAAATAAACAATATGAATAAAGAAGAATTGATTAAACAGTTAAAAGTCCAAATTGTCGAAGCGCTGTCTCTGGAAGACATTCAGCCGGAAGACATCGACACAACGGCGCCGCTTTTTGTCGAAGGTTTGGGTTTGGATTCCATCGACGCATTGGAGTTGATTTTATTGCTCGAAAAGCATTACGGCATTCGTGTAGAAAATCCGAAAGAAAGACGGGACGTTCTGCAATCGGTTGAAACCATGGCAGATTATATCTTACGTCATTGCGAACAAAGTGAAGCAATCCGGTAATAAATTATAATATGCCGAAAAGAATTTATGTCAC
>BNTV01000420.1 GCA_025996865.1 Bacteroidia bacterium
ATTGCGTTGAGCGATGGCCGGATTCTTCAGGTCGTGAGAGATAAGGGAAAAGAACTTGTCTTTTGTGGCGTTCATTTGTGCCAGTTCGCGATTGCGTTTGGATTGCAGGCGGCGTAATCTTTCCACCAGTACGAGTAAAAGGGCAAAGACGGCAATGCCGGCCAACAAAGCGATATGCCGCAAGTTTTGTCGGCTAATGATTGTTTTTTGCGTCTCTATCTGAAGCTCTTTTTTCCGGTTTTCGTATTTCACCTCCATTTCCGTAAGAGCCGATTGATAGTTTTTGTTGGAGAAGATCGTTAGCCAGTTCTTATGGCGGTCGAAATAAGCAATTGCTTTCGCTTTGTTGCCCATCATGATATTCGCTTTCGAAATATTCTCATGGAGTACGGTAGTAATATAAAAGCTGGAAGAGTCGGCATCCAATGCGCGTAAGGCTGCTTGTTCGGCAGCTTTGTAATCTTTCCGGCTCAGGTAAATGCTTGATATCTGGCATAAGGCATGAGCCATAAACAAAGGTTGCCGACACTCTTCAGCATACTTGAGAGCAGGCTCAGCATACATCAGCGCTTTCTCGTCGTTGTGGTATCCTTCAAACCACACGGCAGCCAGAGACAGTAATCCGGTCAGTTTCTCAGAGGGCACGGCATCCGGGTGAGTGGCGACTATTCGGTTGGCTGCTTCGGCGCACTCCAGCGCCTTTTCCAATTCCCCGTTATGGAGATGCAACTCAACTAAGCCGTCGAAAGCATAAGCCATCGAAAGAGAATCGTTTAGTTCGGTGCAAAGGTCTTTCATCCTGGTAAAATAAACCTCCACCTGCTGAAAGTTTTCCATGGTAAGATAAATCTGTCCGATGTTGGCATAGACATCCACCACGAGATTTCTCAACTCATATTTCTCTGCCATATCCAATGCGCTTAAATAATGTTGTAGAGCCTCAGCCGTTTGGCCTTGGATATTGTACACATTGCCGATATCTGTCAATGACTTTATCTTCAGTTCACGTC
>BNTV01000421.1 GCA_025996865.1 Bacteroidia bacterium
TCAGCCAGACTTTCGGTAGCGCTACGGCAAAACAGAACCATGCCGAACGTGATAAAATGCGGATTGAGGTACAGGTTAACCGGATGATTTTTGTTCAGCCGCATCAGAACATGAAGTTGGTGGAAGTAGTTGTAACGCCCTATACGGGGACTTGGCATGTCGCCGCCGATTTTTATAAAAAATGGCGCGCTACATGGTATGTCGTTCCTCACCGCGCCGACTGGATAACCAAAGTGAGCGCTTGGCAACAACTGCAAATCAACAGTTCGGAAGATTACCTGAATTTTCCGTATAAAGACCTGGTAAGCTATGCGAAAGACTGCAAGAAATACGGCGTAAACGCCATTCAATTAACCGGATGGAATCTTGGCGGACAGGACAGATGTACGCCTTCACACGATGTTGACTCGCGTCTTGGCAGTTTTGACGACTTAAAAAAAGCCATTGCCGAATCCCAGAAAATGGGGGTAAACATCCTGCTGTTCACTAAATTTACCTGGGCGGAAGTAACCTGGGACGGTTTTCCCCAATATAAGGATTATGTCGCATGGACACGCAGTCTGGACGAATGTGACCACGGCGGATATTCGTACAATACTTATTCACAGTTCAAAAACATAACCATTCGCCGTTTCAAAGTATTGTGCATGCAGGAGCAGGGATGCAGGGACGCGCTGAAACGCGAATTTCAGAAGTGCCTTGACCTTGGTGCAAACGGGATGGTCTATGACGAAAACCAGCATCACGCCGGACACTGGCAATGCTTCAATCCCAATCACCACCACGCCGGCCCTGCCCCCCTGCATCAGGGCGCCGATTTGCTGGGTCGTGATTTTCTGGAAATGGTACAAAAACAGCATCCCGATTTTGTGATGTGTGGCGAAGGTTGCTACGACCTGCAAGCCAAATACTATATCACATACGCCCGTCAGGACGTGAATCAGATTGCCGCTTCGCGTTATATTGATCCGGAACTGCCGCTTGCCATTGCCGTCACCCGGC